>NZ_AP028978.1:3365874-3672832 GCF_036512875.1 Xenorhabdus taiwanensis | reverse complement strand
CTGGCTGCCCGTGGCATCTGCACTCTGGAAGATCTTGCCGAGCAGGGTATCGACGACTTATCTGATATCGAAGGACTGAATGATGAGAAAGCAGGAGAACTCATTATGGCAGCCCGAAATATCTGTTGGTTTGGCGATGATGCATAAATAAACTGTAGCAGGAAGGAACAGAATGACAGAGGTAACCGTAAAAATACTGGCAGAAGAGATCCAGACATCGGTGGAACGTCTAATCCAGCAATTTGCTGATGCTGGCATTCAGAAAACCGCAACTGACTCTGTTTCCCAGAAAGAAAAAGAAGCTTTGCTGGCCCACCTTAACCGCGAACAAGGCGGTTCTGGCGGTCAGCCAGGTAAATTGACACTACAGCGTAAAACACGCAGTACACTGAACGTTCCTAGCACCGGTGGCAAAAGTAAATCGGTAGCGATTGAAGTCCGCAAAAAACGCACATATGTAAACCGCGATGCTATTGAACAAGGTAAAGCGGAAGAGCAGGCAAAGCGTGAAGCGGAAGAGCAGGCTCGGCGCGAGGCAGAAGAGAAGGCGCGGCTTGAGGCTGAAGCGAAAAAACTCGCGGAAGAGCAAGCTAAACGTGAAGCTGAAGAGAGCGCTCGACGTGAAGCAGAAGAAAAAGCCAAACGTGAAGAGGCTAAACTGTCTCAGCGTGAGGCGGCGGAAAAAGAAAAAGTGACTAAGCAACATACCGAAAACAATCAAAAATCAGTTCAGAATCATTCTGCCGCGCTAAATGAAAAAGCGCGTCGTGAAGCTGAAGCTGCAAATTTAAAACGTAAAGCTGAAGAAGAAATGCGCCGTAAGGTGGAGGAAGAAGCGAAACGTGTTGCAGAAGAAGCGCGTCGAATGGCAGAAGAGAACCAAGACAAATGGTCTTATGACTCTGAGAACAGTGACAGTAGTGACTACCACATAACCACTTCCCGCTATGCTCGTGATGCGGAAGATGAAAATGACGCCAAAGTAGAAGGCGATCGTCGTTCCCGCTCCCGTGGCGGTAAATCCCGCCAGAAAAAGAATAACAAACATTCTGAATCGAAAGCTGATCGCGAAGAAGCGCGCGCTGTGGGGCGTACCAAAGGTAAACAACGTAAGCCTAGCACTTTACAGCAGAGCTTCACAAAACCTGTAGCTGCGGTTAACCGTGACGTTGTGATTGGTGAGACAATTACTGTTGCAGAATTGGCTAACAAAATGGCCGTTAAAGGTGCTCAGGTCATTAAGACCATGATGAACATGGGCGCAATGGTAACCATCAACCAAGTGATCGATCAAGAAACAGCACAACTGGTTGCCGAAGAAATGGGGCATAAAGTTATCCTGCGTCGTGAAAACGAACTGGAAGAAGCGCTGATGAGCGATCGTGATACGGGCGAAACCCAGGCAGAACCTCGTGCACCCGTTGTCACCATCATGGGGCACGTTGACCACGGTAAAACCTCTCTGCTGGACTATATCCGTTCCACTAAAGTGGCTTCTGGAGAGGCGGGTGGTATTACCCAGCACATTGGTGCGTATCATGTGAAAACTGAAAAAGGCATGATCACCTTCTTGGATACCCCAGGCCATGCTGCGTTTACCTCCATGCGTGCACGTGGTGCGAAAGCAACAGATATCGTTGTTCTGGTTGTAGCCGCAGATGATGGTGTGATGCCACAGACCATCGAAGCTATTCAGCACGCTAAAGCGGCCAACGTACCGGTTGTTGTTGCTGTGAACAAGATCGATAAGCCAGAAGCTGATCCAGATCGCGTGAAGAATGAATTGTCGCAATACGGTATCATTTCAGAAGAGTGGGGCGGTGAAAACCAGTTCATCAATGTGTCTGCCAAAGCTGGTATTGGTATTGATGAATTGCTGGAAGCTATTTTGCTTCAGTCTGAAGTCCTTGAACTGAAAGCGGTACGCACCGGTATGGCAAATGGTGTGGTCATTGAATCCTTCCTGGATAAAGGCCGTGGCCCGGTTGCAACCATTCTGGTTCAGTCTGGTACGCTGAACAAAGGCGATATCGTTCTGTGTGGCTTCGAATATGGTCGTATCCGTGCAATGCGTAACGAACTTGGCCGTGAAGTGACTTCGGCGGGTCCATCTATCCCAGTGGAAATTTTGGGTCTGTCCAATGTGCCATCTGCGGGTGATGAAGCGACAGTTGTTCGTGACGAGAAAAAAGCGCGTGAAGTGGCCTTGTATCGTCAAGGTAAATTCCGTGAAGTGAAATTGGCTCGTCAGCATAAAGCTAAGCTGGAAAACATCTTCGCTAACTTAGAAGAAGGCAAGGTATCTGAACTGAACATTGTTCTGAAAACGGATGTTCAAGGTACATGTGAAGCAATTAGTGATTCATTGCTGAAATTGTCTACTGATGAAGTTAAAGTGAAAATCATCGGTTCTGGTGTGGGTGGTATCACTGAAACTGATGCGACGCTGGCAGCGGCATCTGAAGCCATTATTCTGGGCTTTAACGTTCGTGCTGATGCTTCTGCACGTCGTATCATTGAAAACGAAAGTCTGGATCTGCGTTATTACTCCGTTATCTATAACCTGATTGATGAGATCAAACAGGCTATGAGCGGTATGCTGGCACCAGAATACAAACAGCAGATCATGGGGCTTGCCGAAGTTCGTGATGTATTTAAGTCACCGAAATTTGGAGCTATTGCTGGTTGTATGGTGACAGAAGGTTCCATCAAGCGTAATAACCCGATCCGCGTACTGCGCGATAACGTTGTAATTTACGAAGGTGAATTGGAATCCTTGCGTCGCTTTAAGGATGACGTTAACGAAGTCCGTAATGGTATGGAATGTGGTATCGGTGTGAAGAACTACAATGATGTTCGCGTTGGTGACATGATTGAAGTCTTTGAAGTGATTGAAATTAAACGCTCCATCGATTAATACCATTATTTATCAATAGATTCATTCCATTCTTGGGGGGCTTCATGCCCCCCAAAATGTCAGGAGATATAACAATGGCAAGAGAATTTAGTCGTACTCAGCGCGTTGCACAGGAAATGCAAAAAGAAATTGCCATCATCTTACAGCGTGAAATCAAAGATCCCCGTATCGGCATGGCGACAGTCTCTGGTGTTGAGGTTTCCCGCGATCTGGCTTATGCCAAAGTATTTGTCACCTTTCTGAATGTGCTGGTGGACGGGCATGATTCAGAGATGGTTAAAGAAGGTATCAAAGCATTGAACGAAGCCTCTGGTTTTATTCGTTCCCTGCTGGGTAAAGCGATGCGCCTGCGTATCATTCCTGAGCTGACATTCTCTTATGACAGTTCTTTGGTGGAAGGGATGCGTATGTCGAATTTGGTTAGCAACGTCGTTAAAAATGATGAGAAGCGTCGCGCATCTGCGGATCATAATGAGGAAAAATGATGGGGCGCCGTCGTAAAGGCCGTGCTATACACGGTGTACTGTTGCTGGATAAGCCGCAAGATATTTCCTCTAATGATGCGTTACAGAAAGTCAGGCGGATTTTCAATGCTAGTAAGGCGGGTCATACTGGTGCACTCGATCCATTGGCGACAGGCATGTTGCCGGTTTGTCTGGGTGAAGCGACCAAATTTTCCCAATTCTTGCTGGATTCTGACAAACGCTATCGTGTGATTGCTCGTTTGGGGCAACGTACAGATACATCGGATTCACATGGAACAATCATCAGTGAGCGAGACGTAAAAATCACTGAATCTCAGCTCAATGCTGCATTGGATCAATTCCGTGGTGATACTATGCAGGTTCCCTCTATGTACTCTGCATTGAAACATCAGGGAAAACCGCTATACGAATATGCCCGTCAGGGGATTGAAGTTGAGCGTGAAGCGCGTCCTATCACTGTTTATGAATTACAATTCATTCGCTGGGAAGGGAATGAGCTGGAATTGGAAATACACTGTTCCAAAGGAACTTACATTCGTACCATCATTGATGATTTAGGGGAACTTTTGGGTTGTGGTGCGCATGTCATTTACCTGCGTCGTTTGCAGGTTGCCAATTATCCCAATCAAAGAATGGTAACGTTGGAACAGTTATATCAGTTAAAACAACAGGCTGAAGATCAAGAAATTGAAGCGTGGGAATTGCTTGATCCATTATTGCTACCAATGGATACTGCTGTGGTTCATTTTCCTGCCATTCACTTAACATCTGTCGTTGCGTCGTACTTCAAACAAGGCCAGCCAGTTCGCAGCAAACATAATTTGGCTTCAGATGAATGGGTGAGGGTAACCGAAGGTGATGAAAATAAATTCATCGGCATCGCAGTGATTGATGATGATGGACTAGTGGCTCCACGCCGTCTGGTTGTTGAAACGGAATAATGATAGCAACAGACAAGGAATTTGCAGCAGGTAAATTGAGTTGGGGCACAGAATGACGGTGATTGTGCTGTCTTGCGCTTCGCCTATTTGCAGCGTAGAATACCGCGTCTGTACATGAGTGGCTGAATTAGAGATCGGCACTCGTCATTTTAAATTACATATTTGGAGTTATACTATGTCTCTAAGTACTGCTGCAAAAGCGCAGATTATTGCTGAATTTGGTCGCGGCGCTAACGACAGTGGTTCCAGCGAAGTTCAGATCGCACTGCTGACTGCTGACATCAACCACCTGCAAGGTCACTTTTCAGAGCACAAAAAAGATCACCACAGCCGTCGTGGTCTGCTGAGAAAGGTTGCACAGCGTCGTAAGCTGCTGGACTACCTGAAGCGTAAAGATGTGACACGCTATACTGCTCTGATTGAGCGTCTGGGACTGCGTCGCTAATCGATGAGTTTCAGTGGAAAGGGGCCTAATCGGGCCCCTTTTCTTCTAGGAAACGGAATTGTCAGGAAACAGAGTCGGAAAATTTAATCTACTGTTTTTTGCATTGTTTTTAAAATTTGAACCTCTTCCGCTACAGTGACTCGCGCGGCTAATGAGAGTCCTCAAAGCAGTGAGCACTGTCATTAGTCGTGAGGGTGTAGCAAGAAGAGAAAATCCATTGTTGTTGGTTTCTTAAATCGGCAGCACTAACAAAGGAAAATTATTTTGCTTAATCCGATTGTTCGTAAATTTCAGTATGGTCAGCACACTGTGACCATTGAAACTGGCATGATGGCTCGTCAAGCGACAGCAGCCGTTATGGTAAATATGGATGACACCGCGGTATTTGTTACCGTTGTTGGTCAAAAGAAAGTCAAAGCGGGTCAGGATTTTTTCCCTCTGACCGTTAACTATCAGGAGCGTACTTACGCTGCTGGCCGTATTCCGGGAAGTTTTTTCCGTCGCGAAGGCCGCCCGGGCGAAGGTGAAACATTAGTTGCCCGTCTTATCGACCGTCCTCTACGCCCTCTGTTTCCAGAAGGTTTCCTGAATGAAGTTCAAATCATCGCGACAGTCGTTTCTGTTAATCCACAAGTCAATCCTGATATCGTTGCCATGATCGGCTCTTCTGCGGCACTGGCATTGTCTGGCATTCCATTCAATGGCCCAATTGGTGCTGCGCGTGTGGGTTACATTAACGATCAGTACGTACTGAACCCAACCAGTGATGAGCTGAAACACAGCCGTTTGGATTTGGTCGTTGCAGGTACAAATAACGCGGTACTGATGGTAGAGTCCGAAGCGGAACTGCTGACTGAAGAGCAAATGTTGGGTGCCGTGGTGTTTGGTCACGAGCAACAACAGATTGTGATTGATAACATCAATGCGCTGGCTGCTGAAGCGGGTAAAGAAAAATGGGATTGGGCGCCAGAGCCTGTTAATCAGCCTTTGCACGATCGTGTTGCAGAACTGGCTGAAAGCCGGCTGGGTGATGCTTACCGCATTACTGAGAAGCAGGAACGTTATGCTCAGGTTGATAGTATCAAAGAAGAAGTCAGCGCGGCTATTCTGGCAGAATCTGTAGAAAAAGGCGTTGAACTGGAAGAAACCGAAGTGCTTGAAGTTCTCGCTACTCTGGAGAAAAATGTTGTTCGTAGCCGTGTTTTGCGTGGTGAACCACGTATTGATGGCCGTGAAAAAGACATGGTTCGTGCTCTTGACGTTCGTACAGGTGTACTGCCACGTACTCATGGTTCATCTCTGTTTACCCGTGGTGAAACTCAGGCATTGGTAACTGCAACACTGGGCACAGAGCGTGATGCTCAAGTTATCGATGAGCTGATGGGTGAGCGTACAGATCGCTTCCTGTTCCACTATAACTTCCCTCCGTATTCTGTCGGTGAAACTGGCATGGTCGGTTCGCCAAAACGTCGTGAGATTGGTCACGGCCGTCTGGCGAAACGTGGTGTATTGGCTGTGATGCCTGGCATCAACGAATTCCCATATACCGTTCGTGTGGTATCTGAAATCACTGAATCCAACGGTTCTTCCTCTATGGCTTCTGTCTGTGGTGCATCACTGGCATTGATGGATGCAGGTGTGCCAATTAAGGCAGCCGTTGCGGGTATCGCAATGGGGCTGGTGAAAGAAGGGGAAAACTTTGTTGTTCTGTCGGACATTCTGGGTGACGAAGATCATCTGGGCGACATGGACTTTAAAGTTGCGGGTAGCCGTGATGGTATTAGCGCATTGCAGATGGACATCAAAATCGAAGGCATTACCCGTGAAATCATGCAGATTGCTCTGAATCAGGCCAAAGGTGCCCGCTTGCACATTCTGAGTGTGATGGAACAGGCAATTCATAGCCCACGTAATGATATTTCTGAATTTGCACCACGTATCCACACTATCAAGATCAATCCAGACAAAATTAAAGATGTGATTGGTAAAGGGGGTTCTGTGATCCGCGCGTTGACGGAAGAAACAGGAACTACCATTGAAATTGAAGACGATGGTACAGTGAAGATTGCAGCGACTGACGGTGACAAAGCACGTCATGCTATCAGACGTATCGAAGAAATCACTGCGGAAGTTGAAGTGGGTCGTATTTATGCTGGTAAAGTGACTCGCATTGTTGATTTTGGTGCATTTGTTGCTATCGGCGGTGGTAAAGAAGGGTTAGTACACATTTCTCAGATCGCTGAAAAACGTGTAGAGAAAGTCACTGATTATTTGCAAATCGGGCAAGAAGTGCCTGTGAAAGTGCTGGAAATTGACCGTCAGGGACGTATCCGCCTGAGCATGAAAGAAGCTGTGATTACAACTGATGCGCAATTGCAATCACCGGAATCATCAGTAGAATAAATTTGACGTAAAGAGCGGCGTCCTGTAAAAAGGGCGCCGTTTATCTCAATAAATTTCGGGTTATTGTTTTTAGCAGTAGTTTGAAAGATGAGAGTATGTCAATTTTGGGCAGGAAGCCTGAAATATACAATGTGGGTGGAGTAATAGGGCATTTTGATTGATGTCTGACTTCGGGAGTGGGAAATGAATTCTTTTCTGCGCTGGTGTTATGTTGCGGCTATTTTTCTCCTTGTGGGATGTAGCGGCACTGGGTGGCGTAAAAATGAAGTTATTGCTATTCCATTACAACCAACATTGCAACAAGAGGTTATTCTGGCTCGCATGGAGCAAATACTTGCGAGTCGGTCACTAACGGAAGATGAATATGCACAGCTTTTATATGAAAGAGGTGTGCTGTATGATAGCCTCGGGCTGAGGGCACTGGCGCAGAATGATTTTTCAGTGGCTTTGTCTATCCGCCCTGATATTCCTGAAATTTTTAATTATCTGGGAATTTATTTTACGCAGGCAGGCAATTTTGATTCTGCCTATGAAGCGTTTGATTCTGTTTTAGAGCTTGATCCAACTTACAACTACGCGCGAATGAATCGCGGCATTTCACTGTATTACGGTGGCCGCTATCGATTGGCGCAGGATGATCTGCAGGCGTTTTATCAAGACGATCCAAATGATCCCTTCCGTTCGTTGTGGTTGTACCTTGTGGAAGATAAAATTGATCCTAAGGCTGCAATGACTAATTTGTCGCACCATTTTGACAAAGCGAACCGGGGGAGATGGGGCTGGAATATTGTTGAATTCTATTTAGGCAAAATCGGTGAAAAAACATTGATGGAACGCTTAAAACAGGATTCAACAGATAACACTTCGCTCGCTGAGCATCTCAGTGAAACTGACTTCTATTTAGGTAAACATTACCTAAGTCTGGGGGATGAGGATAGCGCAACTGCGTTATTCAAGCTGACGGTGGCTAACAATGTGCATAACTTTGTTGAGCACCGCTACGCATTGTTGGAATTGGCGCTATTGGGCCAAAAACAAGATGATTTATCGGAATCGAACCAACAATAGCTGACGAACATTTTCACGACAGATTTTAAAGTCCACATCTCTGGAGATGGGGGCTTGTTTGTTCGTTTAATAACATAATTTGAGCCAGTTCACATTTTAAATGAAAATGACAGAAATTCTTTTCACTGTGTTATGTAGACTGGCCGCCATGATCAATGAGGCACCATTACATGACCACTGAGACTGAAATCTCTTTTGCTGATTTAGGTTTATCGGCACCTATCCTTTCTGCGTTGGGAGATCTGGGCTATGAGAAGCCTTCTCCTATTCAACAACAATGTATTCCACACCTGCTGAGCGGCCGTGATGTGCTGGGTATGGCGCAGACAGGCAGTGGTAAAACCGCCGCTTTCAGCTTACCTTTATTGAATAACATTGATGCTGAACTTAAAGCGCCACAAATCCTTGTATTAGCGCCAACCCGTGAACTGGCGGTGCAGGTTGCTGAAGCATGTTCAGATTTTTCCAAGCATATGCGCAATGTGAATGTTGTTGCACTTTACGGTGGACAGCGTTATGACGTTCAGTTACGTGCCTTGCGTCAGGGACCACAGGTTGTAGTGGGAACTCCGGGACGTTTACTCGACCATCTGAAACGCGGAACATTGGATCTGTCCAACCTGAAAGGTTTGGTATTAGATGAAGCTGACGAAATGTTGCGTATGGGCTTTATCGAAGATGTTGAAAACATCATGAGCCAGATCCCTGCTGAACATCAAACCGCGCTGTTCTCCGCGACAATGCCAGAAGCGATCCGCCGCATCACTCGTCGTTTCATGAATGATCCACAGGAAGTTCGTATTCAGAGCAGTGTTACAAACCGTCCTGACATTAGCCAAAGCTACTGGTCTGTTTACGGTATGCGCAAAAATGAAGCGTTGGTGCGTTTCCTTGAAGCAGAAGATTTTGATGCTGCGATTATTTTCGTGCGCACCAAGAATGCAACGCTGGAAGTTGCAGAGACGCTGGAGCGTAACGGCTACAATTCTGCGGCATTGAATGGTGACATGAACCAGGCTCTGCGTGAACAGACACTTGAGCGCCTGAAAGATGGCCGTTTGGACATTCTGATTGCGACTGATGTAGCTGCTCGTGGTTTGGATGTTGACCGCATTAGCTTGGTTGTTAACTACGACATCCCAATGGATGCCGAATCTTATGTACACCGTATCGGCCGTACCGGTCGCGCTGGTCGTGCGGGTCGTGCCCTGTTGTTTGTTGAAAACCGCGAACGTCGTTTGCTGCGTAACGTTGAACGCACTATGAAACTGACAATCCCAGAAGTTGAACTGCCAAACGCAGAGCTTCTGAGCCAGCGTCGTCTGGAGAAATTTGCGACCAACGTTCAGAATCAACTGGAAAGCAGCGATCTGGATCAATACCGCGCATTGTTGTCTAAACTGGGAACCGGCGATGATCTGGATATGGAAACACTGGCAGCAGCCCTGCTGAAAATGGCACAAGGTGAGCGCCCACTTATTCTGCCACCCGATCCAGTGCGTCGTCCTCGTCGTGAATTCAACGATCGTGATGACCGTCGTCGTAATAGCAATAGCAATAGCAATGGCTTTGGTGAGCGTGACAGAGGTGATCGTCCTCGTCGTGAGCGTCGTGACGTGGGTGATATGGAACTGTATCGCATTGAAGTTGGCCGTGATGATGGCGTGGAAGTTCGCCATATTGTGGGAGCAATTGCAAATGAAGGTGATATCAGCAGCCGTTATATCGGTAATATCAAACTGTTTGCTACCCACTCTACGATTGAATTGCCAAAAGGGATGCCAGGAGAGTTGCTGTCTCACTTCACCCGTACTCGTATTCTGAACAAACCAATGAATATGCAGTTAATGGGTGATGCGCAACCATTTGAACGCCGTGAGCGTCGCGGTGGCCGCAATGGTAACGGCGGTAACGGTGGCAATGGCCCACGTCGTGATCGTGACGGTTTCGGCAATAACGGTGGTCGTCGTTTTAACAACGAACGTCGTGGTGGTGGTGAGCGTGGTTCTTTCCGTGGTCGTGGCAACGATGAAGCGCCACGTCGCCGTCAAAGCAATGGCAATGTGTAAGCACACGCTAATCTCTCATTGACTTGCTTGTTGCGTTGAAAATATTGCAATGATGAATTGAATAAAGCCCTTTCTCTTAATGGAGAAAGGGCTTTTTCCATAAGGGCATTTCCTTTGTTTATTTTCTGTAGGGTTAAAAAATTATGCCCTAAGCGGCGATCAATTTAATCCCAATTCTTCTTTAAGGGGTTTCAGATAACGACGACTAACTGGAATACGTTCATCATTGCTCAGTACCAACTCTGCCTGCCCATTTTCACCAAAAACAATTTCGCGTAATTGAGTCATGTTGACTAAATACTGGCGATGGCAGTGAGTTAGTGACGTACGGGTTTCCAGTGTCCGCAAGGTCAACTCGGTAAAGCCCTCCTGCCCGTTAGCGTTCATAACATATACACCACTCAGGCGGGAAGTGACATACAGAACATCATCCAATGACATCAGCCAGATTCGGCTATGTCCGGTGCAGGGAATATATTTCAGTTGTTCATCTTCACGTTGAAGATCTGCCAGATTTTGCTTTTGATAGCCAGAACGCAGTCGTTGTAGTGTCTTACTCAGACGCTCTTTTTCCAGCGGCTTCAATAAATAATCGAATGCATGTTCTTCAAAGGCTTGCACTGCATATTCATCAAATGCAGTCAGGAAAACAATGTAAGGGCGATGTTCTGGATCGAGCATACCTACCATTTCGAGTCCGGTAATACGGGGCATTTGAATATCGAGGAAAACAACATCGGGTTTCAGGCGATGGATGGCACCAATCGCTTCGACTGCGTTGGCACATTCTCCAATGATTTGAATGTCAGTTTCCTCTGCCAGCAGACAACGTAGATTTTCACGAGCCAATGGCTCATCGTCAACAATCAATATATTCATATTTACGCCGCTTTTTTAGCCTGTTTTTTTCTAATGGTAAGTACAAAATGACACGGGTAAATTCTTCTGGTTGACAATCAACTCTCACCCCATACTGTTTACCATAACGAAGCCGCAGACGTTTATCTACTAAGCTCATCCCAAGACCTTCATCTCCCACTTTTTGGGGGCAATATAACCCGGCATTATCTTCAATCTCTACCAATAGCAATTGATCTTCTTGATAGGCTCTAATCGTAATTCTTCCTGTATCCAGTAACTGTGATGTGCCATGTTTAATGGCATTTTCTACCATTGGTTGGAGGGAAAAGGCAGGTAACCGTGCATCGCGCAAGGATTCAGGTATCTCGATAACAATTTGGAGGTGCTCACGGAAACGGGCCTTTTCAATTTGTAAGTAAGCGTTTACATGCTCTAGCTCATTTTCTAACGTGGCAATATCTTCAGGTCGCTTTAAATTCTTACGGAAAAATGTTGAGAGATACTGCACAAGCTGGCTTGCCTGCTGGCTATCCCGACGGATAACAGCCTGCAATGTATTTAAGGCATTAAATAAAAAGTGAGGATTCACTTGCGCGTGGAGGAGTTTTATTTCTGATTGTAGCAAAGATTGTTTATTCCGTTCATATTGTCCGGCAAGAATTTGGGCAGAAAGCAGGCTGGCAATTCCCTCTCCTAATGTGCGATTGATGGAACTGAATAGACGATTCTTGGCTTCATAGAGTTTGATAGTACCAATAACCTGTTGGTTTTCCCCTCGTAAAGGGATCACCAGAGCGGAACCAAGTTTGCAGGTTGGATTAAGGGAACAGCAGTAAGGTGTTTCATTGCCATCGGCGTAAACGACCTCATTATTTTCAATAGCACGATGAGATTGTTTAGCAGCAATGGGAGTACCAGGTAAATGGTGATCCGAACCGATACCAATAAACGCTAGTAATTTCTCCCTATCCGTAATCGCGACAGCCCCGATCTCTAACTCCTGATAGATCACTTTTGCTACGCGCATACTGTTATCTTCATTGAATCCCTTACGTAAAATTCCCTCTGTACAAACAGCAATTTTTAGCGCCTGAGCAGAAAAAGCGCTGGTATATTTCTCGAAAATAGCGCGTCTGTCCAATAAGATACGGATAAACATGGCAGCCCCGATACTATTGGCGATGATCATGGGGGCAGCAATATCTTTTACCAAACTCAGTGCTTCACTGAAAGGATTGGCAAGTAGCAGGATAATCCCCATTTGAGTGCATTCAGCAAGGAAAGTGACAATGGCTGCCGTCCACGGGTTCAATAATTTATTGAGCTGTCCTTTTTTCATCAGATAAATATGCACCAGACCGCCCAGTACGCCTTCTACAATGGTGGATACCATACAGCTAAATGCAGTCATGCCACCGAGAGAATAACGGTGCAGTCCGCCAGTGAATCCTACCATTGCTCCGACGGTTGGCCCGCCGAGAAAGCCACCCAATACCGCCCCAATCGCGCGGGTATTGGCAATTGAATCGTTAACATTCAGCCCAAAATATGTGCCCATAATGCAAAAGATGGAAAAAATGACGTAACACATCAGCTTATGCGGTAAACGGACAGTCACTTGCAATAGGGGAATAAACAGAGGGGTTTTACTCAGCAGCCAGGCGATCACCAGATAGATACACATCTGCTGAAGTAATAACAACACAAGGTTAAATTCGTACATATTTTTTCATTTTATGTTCAAAGTGTGTGATTAATAACGGTAAATAAATTTTACGCGCTATTATCAAAGGTTGAATTAAACACCGTCAATAGGTGTTGGCAGGATAACGTATTTATAGGAATGGAGGAAAATTATCCGCCCCTCTTGAGGCGGATTTTGCCAGACAATGAAAATGACTTACAAATGGTGTTATTCTTCACAGATAACGTAATCATAGACTTTATCATTGATAACATGTTCAAATCCGTCGTCTATATTCACAGCGTAATGTTCATCTCTTCCTTTTTCGTCTTTCCCTATCGTTGCAGAACGATAAGAGCGATGCTGGGGCCAACCAAGTTGGTCATACATTGCATTGTTTGGATGGGCACGGAACAGAGCCATCAAATCTTCTTTTGTTGGCAACTTGCCATGTGTTTTCTCACAGTACCATGTGGCTCCTATTGCGTTACGGCGCGGCCATTCTTCGCCACTTTCGATATAATCGTTATTTGCGGCTATCTCTGCTCGCAATCGAGGGCGCTTAAAGACAACGCCATTTGTAGCCACTACGGTGTCAGGCATGTGCCCCCAAAAATTAGCTACGGGAACGTCTGGGCTGGTTGCCACAGTAAAAATGACACCTTTAGTTTGTGGGGCCGCAATACCGTCTGCTGAGATAGATAATATTGTCTTCACGCCAAGCCCGTTTGGATCGGTCACGGTAATAGACAAAATACCTTGATCATCCGTGAAACCTTGGTACGTACCTGATTTACCTCTCAGTAACGCTGTGATTTTTTCAGTAACATTCTGACGATTCAGTGCCATGATGGTGTTCACTCTGACTGCGACATTTTGGGCTGGCTGTTTGTGATTTAGCGTTTTGATTTTCAGTATGATCGGTTCATGGTTTTTAACCTTATCAGCGCTTACGGTGATCGTCATGTCATCGGCTAATCCTCTGACAGTACCACCTTTTCCACCATCATGGGTATGGTTTCCTTGATCGGCACTCATGCTAGTATCAACGCTCTGTGTATTGCCGATAAGATCCATTGCATTTTTTGCCTGGACGGCAATCTCTTTCACCCTGCCAGCATCTGACAGTGTCAATGTATAGTCGGGGATCTTGCCCGATTCTGTTATGGTATGGCCTTTGGTTATGTCAATATTGCCTTTATTGCCCCATACGTAGATCGATTTATCCGTTGGGTCGCCATGATTAGGATTAAAGGTATAGGTTGCACTTAATTTCTGGCCCATCTCTAATTTGCCGGTTATGGCTAAATTTCTGACGATTGGTGCATCAGGGTGTACGAACATGATTTCGACGGGCTTGATGACAATACCCTCTACTTCTGGCGTGATTTTCAGTACCCCGATCTTTTCGCCGGCAGTGAGTCTGGATTCATAGATACCCGGTTGGACTTCTTTCATTTTATCGATCTTGGGATCACTGCCATTTCCACTTAACCCACTTGAGACCAATTTGATGTCTGAGGCAACTCCACGGATGGGTTTGTCATCTTTATCTTTCAGGGTTAATGTCAGGAGGGTGGTGGCATGATCATCAGCTAAGAGCTCTTTGTCTTTTGCTGAGAAGGTGGATTTATTCGCATTAACTACAGCGGGAAGCACTTGTATTTTTATTTCAGCTCGTTTGGATGTATTACCGTGTTCATCGTAAGCAATGGCTCCCACCGTGTAGGTATTGTTGCCCTGAGATTGATATTTGGGTAAGGTCAACAGATAGTGTGTGCCACCTTGGTGTTGGATCTTACCTCCATTGGCAAAAAAGTCTGCTGCATCCCACTCAATATCTTTAAACCCATATTTGCTGTTGACACTGACATGGAGAGGTTTGGTATCTCTCGCATGACCAATAATCAGATTATCTATTGCCAGAGAGATCACCTCACGTTTGCGGTATTCCAAAACGATCTGGTTGTTGCGATCGACTAAATCATAGCGACTGCCTTGCAGAGAGCGCTTAAATGTTACAGCACCTGGATCGATCTGCCTGGCCCACGGTGTACCAATTTCATAATTCAGTTCGATATTGAATTGGGTTTCCCCACCACCGGACATATCTTGTTTGCGGTCAATACCGAAAGTCAGCAATGGGACTGGCGTGTAATCAACCCCGAAAGTGAAGGCAGCGGGATTTTTCTGGCGATGGTTTTTATTCAAAAGCCCAACTTCATCCCCGAAGTATTGCTCATACATCAATTTACCACCGAGTTGTGGTAAAGAAGGCAAATAACCTTGTACTTTCAGATCGAAGCCATTGGCGGGGCGCTCATCATAATCGGTCAAAAGGCGGGATTCTTTCCAGTTACTTAAGCGAATATAGCCGTTAGCTGCTAATTTCAGGTAATTGCGGGCATATTCTGCCCCAAGACCGAGCCGGCTATTATCGCCAGTGATATCGTGATCAAAGAAAGCATTATAGCCCAGCATCCAATCATCAAAAAAATGACGTTGTCCAAATCCAATATTGGCGGTATTGCGTTTATCGATATGACGCAGGCCGAACTGTGTAAAAATCATCTGGTGATAGGTATCATACAGCGGCAGTAATATATCAAATTGGCTGTCATCCAAATGACCATGACTATCCATATTAAGCTGTACACGGGCAGTGCCATAGCGTCCTAACCAATTTTGAATTTTCTGATTGGCCTCCCCTATTGCCAGGCTACTTAATTGGCTTGCTGCATTATTCTTAATGTTGTCACTGGCTAGCAACTGGCCAATGCGAGAGGAAATCTCAGACAGATTATCAGCATTTTCGTCAATAGAAGACTTGTCTTCTTTAATAGGAGCTTTATCTAATGAGGATTGTTTTAATAAAGGTAAGGGTTGCTTTGATAAAGGGATTTCTGATGAGGAATAGTTAAAAGGTAAAAATTTATTGTTCCGAGGTTTTGGAACGTTAATCTCACTACCCACGCCGAGTGCGATAAAAGGTTTATCAAAGGTACGCAATGGGTTGATTTTTTTCAAATCAGAGACAGTTAAACCATAACGTTTGGCGACAATCTTGACCGTTTCCCCTGATTTCAGGACATAAGGTTCTGTTGGTAATTCCCATTTTTCATTTTGAAAAGCTGAATGGGTTTCGGCAGTAGCGATAACGGGAGTGAATACACTAGCAACGGGAAACGCAAGTTGGGTGACAATGTTCATCCAGGCTACACGTTTCACCAAACTTTGCTGATTATGTAACCGCGGCTTATCGGATTTTTTGTTCATATCTATAGACTCGTAACAATAAAAAAATACCCTGCGATAGCCAGCAGCAAACCTATCCATTCCAGGATATTATTTTCTATTTACTGCCTGCCATAAGTCGTGTAATTAGTGAGAAAATGCCAAGTGTGGTTTTTTATTCCAGCATAAAATTATTTTTTGATCAATATAACTTTTGATATCAATCAATTTGATATTTAAACCCCATTTTATTTAAATTATTAAATAAAAATAAATGGTTGTTATTTTGTTTTATATTATCTTAATGCTTTTTTGAACCTTGTAAAACATAAGGAAATATGATTTGTTCATTATTTGTTTTCTGTTTTTTTATAAAATAAAATCAGATAATTCTTATTGGGAATGAATGGTTATTGAAAGTATTTTGGACTGAAAGATAATATTTATTTTTTATTCTATTAATAGGTAATAATTTATAATTTTAATTGCAATATGTAATTTTATTGCATAATTGACATTTACTTTTTCAGCTCCTTTATTATTTTTTTATGTTCAATACTTATCTTGAATGAAAAAGAATTATAGCGATCAATTCGTTTTCTTTATTAGCTTAATTAATATAAATTTAATTAACTAATTATTTTTATGGTTACGATTCAATTTTATATGATGATGTGTTAAATGTTTTATATTTGTTAAAGAACATCATACTATTATTATTATGGGGTTTTATATCGCTATGACCTTTGTTTACTGGTGTTAATAGGGTTTATGGCAGTATTTATAACTGACAAGGGGTTTTTCCCCGGAAGTGCTAAAATTTAGGTAGTGAAGAATATTTAGGCATAGTTTATGCGGTTTACCTTAATTGACACGGTAACTAATATCGGGCTGGCTGTAATTTTATCGAAAATTTTGATCTGATAGTACGCTTAGGGCTTGCAAAACATAATGAAGAAAAGAACACTTTTCACCATCTTACTGATTATTTTTTTAATCGCAATGGCAGTACTTTTCCGTTCCCATAGTCAGGAGCTTTTGTTGCAAGGAGAGGTTGATGCGCCAGAAGTTATTGTTGCGTCCAAAGCGATGGGACGAGTTATTAAGGTCCATATTGAACGAGGAGATAGTGTCAAAGCAGGGCAACTGATGGTGAGTCTTGATAGCCCTGAACTGGCGGCTAAAGTTGCCGCAGCGCAGGCTGTACGTGATCAAGCTAAGGCAAAACTTGAATTATCCCTGCATGGGACTCGAGAGGAGAACATTCGAAACTTAGACGCTATTCTTGCCCAGGCCCAAGCTGAGTACACAAACGCACAGCGTGAATTTAATCGCCTCAAAAATATGTCAGCCAACGGCTATGTATCTGCCAGTGCTCTGGATAATGCACGCAACACACGGGATATTGCCTATCAAAAGATGCTGGGGGCCAAAGCAGATTTGGATGAAGGAAAAAATGGCGATCGCATAGAGTTAAGGCAGCAGTTTCAGGCGGCATTGAATGAAGCAGAAGAAAACCTGCGTGAACTGAAAATACAGCGTGATGATCTGCAAGTCAAAGCCCCTGTTGATGGCGAAATCGGGCCATTGCCAGCAGAAGTTGGTCAACTTTTTAATGCTAATAGCCCGTTAGCGACATTGATACGTATTTCACAGGCTTATTTTGTTTATAACCTGCGTGAAAATATTTTGGCGAACGTTCGCAAGGGCGACAAGATTAAATTGCGTGTACCTGCACTGGGAAATAAAGAGATTGAAGCTGAAATCCGTTATATCGCGCCAATGGGGGATTATGCAACGAAACGCGCAACCCGAGCGACGGGGGATTTTGACCTGAGAACGTTTGAGGTTCGGTTATATCCATTGCAACCCGTTGATGGCTTACGCCCGGGCATGAGTGCCTTATGGCTCTGGAATAAGTAAGGTATAAATAAGGGCAGCCTGATGAATAGAAAAGCTGTGTGGAGCAGTTTCGAACAGGAATTTACGCGAGAATTTAGTACTGCGCTGCATAGTCCGGTTTTTCACTGGCTGGGGTGGTTGTTTCCTTTGCTACTGTTTATCTTAATTAGTGCTAATTATTCAGAAGGAACACTGTTTAATTTGCCTGTTTCGGTTGTGGATAATGACCAGAGTACGCTGTCACGCACTTTTATCCGTAACCTGGATGCTGCACCCCATGCGAATATTAAGTCTTATGACAATAGCTTGCCAGAATCTATAGAACGTTTGCGCAGGGCGCAGGATTACTCTCTGCTTTATATCCCTGAGAATTTTGAAAAAGATGCTCTAAGCGGGAAACAGCCGACGGTAAGTATGTATTACAATGCGTTATTTTATGGCGCAGGTCGCTATTCGACTCAGGATTTCAGCGGATTGGTGGCGGAAACGAATGCAAAATACCGCACAATCATTGCTTCCGAAATAGGCAGGCAGTTACCTCCATTAGCTAAAGCGACCATGTCCTATGACAGCTTGTTTAACGCCAGCGGCAGTTATATTTATTATCAGCAATTTGCAGCAACCATTCATTTATTACAACTTTTTGTCGTCACATGTACTATCTACACAATGGCCAGAGGAAAGCAGCTCCTGAAGACGAAATATTTCATCGGGGCATTGTTGGGAAAATTGGCGCCTTATACCTTGATTTTCACACTACTATTGATGGTGGAAATTACGGCACTGGTTCTTTTTTCGGGAGCAAGAGTAGCGGGTAATCCGTTGTATATGCCGATTGTTGGCTTTTTCTATGTGATTGCGGCACAAAGTATTGGCCTATTGCTGTTTACCTTCACCAACAGTGCAATAACGGCCTATACCTTGATTGGGATGTTAGTCAGTATTGCGATGACGTTTTCTGGCATGCTTGTGCCAACACTCTCTATGGTGTGGCCCGCGAGGGTTATCTCTACTCTTGAGCCATTAACTTATGCTTTGAATGCCATGTTTGATATCTTCCTGAGAGAGGTGTCACTACAGGTTATTTTGTATGTTTGCCTAATATTGATGATCTATCCTGCGGTTTGTGGCTTTTTGATTCGCAACCGCTTGTGGCAGCGCCTTAATCGCTCAGAGGGAACCGCATAATGTCGAATAATGGGCAAACAAATTGGACGTTGTATTGGCAGACCCTGCGCGATGTATTTTTGGGGATGCTGGAAAAACCCATGTGGTTGCTGTTGATTGTTTCGCTATGTGTGATGAGTCTGGTCTATATTCGTCCTTCTTTGTGGGATTTACCGATTGCAGTGATCGATCAGGATAACAGCCATGCAAGCCGCACGTTGATCCGCCGTATTGATTCCATGGCAAAAGTGGCACCTCAAATCTACAGTAATCTCGATGATGCCCGTCGTGACATGCTACAGCGTACAATCTTTGCCATTATCATCGTGCCGGTGGATTTTGAAAAACGCCTGTTGAATGGACAGAATGTCACTGTGCCGGTTTATGGTGATGCGACAAATCGTCTCGCCAATGGGCAGATCCAACAGGATTTGGCACTGGCTTATCAACAACTTTTGTCAGAATACAACGGCAAATTACTTTTGCAATCGGGTTTCAGCATTGAGCAGGTGAAAACTTTGCTACAGCCGATTCGAAGTGAAACTATTGGGTTATTTAATCCGGGTGTCAGCTATGCTGCAATAATATTTCCTGGTTTATTGGTCATGCTGCTGCAACACTCTTTGTTAGTAGCTTGTGTTCGCGTCAGTATTACCCTGCGGGAAGCGCCTAAAGGTAATCCGCCGTTACCCGTCTATTTAGGAACATTATCTGCTTTGATCCCAATCTGGCTATTTCTGTCGGTGATCTTTTTTATCCTGTGGCCGTGGATATTGGGGTATCGGCAGGATGCACCGATTTACCTCGTGCTTTTACTGACATTCCCATTCTTGTTGACGGTATTGGGATTGGGTAAATTGGTGACAGAATGTCTGCGTAGCGTGGAAATGATTTATTTAACGCTGGCTTTTATTACTACGCCAATCTTCTATATTTCAGGCACAATCTGGCCTCCTCAGGCGATGCCTGAGTGGGTCAGAGTGATCTCATCGGCTTTGCCCTCGACATGGGCAACAAAAGCGATAGCAGGGGTTAACCAGATGGGATTGCCATTTCACAATGTGTACAAAGATATCGGCATGATGCTGTTGCTTGGCGTGATGTACATGGTTCTGGGCATTTTGGTTGGTATGCTGCGCAATAAAGAATTTCGCTATATCATCCAGCGTATTAAACAGTTCTTTTCATCGTAATATCCATAAAATCACATCTATCAAAGAAGCAAACAGGGATATTTGATCATTCAAATGCTACAGGGGATTTGAATGTCTGTAAGGTTGTTGCGATTCGTTCTGTAGACGTTTTTTAATAAGGGATTTATCATCGAATTTCACATTGTAAACAACTCCTTTTCTCTATTAATCTCTTTCCTGATACATTGTTTTTCAGCATCGTTTATGGGATGAAGGGAATACAGAATTGAAACTACATGTGAAAAATCAGATGGATTCCATTAAAGTGGGATCTATGCCATCCATCCATCCTTCACTTTGGTCTATTGCGTTTGACTGAATTGATCAAAGTGGGACAGAAAGAGGGCGCTGATCAGAACGATCGCGCGTTATCGTCATGTTAATCAGGGTCGAAATTCCTGTTGATGCTATGGGGATTGATCGTTTGCTACGCCAATCTTTTGAAACATCGGCAGAAGCTGAGTTAATTCATCAACTAAGAGAAGATAGTTTATTGACACTAGGTATTGTTGCGACCGACGATGAAGGCCATGTGATTGGCTATGCCGGTTTCGCGCCTGTTGATATCAATGGTGAAGATCATCAATGGGTGGGTTTGGCACCATTGGCAGTGGCGGAACCGTATCGTTATCATGGGCTTGGTGAAAAATTGGTTTATGAAGGACTGGATAGCTTGAACGAGTTTGGATATGGAGCGGTTGTAGTGCTGGGGGAGCCTCAATACTACTGCCGTTTGGGTTTTAAACTTGCTCGTGAATATCAAGTGCATTGCGAATGGCCTGATTGTGAGGATTATTTCTTGATCTATCCTCTGGCTGATATTTCACAGGGAAACTGTCATGGTCTGGTTACTTATCCTGCCTATTTTGCTCATCTGTGGTCATAACCTGAGTCAGATGAACTGATTTTTGTTAAATAAGTCATTATGCAGAGAGGCTGGTCTATAACTAGCCTTTCTTTTTGTTGCTTACTCAGTTTTTTCACGCGATGTTCCATTGTTAATGCCATGCTTTTATTCTCTATCTGACTCTGATAGACCAACGTCAAAGGATTTTTTCCTTTCAGGTATCTTGCGCCTTTTCCGGCAGTATGTTGCTTAAATCGACGGGATATATTGGTCGTTATTCCGGTATACAGGCTCCCATCCCGTGTTCTGATCAGATAGAGATACCAGTTAGGTACTTTAATATTCATTATTTATTTTTAATAATTTTAACAAGTTAATTTATGTGGGAAATTAGCTCATATTTCAGTGATAAGTGTGATTATAAGCTGAGTTTTTGATGGTTTTTAAATATAACGAAATGAATTTATTAAAATTATATGTTATTCATTAACCAGTGTCAGTGTTTTTGTTCAAAAAAATTGAAAAAATATAGCAATAATTGCTAATTATAATATTCTGAACAAGCGTATAACATGCTCACAATTACAAGATATTAATGCCATGTTAAAAATGAGTAGAGGAGAAAAATATGAAAAATATAAAAACTATTATCGCTATTTTAGCATTAAATGCGGTTTCTTTCGGCTCTTTTGCTGCTACTGAAGTTCAGGTTGCTAAGGGAGAAAAGATCGGGGTTGTTTCAGTGAGTGGTGCAGAGACACTAGATAGCCTGACCGCAATATTGTCCAAAAAAGCTGATGAAGCTGGCGCAACTTATTTCCGTATTGTGTCTGCACATGGTCAGAATCAACTCAATGGAGTTGCCGAAATTTATAAATAATTTATAGTGCTTCTATACAAACCTCAGGGTTTATTGAGTCAAATACAGAATACGTAACTGGATAAGGCGCCTATCGTGTTTTGTTATGGCTTAAATAAAATAACGGTATGGAAATATATGGATTTAAATAAAGAAATTTTAATAATAAGCCAATATCTTGCCAGGCAGCATGTATTTACTCTTTGCACTACTTCAGCCCAGGATTTATGGTGTGCGAACTGTTTTTATGTTTTTGATGCTGATAGCATGGCATTCTGGTTTATGACCGAATCTGATACCCGCCACGGCCAAATGATGCAAAACAATCCTATCGTTGCAGGCACTGTTGCCGGCCAAACACGCAATATCGCCCAAATCAAGGGTGTTCAATTTCGTGGTGAAGTCATTCCATTGGCTGGTGAAGCTGAAACCATTGCCAGAACACGTTATTGCCGCCGTTTTCCCATTGCTTTGGCAGCAAAGTCCCCAATCTGGCAGCTCAATATCAATGAAATCAAAATGGTGAATAATACCCTCGGTTTTGGCAAAAAATTGTATTGGCAGCGTTAAAAATAATGGATAACCTGATTATGGCTGCCTCGCCAGATTAACGAGGGATCATACAGCGCTTGTTCAAATTTCCCATCTACCACTACATGGATATAACTGATAACTTCTTGTTGAACCTCACTTAATTCATTAAGAACATAACCTGTCCATAGCCAGATATCCTTATCTGGGCATTCTTCCTGTACACGTTTAACCAGTTGCAATATGCGGGGAACATTATGGGGATGAAGAGGATCACCACCAGACAGTGACAGACCTTGCCGTTTAATACGGTGATCTTTCAGGTCAACAATGATCTGATCTTCGATTGCTTGCGTAAAAGGCTGGCCTGAATCCACTTGCCATGTACTTTGGTTGTAGCAGCCACGGCATTGATGCAAACAACCTGATACGAACAGCGTACAACGAGTTCCGGGGCCATTCACCACATCAACCGGATAATATTGATGATAATTCATGTTATTACCCTATTTGTCCATTGCCGAGATGTTTCACGCGGCGTTTCACTTCCTCCTGCTTACCGGCATTGAATGGGCGGGCATCAGGGCTGCCGAGGTAACCACAAACACGGCGAATAACTGAAACATAGGCTGGATCATGATTGCCACATTGGGGACAGGTAAATCCCTTACTGGTACAGGCAAACTCACCGGTGAAACCGCATTGATAACACTCATCAATGGGCGTATTGGTGCCATAGTAAGGCACACGTGAATAACTGTAATCCCAGACATCTTCCAATGCTTTCAAATTATGTTGCAGATTGGGATACTCGCCGTAGCAAATAAAACCACCGTTTGCTAATGGTGGATAGGGTGCTTCAAAATCCAGCTTATCATAGGGATTGACCTTCTTTTCCACATCCAGATGGAAGCTGTTGGTGTAATAGCCCTTATCGGTGACACCCTGGATTATGCCAAACTCAGCGGTATCCAAACGGCAGAAGCGGTCACATAAATTCTCGCTTGGTGTACTGTACAAACTAAAGCCATAACCTGTCTCCTGCTTCCACTGATCGACGGCGTTACGTAAGCGTTTAACAATAGAGATGGCTTTTAGCTGGCGCTGTTTATCATCAAACAGGTGAATGTGATTACCATATAACGCATTTATTGTTTCATGAATGCCGATATAGCCCAACGAAATAGAAGCACGACCCTGTTTGAAAATATCGGCAATATTGTCATCTGCTTTCAGGCGTACACCACAGGCACCTTCCATATAGAGGATCGGGGCAACACGCGCTTTGGTATTTTCGAGGCGAGAAATTCGGGTCATCAGTGCTTTTTTGGCGAGTGACAAGCGTTGATCCAAAATTTGCCAAAAATCAGCTTCATTACCCTTAGCTTCAAGAGCAATGCGGGGAAGGTTCAGGCTGATAACGCCCAAATTGTTACGTCCTTCGTGAATTTGTTGGCCATTTTCCTCATACACGCTGAGAAAACTGCGGCAACCCATTGGCGTTTTAAATGATCCTGTTACTTTGATCACTTGATCATAATTGAGGATATCGGGATACATGC
Organism: Xenorhabdus taiwanensis; assembly: GCF_036512875.1. Taxonomy (GTDB): domain Bacteria; phylum Pseudomonadota; class Gammaproteobacteria; order Enterobacterales; family Enterobacteriaceae; genus Xenorhabdus; species Xenorhabdus taiwanensis. The sequence continues at coordinate 3,648,664 of NZ_AP028978.1, read as the reverse complement.
GTTTACTGGCACATTCCAGAGCCAGTAATTTGATGTCATAGTGGGGATCACCAAACCGGTGATTCAATCCATCACGAATGGCAAAAACCAATTTGGGAAAGACGGCGGTTTTACGGTTTTTTCCCAACCCCGTAATGCGGTTGCGCAGAATTGAGATTTGAATCAGGCGGGCTTCGTTGGTCGTTCCCAATCCGAAACCGAAAGTGACAAACGGCGTTTGTCCATTGGCGGTATGCAGCGTATTGACTTCATATTCCAGAGACTGGAAGGCATCATAACACTCTTTTTCCGTGCGGGCTTCTGCATAGGCAACAGGATCGGCAATATTCCACTCTTTGGCAATGGCCAGATGCTTGTCATAACTGGCCTTCACAAAAGGGGCGAGGACTTCATCAATGCGATTAATGGTTGTGCCGCCATAAATGTGGCTGGCAACTTGTGCGATGATTTGGGCGGTGACCGCAGTGGCGGTAGAAATGGATTTGGGCGGTTCAATTTCCGCATTGCCCATTTTAAAGCCGTTAGTCAGCATACCCTGCAAATCGATCAGCATACAGTTGAACATAGGAAAAAACGGGGAGTAATCCAGATCATGATAGTGGATTTCTCCTTTATCGTGTGCCTGCGTCACATCATGTGGCAGCATATGCTGCCTGGCATATTGTCGGGCAACAATTCCAGCCAATAAATCACGTTGGGTTGGAATGACCTTACTGTCTTTATTGGCATTTTCATTGAGAAGAGAGAAATTGCTTTGCTCGATCAGGCCTCGAATTTCTTGATCTAACCGATCATGCCAGGTATGGGAAGTCGGCTCACAGGCATTGCCCTTACTAACGTCATCCTGTTGCGTCACAACCATTTTCACGATAAGGCTCCTCAATATGCTATCCACAGGCCAAAATGAGATGAAGGCTCGCTTTCTGCTTTAATGTGGATAATCTTGTGTGTAAATACTATATATAGTGCTTGTGTTTTATTAAAGCACAATATGTGGTTTTAATGAGCTAATATACAACCTAAAAAGTTGATCTAAGACAGAGAAAGGGAAGATTATTAGCGGGAGGAAGGCGAGACTGAAATATTAATACGGTGTTTAAATATCTATATTTATATCATGCCGCATAACGAATTTTAGGATGGTGGAAAAAACGGGCAACATGCGCCTTTCTTCTCTGGAGCTTCCTCAGATGGCTTTTGACCTTTCCGGCTAATTCCTGCTGACTTCTTGCCGGTGAAGAATGACGAAGGGCACTTTTTAGGTCACCATTGAGATACTCATCGGGATTCAATTCCGGTGAATACGCCGGTAAATAAAACACCGCAATCCGGCCCTGATGCTTTTCCAACCAATTTGTCACTATTTTGGCATGATGCACCCGTAAGTTATCCAGAATTAAATAGACCTTGCGACCTGCTTCTTTTATCAATCGTTGGAAAAAATGGAGCAATTTTCGGGCGGTCATCGTTTCCCTGTACAACATAAATCTCACACTGCCCCGATTGTTGATGGCAGATATCATATTGAGTGAAAAGCGTTTCGCACTGACATCGACGACAGGCGTCTGTCCTTTGGGGGCAAAGCCACGACCGTGTTGACACGTATTCTTTATCCCGGTTTCATCCCCCCACCAAATTTCAGCCCCTTCTTCCGCCGCTTTTTTCTTAATAACGGGATAGGTTTCCTTCTGCCACTGTTCAACCGCTTTGGGGTTTTGTTCATAGGCCTTTTTTAACGGTTTTTGCGGTGTAAATCCCCAGCGTTTCAGGTAGTCGGTCAGGGTTCTTTCTGCCACGTTAATCCGCCACATCTGCCAGATGACGGCTTGAATGGCCCGACGTCCCCAGAGCGCAAAAGGCAGTTGCATTTGTGGCGGCGATTTATCACACAGAAGTTGTTGAAGTTTTTCTTCCTGAATGGGAGTCAATAAGCGTTTTTCCATGATGCGGCGACCACGTTGACCTTGCACCAAGGCCTCATCGCCCCCTTTTTGCCAGGCTCTGACCCAAATACAAATCGTGTTGTAGTTAATGCCTAAAGCGGCAGCAATCGTTTGCCGTGAAACGCCTTCCTGATACATCCGTATCACGAGTTGTCGGTTATATTGCTGTATCTCAGGTGAGAGTTTTCGAGTATCTTTCTTCATGTCGGTATGATACATGATCTATTTGTGTTTATACACCGTGTTAATAACAACCCTGATACTGGCGTTATCAGGGTTGACAAAACGACAAATTAGCGACGAACGGCGATAGCTTCGATTTCGATTTTCACGTCTTTTGGCAGACGGGCAACTTCAACACATGAACGGGCAGGGAACGGTGCATTGTGTTCAGCGAAGAATGCTTCGTAAGTTGCGTTCACGGCCGCGAAGTCATTTAGATCCTTAACAAACACAGTGGTTTTTACGATATCAGCAACTTTCAAGCCAGATTGTTCAATAATCGCTTTAACGTTTTCCAAAGATTGACGGGTTTGAGCAGTCACCTCTTCAGGGATAGCACCGGTTTTTGGATCAACAGGGATTTGGCCGGAAGTGATAACCATGCTACCCAGATCAACACCCTGAACATAAGGGCCGATGGCTGCTGGTGCATTTTCGGTATGGATAGAACGTGACATTAGAAACTCCTGTTTAACGTCTAAATGGAAAAAAATTTTCAGGATCGCCATTATAGTGATCCTCTGTCCCGCATCAATTAATACAGGACATTCTTACACATTGCCTGAACTGACAGCGGATAGTTGTTTGAATCGGTGGTTAATCGTTATCGATAACGGCTTGACGATCAAACTCTTTCTCACAGTACTTACAGCGTAACACCACATCGTCTTTTTCTGACATAACATAGAAGCTGCTGTCGACAGGTTCGTTATGGCTGATGCAATTACTGTTTGGGCAGACAAGGACACTGTCGATTCTGTCTGGTAAGTTGATTTGCATCTTTTTAACCACAACATAATTTTCAATATTATTGATTGTGGCATTGGGTGCATACATGGCGAGCTGGTTTGCCTGTTGTTCTGTCAGGAAGGTGTTTTCAATCTTGATCAGATCTTTTTTACCCAAATGGTTGGAAGGCAGATTCAGGCCAATCGTAATGCGCTGGTCTGTTTCGGTGAGTTTAAACAGTGACAATAACTTAAAGCCGACATGGGCTGGGATGTGATCGATAACCGTGCCACATTTAATGGCTTCTACTTGTAGTTGATGGTCTTGCGTCATGTTGTGTCATGAATACCGTCTCGGTATTCCTCCTCCAGATATTAGGGTTGGCTTATTTTGTCATAGACTATTTGGCATTTCACCTGATTACCTTTTGAATATAAAAGACGATTTAACTCAATAATAGAAAATAAATAAAATTTGATGGATAGCACTTCTGTTGCTAAGGTGTAAATAGATTGTTATTTAAATGAACTTAACACCAATATCACAGTGTAAGGTTGAACATGTTGCTATCTACTTCTTCTGGAAATATAAACTTGGGAAAAAATTCTGCGGAAAAAATCTCGGTAGAGGGCGATTTTGATTGGAAAATAATTAATAAAATTCCTATTTATGAATGCCATGAATCTTTAGAAATCATTACTGATTCGAATAAATTAAAACAAAAACCGGTTTATTATCTGGCAGGGATAAAAGGCTCTATTGAATATTGTATGGTAAGAAAAAGTGTGGCTGAAAAATTAAGGATCGCATCACAGTTACTTCCTGCCCATTTGGGGATTTTAGTATTGGATGGCTGGCGTTCGCGGGAAACTCAGCAAGCATTGCAAGAGATAACGCAGGTAAAGATCGCAGAGCAATATACCGAATTATCGGCGAAGGAACAGCAGAGACTATTACAGCAATTTGTAGCTCCAGCGCCAGTAGGAAAAAATCAAATCAGCCCACATCTGACAGGGGGAGCAGTGGATGTCACACTCTTTAATATAGAATCTGGTCATGCACTTTTTTTGGGGACAAAGTTTGATGAAGTGAATGAACTTTCCTACACCGCCGCATTAGAAAAAGCCCCTGAAAAAAATATGTCTGCCATTTTATATCGCCGATTACTCTACCACGCCATGAAGCAAGTAGGGTTTACCAATTTACCGACTGAGTGGTGGCATTATGATTATGGTAACTCCATGTGGGCATTTTATAACAACCGGCCAGCTATTTATGGAGCAATAGATAAAACTTCAGACTATTTGAATAAGTAAATCATTGAATGAGTCAGTGCGTAAATATCTTCTTTTTTATTTGAAAAATATCGGAGAAAAATAATGAAAAATACATTCATTACAGCTGACAATTCATTAATGCTGTGGGCCTTTATTATGATTGTTGTCGCTGCCGCCATAATGGCAGAACAGCGTTTTAAATGGGCATCTAAAATCCCGGGAGCAGTGATTGCATTGATCGTTGCTGTCTTTGCTTCCAATTTAAATATTATTCCTACCGAAGCACCGGCTTACGATACTGTTTGGGGATATATCCTGCCACTGGCAATCCCCTTATTATTATTTAAAACTAACCTGAACAGTATTCTTAAAGAAAGTGGACGATTACTGATACTTTTCCTGATTTCTTCCATTGCGACCATGATTGGTACAATCGTCTCTTTCTGGCTTTTCAGGGCTCACATACCAGAGTTAGATAAAATCAGTGGTATGATATCCGCTTCTTATACGGGAGGAGGAGTAAACTTTGCGGCAATGGCCGCCAAGCTGGAAACTTCCCAGAACATGGTGGCCTCTACCATCGTTGCTGATCATTTTATGATGGCCGCTTATTTTATTATTCTGATGCTTTTATCTGGTTGGGCAGTAGCGAGAAAATTCTGGGGCAGTCCATATACTGATTTGGTTGAAAATACGCCTAATTTAGATAAATCCCAACCTTTGGCGGCGGCTTATTGGAAACCCAAAAATATCGCCCTGAAAGACATCGCTATATCGCTGGCCTGGTCAATTTTCATCGTTGCGCTATCATTTCAGCTTTCATCATGGTTAAAAGCCTTGCTTGGGCAGCCAAACAACGTTTACCAAGAGCTGGCTTTCAGCCTGATTTCCGATAAATATCTGCTTCTGACTACCGTCACTTTTATTATCGTCTCAATATTTAAAGAGACATTCAGCAAATTGAATGGCACTCAGGAATTAGGTACTTACGCTATTTATATGTTTTTTGTTGTGATTGGCATACCTGCATCCGTTCAGGTCATTATCAGCCATGCGCCACTACTATTTGCCTTCGTCTTTGTGATTACTATGCTGAACTTGATACTGACTTTTGCTGTGGGAAAAGTGTTTAAATTCAGCCTTGAGGAAAACATTTTGGCGTGTAATGCCAATATCGGCGGGCCAACTACTGCAGCAGCAATGGCAATTAGCCGTGGCTGGATTAATCTGGTCGGCCCGATTATGGTGATTGGTACTGTTGGCTATGTCATTGGTAATTATGTAGGAACGTTTGTTTATTTTATAGTAGGTAATTTGTGATATAGCATACCTTTCTCTCAGCGAAGTCATGATGATCCTCATTCTATTCCCTATGAGCCATTACTGTGATTTCAAAACGTTTTATAATAAATATGTAAAACAATACGTTATCGCCGATTTCCCAGATTAGTCAGTTATATCCGCATGCTCACCCTGAAGAAAAGGGCATTGATTCCTTTATGCGTGTTCGCTTGATGGGAGCGGTATGAGTCGAGAGGCTCACGTACCGTTCTGCGAGAGGCTGTGGGAGTAGTTCCGGCGGCCTACTCAACCGGTCATTGATCAGCTTAAAAATATTTCTCAGATAGAACATTCAAGACATCGTAGTCAGCTCGGTTTTCTGCTAGAAATCGTCGCAGGCCTCATTGTTTATACATTCCAACCAAAAAACCGAGCTTGAATCTACGGGATAATGATATCGCTATTTTTAAACGAAGCTGAGGTTAATAAAATTATTCATCCAAATAAACTTTTTCTATATGCCTTAGAAATATAAATCTATAGGTAAGTTAGAGCTAAAAGCCTCTTCAATTTCAGACTTTGGTGTATATAGTTTCCATATTTTTTTTCCTTCTTCATTTTCCCAAGGTGGTTGAGTGGGGTGACCATTCAGCCAAAACTGTATTTTTTTTTGCACGTTAGGATTTTTCCTGTTTCTATAGATCCACCTCAATTCTATTGCAGTTACATCAGATCTATCTTGGCGAAAGTTTATTTTATTTGTTACATACCTCATGTCTATATTATCAAGAATAAAATGTACCGTATTATTTTTAACTATATCATTATTACCATTGCTCATGGTTATCCAAGATAATCCTGCCTTACATTTTCGTGAAAATAATCTACCAATCCCTTCTTTTGTTGGTGTTTTGCTAAACGCAGTATTATATTTTTCATGGTTATCACCATATGAGGTAAAGCTTTTGTGGTAGGGGTGGTTTTTCGCCAATTTCATGTTGTTAGATTGGCGCTTCCAGTGGGAATAGGATTTTCTATATCTTTCTTTCTCCTCTGGTGATTCCCCCCTTAGTTTAGGTTTTTCCTGTGGGAGCATATATTGATCTATGAATATTGGTCGAAATGGATTAATTTCATGAATATATTCAAATCCACTAGTTTTTTTAGTAAAGTCAAAGGCTTTAAATGGTTCGTATTGTTTTAAATATTTCATTCTTGCTGGATGCAATCCATACATTAGATCTCCAATTTTTACTTTTCTTGTAAAAGGCTCATGAAATGGCATTTTATTTTCTCCTGATTTGTAGTTGATTCATGTTAAAACTAGAAAAAATATCATTAGCTATAACTATGAATTTCTATATAAATAATAATACCTGTATTACAAGTTTTTTTATAACAATTTATTCTTATCTATTGGGTGCATTGTTGGTTGTTTTTAAATGTTCATTGTAGGGATAATGGGGTTAAATATAGTAATTTATTTTTTTAATTTAACAGTGGTAATTTTCATGTTAATTTTTAATAATTTGTTTTAAATGGATTTTATATTAATAAAACACGTTAACTAAATATCACATAATAGAGTATTTTATTGATTTTTGTTATGTGTTGTGATGCATATGACATCTCAATAGTTGATGGTAATTGTTAAGCCAGTTTCATTACTATTCGTGTTAATTTTAATATCAACGAACTGGTTGAAAACTGTATCAAGGAAATTAGAGCGAATGTGATAGTCGCCAGTGTCAGGTTTCAATACACCCACCAAGGTTAAGGTTGCTGTCACTGAAGCTGAATTGGCAACCTACGATGAGAAAACCAAGATTCAGTATTATCGTAATCGCAACTTCCAGTTGCCAGATATCGTAACTCATTTGCAATTCAGATACCGAGTTTAACTTCGCTGAAAAGGCCAAGATCAAATGTGGCGTTGAGCATTTTAATGCATTAAGTAAAGATGAAGATGGCAAAGAGATGCCTAACGCTGCCAAATTTATTAAAGCCGATAGCTTTGATACGTTCAGTGCTAATTTTTGATCTGAATAGCATCAAGAGCACTGGCAATAGTGCCTATATACTTGGTAAAAGGTTCGGTTTTTTCGTGATATAACCACGGAATAATTACCACAATGGGCGGATAGGAGTATGATCACATTGGTAGTTAGCCCTAATACGAATAAATGAAATCGACGTTATTGGTTCACCTGTAAAGAAGTGGCCTGATTGTGTTGGTCATGACATAAAAAATAGAGATTTTTATGAAATTCAAATCAAAAATAAAACCTTACCATGCAGCGGCTGGTGGTTGGGGTTCACTGGAGGCAACAACCCGTTTTGTCTTTGATAGTAAACGAGCACTGAAAAATATGGTTAACCTGATGCGCATGAATAAACCCAGAGGCTTTGATTGTCCTGGATGTGCATGGGGGGATGACAACAAAAGTCTGTTTAGTTTTTGTGAAAACGGTGCTAAGGCAGTCACTTGGGAAGCAACTCGTCGCTATGTTGATCGAAAATTCTTCGCAACCCATAGTGTTAGTCAACTTTACCAACAAAGCGATTATTTCCTTGAATACCAAGGAAGAGTGGTTGAGCCGATGAGCTATAACCCGCAGACGGATCATTATGAGCCGATCAGTTGGGATGATGCTTTTGCCCTGATTGCCGGCCACATTAAGGCGATGGACAACCCCAATCAGCTTGAGCTGTACACTTCGGGGCGCGCCAGCAATGAAGCTTCGTGGCTGTACCAGTTATTTGGCCGTGTCGTGGGAACCAACAACTTCCCGGATTGCTCCAATATGTGCCATGAAGCCAGCGGTTCCGGTATGTTGGCAAGCTTAGGCGTTGGGAAAGGCACCGTTCGATTGCAAGATTTTGATCATGCAGATGCCATCTTTATATTTGGTCAAAATCCCGGAACAAATCACCCACGAATGCTGCACAGCTTACGACATGCTGCGGAGCGTGGAGCACGTATCGTCACTTTTAATACCCTGCGTGAGCGCGGATTGGAACGTTTCGCTGATCCACAAAAACCGCTCGAAGTAATTACCCCAATGGCAGGGGAAATTAGCCATCGTTACTATCAGCCCAAACTTGGCGGCGATATGGCGGCGGTGCGAGGGATAGTCAAAGCACTTTTGGAAACCCATAACTCCCTGCTGGCTGAAGGCAAATCAGGGATTTTTGATCTGGAATTCATCGAAACTTACACCAACGGAGTGGATGCTTACTTACAAGAAGTTGCAGCAACCACATGGTCATTGATTGAAGATCAATCGGGATTAACCGAAGTTCAATTGCGTGAGGCGGCTACCATTTATCAGAATGCTGGACGTGTCATCTGTACTTGGGCAATGGGGATAACCCAACATAAACACTCTTTGGTTACGGTACGTGAAATCGTCAACCTTCAATTGCTTTTTGGCCAATTGGGTAAATCGGGCGCAGGGCTTTGTCCGGTACGTGGTCACAGTAATGTACAGGGTAACCGGACGATGGGAATAAATGAGAAACCCGCCAAACTTTTCCTGGATAACATGGCTGCTCATTTTGGTTTTGAGCCACCTCGTGCTCATGGTCATCATGTTGTGGAAGCGTTGAGTGCCATGTTGCGTGATGAAATTAAGGTTCTGATCGCACTGGGTGGGAACCTTGCGGCTGCTGCTCCAGATAGTGCACGAACAGAAGACGCGCTTAGACATTGTGATTTGACTGTACACATCAGCACAAAGTTAAACCGGAGCCATCTTATTACGGGTAAAAAAGGAGCCTTGATTCTACCGACATTGGGGCGCACTGAACGAGATATTCAGGCTACGGGCGCACAGTTTGTGACGGTAGAAGACTCTTTCAGCATGGTTCATGCCTCAGAGGGGGTAAATAAGCCATTATTTGATAGCCAGCGTTCCGAAACAGCGATTATTGCCGGTATTGCTAATGCGACTATAGGTAATACTGCAACGATTAACTGGCTGGAATTAGCCGGAGATTACCATAAAATTCGTGATCATATTGCTGCGACTATACCAGGGTTTGCTGATTTTAATAAAAAATGTGAACACTCTGGCGGTTTCTATCTTGGTAATGCGGCGGCCGAATTACGTTTTGCAACACCGAGCCAAAAAGCCGAATTCAGTCATGCACCGCTGCCAAAAACCCTGTTCCCGCAAATTGAAGGCGCTGATGTTCCTTTCACTTTGCAAACGTTGCGTTCACACGATCAATATAACACCACGATTTATGGGTTGGATGATCGTTATCGTGGGGTTTATGGTCAGAGGGAAGTGTTGTTCATGAATCCAGAAGATATAGCTCAATCGGGATATCAGGCAGGTGATTTAGTCGATATCGAAACAGTATGGCATGACGGTATCAAGCGTAAAGTTTCCGGCTTTAAATTAGTGCCTTATGCCATTCCACGTGGAAACCTTGCCGCTTATTATCCAGAAACCAATCCATTAGTCCCAATGGAAAGTGTTGGTGATGGTACAGGCACGCCAACCTCAAAATCTGTACCGGTGAAATTATCCCTTACTGAACAGAATGGGTCTGAACCTCAACGTCTTGTATAAGATGTTTATGGCTCTTCCACCTACCTGTCTATAACAGTGAGTAATATGTTGATTCAGGCTCGGTTTTTGAAGATAACAATGTATTCTTCATTAAAAACCGAGCTGGATAAAAATCTTTTCAAAGAAAGTACGATTATGATTAAGGAATAGTTTTCCCAATCATAATATTGATGCCTATTTATTTTTTATAACAACATCTTCATTCAATACCAGCGACAATAATGCCTGACGAGCAAAAATGCCATTTCCTGCTTGCTGGAAGTAGTAAGCATATGGCGTTTTATCAACATCCACTGTGATTTCATCGATACGCGGCAGCGGATGCAGCACTTTCAGGTTTTCCTTAACATTTTCCAGATCCGCCGCACGAAGGACAAATTGAGCTTTGATATTGGCATATTCTGAAGGGTCAAGACGCTCTTTCTGGACACGAGTCATATATAAAATATCCAGTTCTGGCAGTACATCTTCAAAATTATTGTGGAGGCTGTAACTCACCTGCTTTTCTTCCAACATATGCAGGATATAGCTTGGCATTGCAAGTGCATCTGGAGCGATAAAGCAGAAATGGTTGCCATTAAATTTTGCCAGAGCTTGTGTGAGTGAGTGTACGGTACGGCCATATTTCAAATCTCCGACCATAGCAATTTTCAGGTTTTCCAGCTTACCTTGAGTTTCCTGAATGGTGAACAGGTCGAGCAAAGTCTGGGTCGGATGTTGGTTTGCGCCATCGCCGGCGTTGATAACAGGGATCTGGCCGGAAAACTCAGAAGCCAGTCGTGCCGCACCTTCCTGTGGGTGACGCATAACGATTGCATCGGCGTATTGGCTGATAATGGAAATGGTATCAGCCAACGTTTCTCCCTTTTTACCCAATGAAGTATTACTACTGTCAGCAAAACCCACGACGGAAGCGCCGAGTCGCTGAATGGCAGTCTCAAAAGAGAGACGGGTACGTGTAGAGGCTTCAAAGAAGCAACTTGCTATCACTTTGTGTTTTAGTAATTCAGTCTGTGGATTGGCTTTTAATGCAGCGGCCGTCTGCAATACCAGTTCCAGATCTGCGCGGCTCAGATCATTAATTGAAATGATATGCTTGCGATATAACGGATTAGCCATGTTTACGTTCCCCTTTTATGACTTATAGCCTTGGACTGGTAGGCAAAAAAAAGCCCCTCAATTGAGGGGCTTTTTAAATGTTCGGTTAAGCAATGGGAAAAACAACGCGTTTACGCTGCCAGCAGACAGTGCTTTGTTAGCTTGGTGTTTTGTAACAGCTTTTACAACGCAATCTTTCATGTTTTCTCCCAGCAAATCGTCGCGCATTATACTCACGATAGCATTCATCGCAAGGATTGCCGGAAGAAATTTTTATTTCAATTAATGGTCAGGTTAAATAGCCTGCATAATGATGTGATTATTCGTTTCGATCACCTAAACTGACCGCCATTCTATTAAGAGCATTCATTAAGGAGATTGCTGCTGTCAGGTCAACAATCTCTTTTTCTGTAAAAACAGCATCAAGGCGTTCTTTGATCTTATCCAACGTACTTTGTCTGGGATTTGTCGTTAAAGCTTCGCACCACTCTAATGCCAGTTTTTCTTTTGGGGTATAGATTTCTTCATAGCTTTTATATAACGGGTTAACAATCCTGGGTGAGATTTTTGCGTAATTCATTTTTATCTCTTAAGTATTTTGTTGAAGGGAATTAATCAGAAATAGGTGATATAAATCTATTTTTCTGCCAGAATTTTAACTGTGCATTTATACAGTTATTGTATTTTCCTGACAATATCTTATTTAACAATAAATGCGGCAAAATCTGCGGCTAAATCAGTATTTGGAAATACTTCCCGACATTCAGCCAATAATCGCGGGCAATCCTCAATTCCATAGCGCCCACTAATGTGCGTAGCGATAAAGTGTTTGACCTTGGCATCGCGTGCCAATGTTGCGGCTTGTTTAGTGGTAGAATGCCCACGCTCGTTGGCTTTCGTGGCAAATGCATCTTCCAGCGTGATTTCATGCACCATCACATCAACATTGGCAGCCAGTTTCAGTGCTTCGGGTGTCGGTTCAGTATCCCCGAAAATAGCCAATGATTTGCCACGAATCGGAGTGCCTAAATAATCTTTGCCGCAAATTGTGCGACCATCTTCCAGTGTTATTGTGCCGCCCTGCTTTAAAGCCTGCATCCACGGGCCACGGGGAATGTTATCCTGGTTTAATTTTTCCGTATCAAGTGCGCCGGGTTTGTCGTGTTCTTCAATACGGTAACCATAGCATTCTACGCGATGGTTCAAGGCATACGCCGTGACCTTGAGTTCGCCATCATCAAACAGTTGTCCAGGCTGGACTTCGATAATTTCCAATGGATAGGTCAGGAAAGAACTGCTCAATTGCAATGTGGTTTCCACAAACTGACGTATCCCCGTTGGTCCATATAAGGTGAGGGGATCGCTAGAACCTCCCATCGAGCGGCTGCACAATAATCCGGGCAAGCCGAAGATATGATCACCATGCAAATGAGTGATAAAGATTTTCTCCAGTTTAGCTATCTTGATGGGAGAGTGAAGGATCTGGTGCTGAGTTCCCTCACCGCAATCAAACATCCACAGTGCGTTGCGGATGCCCTGTAAATCGAGTATTAGGCTGGTGACATTGCGCTCTTTTGTGGGAATACCTGCGCTGGTACCTAGAAATTTCAGTTCCATGTTGTTGTTCTCCTATCTGTTTTTTTCCTGTTAATGTCGAATGCTTTCCCAATCAAGACCGAATCGGGCAAAGTATTTGCGTAATCTATCAGCATCATTAGGCTGTTTTTTTTGTTGACGGGAAACGGCAAATAGTTTGCGACCTGCTTCCGATAAGCTGCTGGATTCACGGCAGACTTTAATCACTGTTTCCAACTGTTGGCGGTCAAACAGGTCAATTTCCGGCAGGTTATTTGGCAGCAAGGAAGATTGCCCGTCATCTCGCCAATTTTGTTTGAGCCGCGTGATTTCCTCTTCAACCAACAGTTGATTGATACGCCCATTTTCGGCGAAGGTCGCCATCCGGGTGACGGAGGCGCTAAGTTCGCGAAAATTTCCCCGCCACGGTGCTTGCTCGGAACAAGCGAAATTCAGGTAAATTTGCCGTGCCTCTTTGTCAAAGCGAACTTGCGTTTGTTGCATTTGGACATAATGGGCGAGTTCATAATCGATATTCGGCTCGATATCTTCACGGCGCTGTGCCAAGCCGGGCAGTTGATAAGTCCACATATTGATACGGGCATAGAGATCTTCACGGAATTTTCCCTGAGCCACCCAATCCCGCAGGTCACGGTGTGTACCAGCAATTAATTGAAAATCACTGTGTATTTCCTTATCCGATCCGTAAGGCAGAAAGCTTTTTTCTTCAATCGCTTTTAACAGCATAGCCTGCTCATCCAATCCCAATTCTGCCACTTCGTCAAGAAACAGAATGCCGCCATTGGCTTCACGAAGAAGTCCGGTGCGTGGCTGGATCGCTCCTGTAAATGCTCCCTTGATGTGACCAAATAGCGTAGACATCGCATTATCACCGCGCAAGGTGGCACAGTTTACTTCCACAAATCGCCCTTTGATTAAATGGCGTGCCTGCCGTAACTGATAGATCCGGCGGGCGAGAAAGGATTTACCCGCACCCGTTGGCCCGGTCAGCAAAATTGGTGCAGTGGAGCGCAGGGCGACGCGCTCTACTTGGTCAATCAGGCGATTGAAATTGGCATTGCGTGTGGCGATGCCAGATTTCAGAAATGCGACTTGTTCCTGTTGTTCGTACTGGAAACGGCTGGTTAGGGTAGTGTATCGACTGAGATCTAAATCGATAATTGTATAAACGCCTTCGGGATGGTTTTCATCTCCCCCATTCTTAGGCGATGTCTGGAGCAGTTGGGCTGGCAGGTAACGGGCTTCAGTCAGCAGGAACCAGCAGATCTGTGCAACGTGAGTACCGGTTGTGATATGTACCAGATACTCTTCGTTTTCAATATCAAAAGGATAACTAACGGCAAAATCCAGCAGTGTGGTATAAACTTCCTCAAAATCCCACGGATCTTCAATGTGGATTGCGTTCAACACCACTTTTGTCTGAGGTGAAACTTGGGCAATATCTTCCTTAATTCTCTCTGCCAAAATATGGTTATTGGATTGGTAGAGCAATTCCAGCTTATCAATCGGTAGCTCTGGCTGCTGGCACATACCAATGGTAGGGAGCCATTTTGTCCAGCGATTAGCCTTCTTACCTCTCCTGTCTAACTTTGTACCCAAGATACCAATAGCGACTCTGCGTTTCATTGTCTTCCTTGTAGTCGTCTTATTTAAATTTATAAAAAACGATATAGAAAGATAAGGAATTTGATCTGCAAAAACAATCAGCAAAATTAGTTTAAAATAAAAACATTTATTTTTCAGATATATAAATAATATTTCTGTTTTTTTTCAAAGTTGGCACGCAATTGGCAATAACCAGAGGGTCAACACACTGAAATAGCATGGGTCCTAAACGGATTGGTAAAAATTAAAGGAGAACAATAATGATAACCACTGGAATGAAAACCAACGCTTATAACTTATTGACGCAAGAGAATGGTGCGCCAGTAAAAATGTGGACAAACGGAGTACCCGTTGATCCCAAAGCCATCATCCAATTACTAAATACAGCTAAGATGCCTTTTATTTTCAAACACTTGTCAGTAATGCCGGATGTCCATGTTGGTAAAGGTTCTACTATCGGTAGCGTGATCCCGACACAAGGCGCCATTATTCCGGCCGCGGTTGGAGTGGATATCGGTTGTGGAATGATTGCGGTGCGTACTTCGCTGGTGGCATCTGATTTACCGGATAGTCTGTTGAATATTCGCCACGCCATTGAAGCAGCCGTACCGCATGGACGAACCGTAAACCGTGGAGGCCGCGATAAAGGTGCCTGGCATAATGCGCCGGAGATTGTGGATCAACATTGGGCGACCTTAGCGGATGGGTTTAAGCGTATTACCGATAAGTATCCAAAACTATTGAACACCAATAACCATCAGCATTTGGGAACGTTGGGAACGGGAAACCATTTTATCGAGTTGTGTCTTGATGAAGTAGATCGCGTTTGGGTGATGTTACATAGTGGTTCCCGTGGTGTGGGTAATGCTATCGGGAATTTATTTATCACATTGGCGCAAAAGGATATGCAGCAGCATATTGCTAACCTGCCAGATCGTGACTTGGCGTATTTTGCGGAAGGAAGTCGTTATTTTGACGATTATATGGAAGCGGTAGGTTGGGCACAGGATTACGCCCGTCAGAACAGAGAAGTGATGATGCACCGCGTACTTGAAGCGTTGTCACGTGAGATCCCCAAATCCTTTACAACACAACAGGAAGCCGTGAATTGTCACCATAACTATGTCCAGCGTGAACAGCATTACGGTGAAGAAATTTTGGTGACACGTAAAGGTGCAGTATCTGCCCGTAAAGGCCAGATGGGGATCATTCCGGGATCGATGGGAGCGAAAAGTTATATCGTCCGCGGCCTTGGAAACGAAGAAAGTTTTTGTTCGTGTAGCCACGGAGCAGGGCGGGTAATGAGCCGTAACGAGGCGAAAAAACGCTTCACTGTGAGCGACCAAGTACGTGCGACAGCTCATGTAGAATGTCGTAAAGACCGCGATGTGATCGATGAAATTCCGATGGCATACAAAGATATTGATGCTGTGATGGAAGCACAATCATCGTTGGTGGAAATCGTGCATACCTTGCGTCAGGTGGTATGTGTAAAAGGATAGGGATCAAAGAAGATGGAAGAAAGGGAAATAAAAGCAAATGCAGCCAGCCCTACCATGCGTTCTCGCATCAGACAGGAACTGGCTGGTTAGAAAAAAGTTATGGCGTGCGGATACTGTATGCCTGTGAATCCGGCAGTTGTGGGTGGGGTTTTGCCTCACCTGACAGTGATTACGATGTGCGGTTTATCTACGTTCATCCGGTCGATTGGTATCTCAAAGTGGAAGCAGGGCGGGATGAGCAGTCGGCGATGATTTTACGATATCTGTACATTATTTATCTAAAAAATCGTTAGGAACATCCACTCTGTTTAACATATTGAAAAAATTATCCCAATTTTCAGTTAGAAATCATAATAGATGATCCAATTGCTTGGTTACGTCCATTTTTGAAAGTTTTTGCTACTTTTTTCATAATTATTCCCTAAATTTTCTGTTAAAGACATATTACCCTCAGCGGGTTTCCAGTTAATAAGTAAGGCCTAAATAGAAATAGATAACGAGGGCGAAACTTGCAGTAACCAACGCATATGGCATTTGAGTCCGAATATGTTCAATATGGTCACAATCTGTTGCCATTGATGCAACGATAGCATCGCTGGAAATTGGCGATGTCATATCACCAAAGATAGAACCGGCAATAGCAGCCCCAATCATATACTCAGGAGGCATTCCTACTGAAATACCTAGCTGTACCCCAATGGGGATCATAATTGCAAATGTTCCCCATGAGGTGCCCGTTGCTAATGACATGATGGAACTAATCAGGAATATAAAACCAATGGAAAAACCTGCCGGAATAATACCAGAAGTCATTTGTGCAATATAAGCACCGGTATTTAAATCAGCGGAAACGTTACCCATTAAGAATGCCAATACCATGACAGAGCTTATTTTTATCATGCCGGCATAACCAATATAAAGTTCTTTAAAAAAGGTTTCGATGGTTAAAACGCGGCGTAATAAGAACCAGAAAAAAGAGACAGTGGTTCCAAACATAACACTCCAATAGATAGAAGTTGAACCGCTACCCTTACTAAAATCACCATCACCTGTGATATAGAGGGCAATAGGGAGCATTAATACCGTCGATAAAATAGGAATAAAAAAGTTTAATGAAGTATGGCAGTTAGGGTGTTCAATAACATCATCACTATCTTCATTGTGTTTATCTTCAATATCACTATTTAAATGTTCATGTAAGGCTCGCATTTCTGCGGTTTTCATTGGCCCCCAGGAAACATTAGAAAAAATATAAAATAAGACAGAAGCCAGAGATAACCAAGCCATAATATTATAAACCATAGAGCCCGCCAGGATATCAAATGGCTCACCGCTGATTAATCCCCTGGAAATCTGCACACCGATGATCCCCATCATTGCGGCACCCCAACCATTAATCATGGCAGAAGAACAAACAGAAACACAGGATGTCTGGATAATGTAAGACATTTTTTCTGGTGGGATACCGTAATTTTTGGCTAATTTCTTGGTTGATGCTCCGGCAATTAATTGGTTAATTGAGCTTTCAATAAAAATTAATGATGTAATGATCATTGCCAAAAACTGAACAGCTTTTTTATTTTCAACCAGTTGCGTCTTGTTTGTGAGTAAACGAACTAAAGATCGCACGCCCCCTGTAACAACCACAAGCCGCATTATGCCACCAATCATCAACATAAAGATAATGGTTTTTGTATTGCCTGAAGAGGAAAAAGTATCAATAATACCTTCAATAGTACCTTGTATACCTAAAATAATATGATGGTCATTAATGACAGTAAATCCGACTAATATCCCAAGTAGTAGAGATAATATAACCTGGCGTGTAAATATAGCTAAAATAATTGTGACAACAGGGGTAATGATGGTCCAAATACCGTAATCATTCATTTTTTACTCACCTTATTTTTTTGTTATTTTTTATATTAAATAAATTTATTCTAATGCTTGTTTAAGGTCAGTTAATAAATCGCGAATATCTTCAATCCCTACTGATAAGCGTAATACAGTATCATAAATACCAATCTCTTCACGCTCTTCTTTTGTCATTGAGCCATGTGACATGGTTGCAGAATGGTTAACCATACTTTCTACACCACCAAGAGATTCTGCTAAAACAAAATAGCGTAATTTGCTCAAAAATCTCTTTGTATCCTCCAGATCACCTTTTAATTTAATCGTAACGACGGCACCACCTGCACGCATTTGCTGTTGGCAAATGGAATAGTGCGGGTGAGAGGGTAAACCAGGATAATAGACCTGTTCAATGTTTGGATGAGATTGCAGAAAATTGGCAATTTCAAGTGCATTAGCACATTGCGCTGACATTCGTAACGCTAATGTTTTTAATCCACGTAATGCTAAATAGGCATCAAAGGGAGATGCAATGGCACCCATGGTTGTTTTTAAAAAATCCAGCTTATTGGCTAAATCATCCCGATGGGTAATAACCGCTCCGCCAATAAGATCCGAATGGCCGCCAATGTATTTACTGGTAGATAACATCACAACATCTGCCCCTAACTCAAGGGGTTTTTGGTTCCATGCAGTTGCAAATGTATTATCGACACAAGTTAAGATATTGTGATTTTTCGCGAATGCACAAATACGTTTAATATCAACTAATTCTAATAATGGATTGGTTGGGCTTTCTATCCAAATTAAACGAGTGTTCTCTTTTATTTTCGACTCAACTTCAGTGAGATTATTTAAATCGACATAGTCAAATTGATGACCACTATTTTCAATCGCTACCCGTTCAAATAAACGAAATGTGCCACCGTAAACTCCCTTCATTGCGATAACATGGGATTCTTTAGGTAACAAATTTAAGATTAAAGCAGCGGCTGCTACACCAGAGGCGGTTGCAGTTGCATAAATACCACCTTCTATTTCGGCTAATAATGTTTCGTAGGCATAGCGTGTGGGGTTACTGCAACGGGAATAGCAGTATTCACCATGCTCAGATAAATCTTTCTGTACAAAAGTGCTGGCTGTTGTAATAGGGGGGAAAATAGCATGGTTTTCTTTGTCCTGCTGTTTTCCACCGTGGATTAACGCAGTCGCTATATTTTTTATCATTTTTGTAATCCTATAAATTAGTTATCAATATATGCTAAGTTAACATATTAAGCGCAACAGGTGAGATATTAACAGGGAGAGGAATCAACGGTGATAAGTTTCACCGCTCTTATTCTGGATTTCTACAACGCCAGATCGCGGAAAATATCGGTGTTCATATAACATCGTTAGTAAAACGAGCTGGAAGGACGGAAAATGTAAAGCTGACCGCAGCCTGATCCCGAATCGGTTGGATACCTGCCTAAATGCATTGAAAACAATAGCATTTTTTTATTTCAAAAATATCCGATATGAAACTATTTCCATCTGGTACAATTCGGGGCAGAATGGGATATTCTATTTCCATTCATAAAATAGTAATAAAAAATGACATATTGTCATTGTTTCAGCTTTCAATTTGGGCGTACTGCGTTTATGATGCGCGCTTCGTAATTTCAACCGGCGCCACTGGCTTTGAGCTTTAGCGGAGAAATGATGTCTCCTGCCAGCTAACACAGTCTTTTCCCGTGGCGGTTCTATCTGCATTATTCCAAGGGATAGATGATAGCATAAATGACTGAGAACACCTCTCTGACACCACTCGTTGAATTAAAAGCCTTGAGTAAGGGCTTCGACGATAAACAAGTTATTTCACAGCTCGATCTGACAATCAATGATGGCGAGTTCCTGACCATTCTTGGGCCATCCGGTTGTGGCAAAACCACCGTACTCCGTCTGATTGCCGGGCTGGAAGATGCAAACAGTGGCAAAATTTTACTGGAAGGGCAGGATATTACTGATATTCCCGCCGAGCACCGTCACGTTAATACGGTTTTCCAAAGTTATGCCCTGTTTCCCCACATGACCGTATTTGAAAATGTCGCTTTTGGACTTCGGATGCAGAAAACACCGGAAAAAGAGATTGCTCCGCGTGTTGAGGAAGCATTGCGCATGGTTCAGCTTGAAGAGTTTGCCCTGCGTAAACCTGCCCAGCTTTCCGGCGGCCAACAGCAACGTGTGGCGATTGCCCGTGCGGTTGTCAATAAACCGAAAGTCTTGCTGTTGGATGAATCACTATCCGCACTAGATTACAAGTTGCGCAAACAGATGCAAAATGAGCTAAAGGCGCTCCAGCGTAAGCTCGGCATCACCTTTATCTTCGTGACCCACGATCAGGAAGAGGCTCTGGTCATGTCAGACCGTATCGTGGTTATGCGTAACGGACGCATTGAACAGGATGGCTCTCCGCGTGAGATTTACGAAGAGCCGAAAAATCTGTTTGTTGCCCGCTTTATCGGCGAAATCAATATTTTTGATGCTGAAGTACTCTATCGTATTGATGAGCAGCGGATACGCGCCAGTGTCGAAGGCCACGAGTGTGATATTTTCACGTCGTTGCCAGTGACTGTTGGGCAAACGTTGAAAGTATTGCTGCGCCCGGAAGACCTGCGCGTGGAAGAGATCAACAACGGGGAACAGGTATCGGGTCTGATTGGTTATGTTCGTGAGCGTAACTACAAGGGGATGACATTGGATTCCGTGGTCGAAATGGAAAATGGCAAGATGGTCATGGTGAGCGAATTCTTCAACGAAGACGATCCTGATGTTGACCATTCCCTGAACCAGAAGATTGCCGTTACTTGGGTAGAAAGCTGGGAGGTTGTGCTGGTCGATGAAGAAGACGCGTAAACTATTCCAGAATATCGTCATTACGGGCATCGTATCCTGGCTGATGCTGTTCGTCTTTTTGCCAAACCTGATGATCATCGGAACCAGCTTTCTGACCCGTGATGATGCTAATTTAGTGCAAATGGTATTCTCGCTGGATAACTATAGCCGATTGTTCGATCCGCTGTATGCTGAGGTGCTGCTGCATTCGCTGAATATGGCGATTGTAGCGACGCTCTGTTGTCTGGTGATTGGCTATCCATTCGCTTTTTTTCTGGCTCGTATGTCGAAGAAACTGCGTCCCCTGATGCTATTCCTGTTGATCGTGCCATTCTGGACGAACTCGTTAATCCGTATTTATGGTTTGAAGATGTTCCTCAGTACCCGCGGGTATTTGAATGATTTTCTGATGTGGGTGGGGATTATCGATAAGCCGTTGCGCATCATGTATACCCCTGAGGCGGTTATACTGGGTCTGGTTTACATCTTGCTGCCGTTTATGGTGATGCCGCTTTATTCCAGTATTGAGAAGCTGGATAAATCTTGTCTGGAAGCGGCGCGCGATTTGGGGGCAGGGAAATTGCAAACCTTTATCCGTATCATTGTGCCACTGACCATGCCGGGCATTATCGCTGGTTGTTTACTGGTATTGCTGCCAGCGATGGGGCTATTCTACGTGGCTGACTTGATGGGCGGGGCGAAGAACCTGCTGATCGGGAACGTGATTAAGAGCCAATTTCTCAACATCCGTGACTGGCCGTTTGGCGCGGCGACCAGCATTTGCTTAACGCTGGTAATGGGGCTGATGTTATTGGTTTATTATCGTGCGGCTAAGCTGCTGAACAAAAAGGTGGAGCTGGAATGATCGGACGCCTGTTGCGCGGTGGCTTCATGACCATCGTTTATGCTTACCTGTATATCCCGATTATTATCCTGTTGGTAAGCTCGTTTAACCAATCACGCTTTGGCATTCGCTGGCAGGGTTTTACCACCGAATGGTATAGCCTGCTGTTCACCAATGATAGCCTGCTTCAAGCGGCAGGCCATTCCCTGACGATGGCGGTAACTTCTGCCACGTTTGCCACCTTAATTGGCTCCCTGACGGCGGTCGCCTTGTATCGTTACTCATTCCGTGGCAAAAAGTTTGTTGGTGGTATGCTGTTTGTCGTGATGATGTCGCCGGATATCGTGATGGCGATTTCACTGCTGGTGCTGTTTATGCTGCTCGGAGTTTCACTGGGATTCTGGTCATTGCTGTTTTCGCATATCACCTTCTGCTTGCCGTTTGTAGTGATAACGGTTTACTCCCGCCTGAAAGACTTCGATGTCAAAATGCTGGAAGCAGCGCGTGATTTGGGCGCGGGTGAATTGACTATCCTGCGAAAAATCATCCTGCCGCTGGCGATGCCGGCGGTTATGGCGGGTTGGCTATTGAGTTTTACCTTATCGATGGATGATGTGGTTGTTTCCTCATTTGTGACAGGGCCAAGCTATGAGATCTTGCCACTTAAGATCTATTCCATGGTAAAAGTGGGAATTTCGCCGGAAGTGAACGCATTAGCCACGATTTTATTACTTATGTCGTTGGTTTTGGTGCTGATTAGCCAATTTGTGATGCGTGATCGCACAGGCAAGTCTTAATCTTCTTTTAAGCGTGGTTACGGGTTGACCACGCTTTTATTTCAGAATTTCTTTCATATACACCGATTCAGCAAGAAATAAGTCGCTTTACCCCATTAAATGTCACTTTTATAATAGCCCCCTTTTCGGGATAGGTTCATGCCGAACCTATATATGATACTAACGCACCAACTGCGAGGGGAAACACGACATGAAAAACAACATGAAAAAGTGGTTCTGTCTGTTAGCCGCTGGGATGATGGCATTAAGCATTGGTTCGGTGAATGCCGCTGCCGCTGATGATGGCAAGACGCTGTATTTCTACAACTGGACTGAATATGTTCCGCCTGGTTTGCTCAACCAGTTCACCAAAGAAACTGGGATTAAGGTGATTTATTCCACCTATGAATCCAATGAGAGCATGTACACCAAGCTAAAAACCTATAAAGACGGCGCTTATGATTTAGTGGTTCCATCCACTTACTTTGTCTCCAAGATGAGTAAAGAAGGGATGTTGCAAAAAATCGATACCAGTAAATTGAGCAACTTCCATAACCTTGATCCTAACCTGCTCCATAAGTCTTTTGACCCGAATAACGATTATTCTATCCCTTATATTTGGGGTGCAACGGCGATTGGCGTCAATGGCGATAATATTGATCCCAAATCCCTCTCTTCTTGGGCTGATCTCTGGAAACCAGAATACAAAAACAGTTTAGTACTGACGGACGATGCACGTGAAGTCTTCCAGATGGCGTTGCTGAAATTAGGGTATTCCGGTAATACCTCTGATCCGAAAGAGATTGAAGCTGCTTATCAGGAACTGAGAAAACTGATGCCAAATGTTCTGGCATTTAACTCTGACAATCCTGCCAATCCATTTATGGAAGGCGAAGCAGATATCGGTATGATGTGGAACGGCTCTGCTTATGTTGCGCGTCAGGCGGGTACACCGGTTGATATTATTTGGCCGAAAGAGGGTGGAATTTTCTGGATGGACAGTTTGGCTATTCCCGCGAATGCTAAAAATGTCGATGGCGCAATGAAATTGATCAATTTCTTGTTGCGCCCGGAAATTGCGGCGCAGGTTGCCCAGAAAATTGGCTACCCGACTCCAAACCTGGAAGCGAAAAAATTACTACCAAAATCCATGACAGAAGATAAATCTCTGTATCCAGATGCGGCCGTGATCAAAAAAGGCGAATGGCAGAGTGATGTTGGCAATGCCAATATTCTGTACGAAGAGTACTTCCAAAAATTGAAAGCAAGTCAGTGATCTTAAATTCAGATTGAATTACTGGGGGGAGCTTTGGCTCCCCTTTTTTGGATCATGTATTAAATAATTAGATTGAATATCAAAAATAGTACTCACGCTCATGAAAGTCCCTATCACTTTATCTTGCATCTCCTCTGATTTAGAGTCACCTATCGTTTTGAGATTCAGTCTATTGATTCGAGTATGATGAGTTAAATTCGTTTTCTCTATGCGTTGGGTAAACGTCTTTCCCGTCAGATGATCCTCTTCTGGAGGAGTGTCATAAATCCCATAATCATCCGTACAATAAAATCGAATATTAAAGGGGGTAAAAGGGCAAGCAGCTTGTCTAACATTTTTCTACTACGATAGCCAAAAAAACATGGGCCACTATTCGCAGGCATAACAACGATAACGCTGATGTCCACCATTTCCTTTTCCATGCCTTTTGACCTGTTCTGTTTTAACTTTTCAATAAGTTCGGGTCGTTCATTTTTATTGGTTGAATCGTTTAAGTTATCACCTATGTTCAAATCATCCAATATATCCAAAGGAGAAAATGGTATTCTATTTAGCAACAGCAATATTCTCCTGAATAGAGACTTACCATCCAGAAGAATAAACTCGATATTTTTACTTTTAAAAGATATATATGTTGGTAATTTGATATTTTACTTTTATTTAAAAAATAATAAAAACATTGGACTGATTCTTGTTCAAGATTTTAGGGTGATTATATTTAATTAACCAATGAAACAAAAACTTAAAATTACTATTTTTCATTAATTAAATCAAGTTGGTTTATTTGTCAATTAACATTGACTTTTATTTTACATATAGACAACAAACGCCATGATTAAATCTCATAATATGTTTTCTGCATTAAAAAAATTTTATGATATTGAAATGACGAATTGAGAAAAATTTTTATTTTTCATGTATATATATTAAGTATTTCAAATTAATAATAAGATGTATCATAAATATATACTTCCTGTTTAATCGGCTATCTGATAAATATTCATTTATTCTCACCTTACTCAGAATTCACTTCTTATTCTGGCAGCTAATTTAAACAAAAAATTAACACTTGGAAGTTATAAAAAAATGAAAAATATAAATGAATTGATCCCATTAAAGATCATTGCGTCAGGTATTGCCTTACCGGAAAACAAAGTGTATTCATCCGATTTAGATTTAAAATTCAATAAACCGAAGGGTTTTGTCGAAAAACATTCTGGAATAGAGTATCGCTATCATTCGGATTATGAAGCATCCCCAGCTAAATTAGCCGCAAATGCATTGCATAATACGCTAGAAACACACCAAATCTCGCCAGATTCAATTGATTTGCTGATTTCAGCTTCGGCTATCCCGATTCAAGCCTTACCTTATTCCGCTGCACATATTTTAAAAGCGAGCCGTTTAAAGGCAGGAACGGCCTGTTTTGATATTAATGCAAGTTGTGTGAGTTTTGTTTCCGCCTTGGGTGTTGCCAGTGGGTTGTTGGCAACCCGACAGTATCGGCGAATTGCTATTGTTTCCGCAGAGATGGCTTCCCGTGGCATTGATTGGTCACATCAAGAATCTTCACTGATTTTTGGTGATGGGGCGGCTTGTGTGATCGTTGAAAGAGGAGATGGGAAAAGTGGGATTGTTACCTACAAACATGAAACCTACCCAGAAGGCCTCGAATTATGTGAGATCCGGGCTGGTGGAACCCGCAAGAATCTGCGTGCAGGCATGGAAGATAGCGATTTCTTGTTCCAGATGCAAGGTAAGCCACTGTTTAAATTGACTGCCTCATTGATTGAAGAATTTACAGCGCGTGTATTGGACAGTGCCAATCTTGCAATGTCCGATATCGATACCGTGATACCTCATCAGGCAAGTCATTTGGGATTGAAACATATTCTCAAGCGCTTGAATATCAAGGATGAGAGATTTGTGAATATCTATCGTTATCGCGGTAATCAGGTCGCGGCATCCATTCCAAGCGCGCTGCATGAAGCCATCATGACAGATCGCTATTATGGTCGTGATTATGTGATGTTGCTTGGTACAGCGGCTGGGCTTTCATTAAGTGAGATGATTTTAATACCATGAAAATTCTTGTAACCGGAGCGACAAGTGGTTTAGGTCGTAATGCCGTTGATTACCTGTTATCCCGTGGAGAAACGGTAGTCGCAACCGGGCGTGACCCACAAGCGGGAGAGCTATTAACTCAATTGGGTGCTGAGTTTCGTCATGCTGAATTGGCGACGCTAAAGGAAAATGAAGCCACCGAACTGATGTCAGAGTGTGATGCAGTCTGGCATTGTGCCGCCAAATCCTCTCCTTGGGGCGATCCCGATGAGTTTGAACGTATCAATGTGGCTGCGACACAGATTTTGGCACAGGCAGCAGGGATATGTGGTATCCAGAAATTTGTCCATATTTCTACTCCCGCCGTGTATTTTAATTTTTCCCACCAACAGCATGTTACCGAAAATCAGCGCAGCCAGCGTTTTGCCAATGATTACGCCCGAACCAAGTTTCTGGCGGAAGAGAGCATACGCCAGTTGATCCCCCGCTATCCTGATACAACTTACATTATCCTGCGCCCTCGTGGGTTATTTGGCCCGCATGATAGGGTATTGTTGCCACGTTTGATGGCACAGGTTAAAGCCAGCAAAGGCGTTGTAGCCTTGCCCGCCGGAGGAAAGAATGCCCTGGATCTCACTTACGTAATGAATGTTGTCCATGCCATGTCGTTGGCAACTCATCGCGAAGGATTGCAAAGTGGGGCGATATATAACATTACCAATCAACATCCACAGCCATTGGCGAAGATTTTAGGGCAGTTATTTGACGAGATGCAGTTTGATTACCGGATCAAATCATTGCCTTACCCACTTCTATATGGCGCTGCAGCAATACTGGAAGGCGTTGCCATGCTAACCCGAAAAGAGCCGTTGCTGACGCGTTATGGTATTGGGGCGGCTTATTTCTCCATGACACTGGATAACTCAAAAGCGCAAGAAGAGCTGGGTTATTCACCGATTTATACCATCGAGGAAGGCATTCATTTAACGGCCAACTGGCTAAAACAGGCAAACCAGCAAACGGGTTCACATGGTTAAGATACGTGTTTTTGAAGTGGGATATTGCACTCATTCCGGTTGCATGGCACTGAAAGGCGCCAGTCTTCGCGTATGCAAATTTCCGGCTCGTGCGTGGTTGCTGGCGTGTCATGACAAGCGTTGGTTGCTTGATACTGGATACGCCAGCCATTTTTACGATCATACCCGCAGTGGAATTATTCGGTTATATCGCACGGTCACGCCGGTTTACTTTGATACCAAAGACGCATTAGTGATGCAACTAAAAGAGGAAGGAATTCAGGCACGTGATATCGATGGCATCATCATTTCTCACTTTCATGGTGATCATATTGCCGGATTACGGGATTTCCCGCAGGCCAAATTTATCTGTTCAGGAGAAGGTTGGTGGCAGACTCGTCAATTACGTGGTATTGCTGCGCTACGAAAAGCATTTGTACGGGGGTTAGTCCCGGAGGATTTCGAATCCAGAGTCAGTTTTTATGAAGCGTTTGAAACCAGCCCGTTACCAGAGGAATTAGCGGTATTGGGGGAAGGCTATGCCGTGCCAGAAAGTCAGAAACAGATACTTATTGTTCCGCTGCCCGGCCATGCGGCAGGGCACCTTGGTCTTTGTGTATTGACTGAACAAGGTTGGGTATTGTTGGCGGGAGATGCTGCCTGGTCTCCGACCAATTACCGTGAACTGCGTGGGCCTGCAAAGTTGGCGAATCTTATTATGGAAGACAGCCGTGCCTATTACGAAACACTGAATAAGCTACATCAAATTGATCAAAAACAGATCCCTATCCAGCTATGCCATGAGGGAGACTTGGAATGATATTTAAAACGTTTTGGTACTATTGGCGAGCCAAAAAACGGTGGAAATTTGCCAACCGACAGCAGCTAGAGCAACATCAATTGAGAGAATTGGCGAGATTCAGGCATAGAGTTCTGGCGAAAAGCCCTTATTTTTCCTCATACGGTGATTTATCGTTGGCGCAATATCCGTTTATGAATAAAGCCATCATGATGGAAAATTTCGACCAGATGAATACGGCGGGTTTAAAACGCGATGAGCTTTTGGCATGTGCGCGGTTGAGTGAACAGTCACGAGATTTTAAGCCCACTGTCGGCAAATTCAGCGTTGGCATGTCATCGGGGACATCAGGGCAGCGAGGTATTTTCGTTGCCAGCCCGAAAGAGCGGAGCATTTGGGCCGGAACCCTGCTTGCCAAAATGTTGCCAAATGGCTTATTTCATGGTGAGCGGGTTGCACTGTTCTTACGGGCGGGGAACAATCTTTACGATAGTGTCCAGAACCGTTGGATATCCTTCCGTTTTTTTGATTTGTTCGCTGACTTTAATCAGCAAGTACAAGCGTTATTAGAGTATCGACCAACGATTATCGTCGCGCCGGCTCAAGTATTGCGTGCGCTGGCATTGAAGCTCCAACAAGGCGAAATATCATTGCCGCCGGTTAAAGTGATCTCGGTGGCAGAAGTGCTGGAGCCGCAAGATCGACAATTATTAAAAGCCGTATTCAGGGAAGTTGGCGAAATTTATCAGGCAACGGAAGGATTCCTGGCATGTACCTGCTCGCATGGGACGCTGCATCTTAATGAAGAGTTTCTGCATATTGAGCCAAAATGGATCGATGAATTGCGCTTTAACCCGATCATTACCGATTTTACGCGGGAAACTCAGCCCATTGTGCGTTACCAACTTGATGATATTTTGGTGGTGAAGAAAACACCGTGTGATTGTGGCAATCCTGCATTGGCGATAGAGCGCATAGAAGGGCGCAATGATGATCAGCTAATTTTACCTGCGCTGGCAGGAGGAACAGTAAATATTTTCGCTGATCCTTGTTCTCGGATCATTGCCAATACCTTGCCGCTAACAAGTGATTATCGGTTAACCCAGACTGAGTGGTTGCTGAAATTGGAAGGAGATTGTGCCATTGAAGTTCTCCAACACTGCCAGTCAGCGCTGTCAGACTATTTTGCCAAACAGGGGGTTGATATCGATAAAATTGAGTGGCAGTGCGTATCGCAGACGATACAGCCGAATCTGTTTAATAAGCGCCGCCGGATTATTAGGAAGTGAAACCACGCAATCGCACGCGATGAAAATGGATTACGCAACCGTTAAAAAATGCAGAGCTGGCTTAGGGTTGTCTTGGATGATAGTTAACACTTTTGCCGCTAGTTCTGTCGGATTTCGACGCTTTTTCTCCCAGCTTTTAATTGTATATTCCTATTGGTATATTCTACAAAAAGGTTATTCTTCTCAATGAATTCTATCAAGAGATTGTATTTCGGAGGTTAGTATGGAAAAAACAGCAGAGGAAGTAATTCTGGTGTTTAAAGCTTAATATCGAATTAAGTCTACAATCATTATTTTTCAAGTTGCAGCCAATAAAATTGTAGCTTGATATTTTCTACTAAAAAATATTTTTTGAAAAATATGAAAAAACAACATTAAAATCCCATATTCCATTGAATACCAAACCTAACTTATTACTCTAATTTCCCCCTCATTTAATAACCTGATATTCGAAACAGAAAGTGATAACTTTTTCTTATCAACTAATAAAAAATCTTCATTAAGCAGATTGGTAATAAGTCACCTAATGTATCTTAAGTGCACAAAAAGATTAATTTTTTATTCTTATTCAGTGTTGGGACATCAAATATTCCATGAGGTACTATATATGGGCTCATATATTAGTAATAAGTTCATTCGATTTTTTTTATATATAGGTTCTTTGTCTTTGCCACTTATAGCAGAGAATGCATCTGCTATAGGTGAAAAAAACATTGAACAGCAAACACAAACAGTGGCAACTAAAAATCAGTTAGATAACAGGGGCGATGAAACAGCCAGTTTAATTGCGAAAAATATTCAGACGGTAAGTCGGGTTCTGTCATCTTCACCTTCTCAACTTACTGAACAAGCTAAATCCTACGCATTGGGAAAACTTAATGGGGCTATATCCAGCGAGACACAGAAATGGTTATCACAGTTTGGTACAGCCAGAATTAATTTCATCCTTGATAGAAAAGGCAAATTGGATAATGGCTCCCTGGATATGTTGTTCCCGCTTTATGACAATAAAGCCGATTGGTTGGTTTTCTCCCAATTTGGTTATCGCCATAAAGACAGCCGTCATACCGTGAATGTCGGTTTGGGGGGACGCTATTTTACGCCTTATTGGATGTACGGGCTGAATACTTTCTTTGACCATGATGTCACGGGTAAAAACCAGCGCCTCGGTGTAGGGGCAGAAGCCTGGACAGATTATGTCAAACTTTCTGCCAATTCATACTGGCGTCTGACTGAATGGCGTCAGTCATTGAAAGAGCATGATTGGGAAGAGCGTCCTGCCAACGGTTTTGATCTTCAAGGTGAATTTTATTTACCCGCTTATCCGAACCTGGGGGGTAAGTTAGGATTTGAACAATACTTTGGTGATAATGTTGTTTTGTTCAATCGTGACAGCAAACAGAAAAACCCCAGCCTGGGCAGAGTTGGCCTGAATTATACACCGATCTCGCTGGTGACAATGGGAGTAGATTACAAATATGGGGGCAGCGGACATAGCGAAACCCTATTCCAGGCCAACCTGAATTATCGCTTTGGTGTGCCTTGGGAGGCGCAGTTCTCGCCTGGTAGTGTTGCTTCCATGCGTACATTGGCAGGTAGCCGTTATGACTTAGTGGAAAGAAATAACCATATTGTGCTTGATCATCGTAAGAAGCCAGATGAACTGGAATTGACGATGTCGCAAAACACCATCTTTGGTTATAGCCAGCAAACATGGCCAACACCAATACCTATAACGGCTAACATAAAATCAAGCGTCAAAAAACTCATATTTCAGGCAGATAATGCATTTACCCAAAATGGCGGCAGTATTTCCACTATTGGTGGCGGTAATGAGCTAATTACGCTTGTATTACCTAAATATATTCCTGATGGACAGAATACGCATACGGTAAATATCTATGCGGAAAGAAATAACGGTAAGGTAAGTAAGCCCGCTATTTTGAATGTGACAGTACAGCCTTTTGTTGTCAGACAATTTAAGGCTGAACAATTAACAACCTCTAATGAGGGTGCTCAGGGTGGTTATAATTTACTGGCCACTATCGCTCATGGCGCCGCCGATAAAGATATTATCCGTAATGGTGTGATTGATAATGTCACCTGGTCGATTGAGCCACAAAGTAAGGATGTCAGCCTGAATTGGGAAAATCCCAGCAGAACCAATTCTCAGGGGCAATTGCAGGCAACGGTAACAACCTCCCAGCCGCTGAAAGATGTAAAAGTCTTCCTGGAAATACCGGGAATGCCAAAAACCCATGTGGGTGATATTGGCTTTAGTGGCCTGATTTCTGACTTTCAGATTCAATCCGTTACTCCGTTCGTATCAGGGCCACTTCTCGCTGGAGATAATGGCTATACCTTTACGGCCGCTGTAAAAGATAAGAACGGTGTTGCCCTGAAAAATCAGAAGGTGGATGTTAAGTGGTATCCTGAAACATTACCGGCTGGTATGAAGTGGTCGTCAGTGCAGGACACTACAAATACCGAAGGGAAATTGTTTGCTACCTTAACCAGTACCAAGCCTGTAAAAGGTATTAAAATCGGTGCGTCAATGGATGGTGGTAAAACGACAACATACGCTGAAAAACCTGTGGCTTTCGTCGGTGATATTAAGATTGGTGACTTTGTAGTGACACCGAATAAGGATCTCAATGGTGACGGAAAAGAGGCTTATCTCTATAAGGCAAAAATTAAGGATGCTACCACTGATTTAGCTATACCAAATCTGACTTTTGATCACGATAAGGTGATTTGGAGCATGGTTAATGACAAGTTTGACCACAATAAACTGGTAGAGGAAGGTAAGCTGGTGTTCGGCAATAAACAGCTCACCACGGATGATCAGGGATACTTGACGACAACGTTGACCAGTTCTGTCGGTGTTAACAATGTCAATGTCAAGCTGCAGCTTGTGAATAAAGAAGGAAAACAGGAATCGATTGCTAACACTACTGTGAACTTTAAACCGGTTGATCAGCCTGCTGGGTTATATATTTACAATATGTATAATCGAAATATCAATCGTTTCTACCAGAGTAATGAAAATGGACCTTATAACCTCTTCGATTCGTTAAGAGGGCAGCTACGAATTAATCCAAATGAGCCTATTTTTACGCCTGGTGGCGATGAAGAAGGCAACTTTGAAGCAGTAGAAGGAGGACCGGTTGTAATACATAATTATCCTGGTAATCCAAGAACCCCCTTTGATCTTGACAACAGTGATACAGAAGTCGGTATGTTCAGATTTAAATCGCAACAAGCTACATTTATACCTGTGAAGTTTAGGCTGACTGTTACTAACAAACGAACAGGAGCAATGCAGACCTATACTTATACAGTAAAACCACTGCGTTATTTTGACGGTGACCTCACGAACCAGCCTATTTATAAAGATTGCAGTAAGTATGATAAAATTTATGGCACCCCCGCAATATTACGAGCGACGTTGTCGCAGGTGTGGCCATTGACCTCGGAAGGTAGTATTCCTGGTCACTTACCTATGGGAAAAGATGGCACGACGCTGCTTGAAGAGTTTCCCAATATAATGGATTGGGGACTGATACAAAGAGCTAGTCCCATTATAAAGATACATGATGACTTACTGGCATACCAAGATCTGACTGCATATATTAATTTTAATGTTAATACACGTACCATCGATCCTACACCACAAGATGGAGGGCTACTTTGTCTGTGGAACGTCCCAAAATAGCTAATCAAGTAAGATAACTGATAAAAACACAGGCTCAAAATTAGAGCCTGTGTTTATTTTTATTACATTTGCAATATTTTGATATTATCGCTCTTAACAACGATTTTACGGCGTCTTTGCTGCCTCCAGCGCTTGCGCGAGGTCGGCAATAATATCATCGCTATGTTCGATACCGATGGATAAGCGAATTAAATCACGTGAAACGCCCGCTTTTACCATTTCTTCATCATTTAGCTGACGATGGGTTGTTGAGGCTGGATGACAAGCCAGAGATTTAGCATCACCAATATTAACCAAACGAACAATCAATTGCAGGGCATCGATAAAGCGTACACCTGCTTCTTCCCCACCTTTAATGCCGAAAGACAGAATAGACGCTGGCTTGCCCCCCATATAACGGATAGCCAAATCATATTCAGGATGTGCAGGCAATCCCGCATAGTTCACCCAGGATACCTGAGGATGTTTTTCCAGATATTGTGCGATTTTCAGGGCGTTTTCAGTATGGCGCTCCATCCGTAATGCCAATGTTTCCAGCCCCTGTAACATCAAAAAGGCATTGAATGGCGACAAGGCTGCGCCTGTGCTACGCAGTGGCCCAACGCGACAGCGAGCGATAAAGGCAGCGGCACCAAAATGTTCGGTATAGGTTATGCCGTGATACGAAGGATCTGGTGTGCCTAAAATGGCAAAACGATCCTGATGCGCCATCCAGGGGAATTTGCCTGAATCGACGATCATCCCTCCAATTGAGGTGCCATGTCCGCCAATATATTTGGTCAGGGAATGGATGATAATATCGGCACCATGTTCAAATGGGCGGCATAAATAGGGCGTTGCGACGGTGTTATCGACAATAAGAGGAATGCCGTGCCGATGGGCAATATCTGCCAGCGCCTGGATATCAATGATATTCCCACTTGGGTTAGTGATGGATTCGCAATAGACGGCTTTGGTTCTTTCATCGATCAGGGTATCAATGGCAGCGAGATTGTCATGATCAACAAAACGGGTTTCAATCCCCATAGTTGGGAAACTGTGTGCCATCAGGTTATAAGTTCCGCCATATAATTTTGCGACAGAGACAATATTATCCCCGACCGTGGCGATGGTTTGTATAGCGTAAGTGATTGCCGCCATGCCCGAAGCGACCGCAAGTGCACCGATACCACCTTCCAAAGCGGCGACACGTTTTTCCAATACATCATTGGTTGGATTCATGATGCGGGAGTAAATATTACCTTCCACTTTTAAATCAAACAGATCAGCACCATGTTGGGAATCATCAAAAGCATAGGAAGTTGTCTGGTAAATTGGGACAGCAACGGCTTTGGTTGTTGGATCGGGTGAATAACCTGCGTGGATGGATAAAGTTTCTAATTTCATTGCCATTTCCTTTAGTTAAGTGAAGTGGTACTGACGTTTGAGACTGACAATTAAAAATAGTAACGCGTTTGTTTTGACTTTGTTGATATCAAAAAATGATTCTGAATCAATAATTCAATATTACTCTCATTTTTTGCATTTTCTCCGATTGTCTTACAAGAACTATCTATACCTTAAATAGTTAAAACATTTAATAAATATAAAAGATGATTATTGATGATTGGCTCAGCATACCGCATTGATGAGAGTGTGAATGTATATGCTTTGTTGGGTTTTGCCCATTCAAAACCTCAGCCTTTATGCAGATTATGAAGGTGTATATGCAAGATATAGCGGAAAAGATCATGCCATTGATGAGTTTAATATTGGTTTATATTAGCATTTTTAATGTATACACTACCGAAATAGGAGGTAATTGCGGTGGTAAATATAAAAGGCTACCGGAGCGTAGCCTTAATTTTAGGATATTATTTATCTAGCCAGCTAAGCTTGATTTTACCTATATATCTTTTCAAGATGGTGAATAAATCTATAGAATCATCAGCATATTTCTGTCCTTCAGGATCCAGAATACTATTATAACCTACACTGATTGTATTATTTTTCATAATAAGAGGTGAGGAAACATAAAGTCTATAAATTCTATTATCGATTGTTACATAAATATCTCTGTTTAATAATTCTAACGTCTTCTGACAGTTATTTCCATCACAGGTTATGATCAACACTAATCCAGTATGATGCGTATATCCTCTCTCATCATCATGATTAAAAGAGATACTACTAGCAAATGCTATAACTTTATTAATATTTATATTATTTTGTAAGTTAGATAGAGCACCGATAGGAACAAAAGGAGCATTGAATCCTTCTACGTATGGTTTCATAAATTCTTTTGCTTCGTGGGTAGTATACCCGTGATATTCACCGTCAAAGATATGTGAAGATTCTGAGTTAATATCAAAAGACATCCAATATGGTTCTAGTAACAATATTTTCCAATCACAGGCCATTAAATCTTCTTGGGTTGGTTTCCAGGGAAGCCAATAACCATCTTTATCACTTTTCTCGATATAAGCCGTCCCATCGCCTTCACTATTCGCTACTGACTGATGGGAAAGGCGTATATGTTCTTTAGGAATATGCCAGCCAGTACGATATAACAGTTGTTTTTTTACATATACATGGCTCAGTGCCCATGCGAAAGAACCTGTTGGTGCAGTTGCACCACCACTAAAACCTCTAAATGTATATTGGTCAGGATTGAGTGGACATTTAAGGCTGGTATTCATATTTTCTGGTTTACTTATTTCAGACATAAATTCCTCACTTATTTATTCGTTAATATTCAAGGTAATTTCATCCTACTGCTAAACCGCCAACTCATATTACTTAAGTTAATTTTTTATTTCAATAATATGATGTGTAAAAGCAATTAATATAGAATAAAATAAGGGTTTTTGTTATAAAATTTTCCTATTTTCTGTGATGGGTATTTATCAAGTGGTTATGATTGTGGATTGCCACCAAAATTTAAGTTGTATCAAAACAAAAAAACATGCTTGAAATTATTTTTGTTAGTGTTATTGGTTAATTAAAATAAAAATAGTGAGTTAATTAACTATTTTTATTTAGTTATCTTCTTTAAATTGAAAATGTAGATCTATATAGTGAGTCCTTTAAATAATCTGGATATATTGGTATTTTGATTTTTACCAATATGGGTGAACGCAAAATATAAATCAACTATTACAACACGGGGTTTTCCACCAGTGTTGCTACCATTACGGCCTTAATGGTATGCATTCGGTTTTCAGCCTGATCAAACACAATGCTGTGTTTTGATTCAAATACTTCATTTGTGACTTCCAGGCCACCATATAAATGAAATTCCTCTGCCAGTTGCTTACCAAGTGTTGTTTCTTCATCATGGAAAGCAGGCAGGCAATGCAGGAATTTAACTTCTGGATTTCCAGTGAGTTTCACAACCTCCATATTGACCTGATAGGGTTTCAGTAACGCAATGCGTTCTTGCCAGACCGATTTCGGTTCTCCCATTGATACCCAAACATCGGTATACAGAAAATCAACCCCTTTTACACCTTGCGCAATATCTTCTGTCAGAGTGATCTGGGCGCCAGTTTTCTCTGCCTGTTTTTGGCATTCCGCAACCAATTTTTTGTCTGGCCAGCATGTTCTTGGAGCAACCAAACGGAGATCTATACCCGTCAGCGCAGCCGCTTCCAGTAGGGTATTGCCCATGTTATTGCGGGCATCGCCCAAATAGGCAAATTTGATCTCAGATAGTGGTTTTTGGCTGTGTTCCTGCATCGTCATTAAATCAGCCAAAAGTTGGGTTGGATGGAATTCATCAGTCAGGCCATTCCAAACCGGAACTCCTGAGTATTGTGCAAGCATTTCGACAATTTTCTGACTATATCCACGGTATTGAATACCATCATAAAAACGCCCAAGTACCCGCGCAGTATCTTTGATGGATTCTTTGTGCCCGATCTGGCTGCCACTTGAACCTAAATAAGTAACATTGGCACCTTGATCATGAGCTGCGACTTCAAATGCGCAGCGTGTACGAGTGGAGTCTTTTTCGAAAATCAGGGCAATATTTTTCCCTGTGAGTAAGCGAGATTCAGAATCTGATTTTTTATTCGCTTTTAATGCATGAGATAAAGTTAAAAGGGTATCAATTTCTGTAGGGCTAATATCAAGTAATCTTAGGAAAGAACGCTTGAAAAATGAGTTCATTATGCATTATCCCCATTAGGTTGTGTTGAATTTATATTCACTATACATCGATAAAAAATTCAATTACAAGCCCTGTATGCAGAGTTTATAGGGGGAAGGTATTAAGACAGGTTATAGATCAGCTGCTTATGTTATACATTTCTTTTTGAACAAAATTGGATAGATATATCCTTTGTACATAAAAGATGGGAGAATGCAAAACAAGACAGCCAACTGACAGAGGGGATTGGCATGGCAGACCCACATGCTTTAGAAGAACAGTGTGAAGAAACTCGCTTGATCATCGAAGAATTATTGGAAGATGGCAGTGATCCTGATGCACTCTATATTATTGAGCACCATTTTTCGGCAGAAGACTTCGACCAACTGGAAAAGGCAGCCCTTGAAGCTTTCAGGTTAGGCTATGAAGTAACAGATGCAGAAGAGCTGGAAACAGAAGACGGTGTTGTTTTGATGTGTTGTGATGTGATCAGCGAAAGTCGTCTGGAAGCTGAATTGATCGACGCACAGGTTGAGCAACTTATGGATCTGGCTGGAAAGATTGGTGTAAATTACGACGGTTGGGGAACGTACTTTGAAGACCCTAATGCGCCTGATGAAGATGAAGGTGATCTCTTTCCCCCTGAGGACGATGAACCCAGACTCCATTAAGGTTCGTAGAAGATTGCGCCAAACCAAATTGCCCCACTTAAACTGTGGGGCTGACTACCTTTAATTGAAAGCCATCATAGCATCATAATGCTTTGAGCATCCTGACTTCACAGTCGCTGTGGCCTGTATTGCCAAGAGGCTCATCAAGATAACTAAAGCCCAGTTTTTCATATAAGGCAATAGCAGCTTTCAGGTTCTTTGTCGTTTCCAGATAGCAGCGTTTAAAGCCTTGCTCTGTGCCAAATTCGAGAGAGTGCTTCACGATTTGCTTGGCGATACCTTTTCCCCGCAGTATCGATAAAAGGTACATTTTCTGTAATTCACAAGTATCGCTATCACCGCCAGCCAGAGGAGCAATACCGCCACCGCCAACGACTTCGCCATCCATTTCAACAACCCAATAGGCGCTGCGTGGCTGGTTGTAAACTTCGTACAGAGTATCCAGAATTGGATCAGCAACGGCAAAACCTTTGTCTGCGGTTAAGCCATGCTCAGCAGAGACTTTACGGATCACAGCGGCAATGCCTGCATTGTCTTGTTGGGTGATGAGGCGAATAACGTAATTGTGTGTTGTTTTTGTTGTCATTATATTCTCTTTATATTTTTATTTATAGGGAATGAAATAATACAGCATAAAATATATTAAGTTAACCAATAAGTAATCAGATCACTATGTGATCGTACTTCCATGCAATTAATAAACTAACTATCAAAAAATTCTCTTTCATAAGTTAGCTGTACTTATGTCCCTTCCGATAGCACCCAAAATCGCTATCGCATAGTAATCGCCTAATAACTGTTTCAGTTTTTTCTGAAAAATAAATAAAAGACAGTATGATTAGATGGTTATATTGGTATTTAACTGTTCATTGTTAAATAATATAGTCCTTGTTTATGTTTTATTGAATGTATATGCAATACATTCTTCCTATCTTGTGATTATGTATCTTATTAGTTTTGTTATTGCTGTTTTTCATCATTCAAAAATGAGGTTTTCAATTAAATTTGAATAAAAATTATCTTATTTTATTACAACTCCACGGTTCCATGAGTCTCATCATGATAAATAATATAATAATACTAATTATGCTTTTATATTTTCTATTTGGGATGGATTGTTTAAAACTTATCATAAAGAAACCCTTAAGATAGACTGGAATTATGGTTTAGCCTATCAACGAGATGTAGATATGTTTGAATCTATAATAAGGCTTATTAAAGAAAAACTAACTTAATCATGCTAATACTATGAAAAAATTATCTTTTCCGATTCGTATTCCTCTCTATTATGTAAGAGGCGGAACTTCAACAGGTATCGTTTTACTACAAAAGTATTTGCCAGAAAAGAAAGAAATTAAGGAAGAGATTCTTAGACATATAATGGGAGTGCCTCTGGAAGGAAGAAATGAAAATAATAAACAACTACAGGGTTTAGGCAGGGGAGTAACCACCAGTAACAAAGCCTTTATCATTGATATCGATTATCAATCTAAACAGGTGATAAGTACTTTTGCTCAACTTGAGAAAGAGAGTAGCACCGTATCGTGGGAGGTTAATTGCGGAAATATGACTTCATCAATACCCTTGGTGATAAGAGATCTTCCGGAAGAAAAATGGTTAATGCCTGATGGAAAATTAAGTGTTTTTAATACAAATACCAATAAAAATATTGTGTGCACGATGGCGAATGTAGCGCCTAACTACCAACTGGCACATATGCCTGGTGTTATCGGTGATTTTCCAGAAGTTAATGTGTCATTTGAAGATCCCGCATGTTCAAAAACAAAAGCTCTTTTTCCGACAGGGAACTTGATTGACAAAGTTAATGGTATTCCAGTCACTTGTATCGATGTCGCTGTACCAATGATTATTATCAACGCAGAAAGTTTAGGAATTACAGGTTACGAAAGCTCCAATGAAATTAAGAATAATAAAGTGTTACAAGATAAAATCATGGAAATCAGGATAGAGATGGGGATTAAAATGGAAATTAGTAAGAAAGATGGAGCAGTGATGAATGAAAAAGATTTAAGTGAATCTATCACCCACCCTAAAGTTGCCATCGTTGCCCCTCCTTTATCCGAAGGAGATATTAATATCAGGTATCTTACACCCAAAAATGTTCATTTATCTATTGCAGTATCTGGTGGTTGTTGTCTGGCTGCTGCTTGCTGTTTCCCTGGAACTGTTGCCAGCCATATCTATTATTCTGATAGGGTTAACGGTAACGCTATTGTACGGATTGAACACTTATCCGGAATATCTGAGTTTAGCATCACCCATGATGGTGAGCATATAAAGTATGCGAGCGTGCAGCGAAATGCCCAAATTCTGATGAAAGGTGAATTTTTTATTTATAATCCTAGTGATGAATTAATCTTGTCGCAAGCAATATCGGATTAAAGCCTGTCGAACCACGCAGAGAGGTTCCCCATTCTGCGTAACAATCACTGGCTCAGAAACATCCATTGAGGATAACTCTTTCTGAATGCTGAGATAGTTTTCACCCTGATTTACCCGGAATTCCGGTTATTGAAAACTTATTTTTTTATTTCAATAATGTATTGGTTACCTCCCGTCAGGGAAAAATTCAGGTTGTATGTATTTGTGATAGAGAGCCCAGCCTGTTTTGCTATAGATTCAAATTCTGATTGATACCGTTCTTTACCTGATAAAAGGATATCCATATGTAAATCAAATGACTCTGCCTCTGTATCATTTTGATCTTTAAGCATATCAATAACATATAAAACGGAGTTTTCATCCATTGCTTTATGGCAATTCTTGAGAATATCAATAGCTTGATTATCAGGCCAATTATGCAAAACATTTTTTATGCAATAAGCATCATATCCTGATGGAATAGAGGAAAAGAAATCGCCATTGATAAAAGTGATTCCTTTTAATTCTCGCTTAGTAAAATCATACTGATCCATAACGTGGCATTGGATATGTGGGTAGTGTATTTTTATATTTTTGGCTAAAGAGCCTTGGCCTCCTCCTATATCCATGATTGA
This sequence comes from Xenorhabdus taiwanensis, assembly GCF_036512875.1. Lineage (GTDB taxonomy): Bacteria > Pseudomonadota > Gammaproteobacteria > Enterobacterales > Enterobacteriaceae > Xenorhabdus > Xenorhabdus taiwanensis. The sequence goes on along the minus strand of NZ_AP028978.1, from coordinate 3,608,507 downwards.
AGAAATGCCACTTAGAGGAATATTCTCAATAATATGTTTATTCATTGTATCGGTAATTTTTGTCATTAAATTATCAAAAGTAGTTTTAAGGACTTTATTATTTTCATGACTTAAATAATCAAAAAATTTCTCTTGATGACTAAGTTCAAAAGCCGATTTGCTATTTATTTTACTTAAGGACGCACTGTATTGTGACCAGGCATTCCAGCTGATTGGACTTAATTCAAATTTTACATGTAATGTTTCAAGGCTGTTTGGATCACTTAGTGATAAACATTGCTCAGTAAGGTAAAATTTATCATCTTTTTTGGTTAATACATTAAGAGATTGCATGTAATTCAATAGTCGATGGAATCTATCCTGGGAAACATGGCATAATTGAGCAAGTTGCTCCAGAGTCTTTCCATCTTGGGTACTTAAATATAGTGGAGCTTTGCTTTCAACAAAAGCAAACAGTGCGTTAGATTTACGATAAGCAGTGGTCATTTCTGATAGCATTATTTATTTTCCTTATTCAAATTTTATAAACAGCTTCTCTTTTGCAAGGTGAATGGTTTAGTGGAACAGTATTATTTTTTTTAACTCCTTTGTAGGTTATTTGGGTTTTAATGAAAATAAGTTGAATTATAAATTTTTTATAGCGTTTGGTTAAATGCTTTATTGTATTTAAATATATTAATTGCATTTAATAAATGATGTTGATCTGTGAAGGCGAGTATCATTTTTTAATAATGATTTTAGTATAAAATATATCAAGATATGGAATCGAAGTGATAATTTAATTGATTAACTTACGACGAATGTTTGGGAGCTGGGAGAGATTACGTCAGAATGTAGTGTCATTCTCCCCCGTCCTTTTGAAGAACGGGGTTTTACAGCGCTCTGGATAAAGACAACGCCATATTTTCAAGCAACGAAAAATTTATTTGGAAATATCCACGCCAAAATATTTCTCGGAGATACGGGCATATGTACCGTCATCCTTTATCTCTTGCAAGGCTTTATTAACTGCTTCCAGCAATTCAGCATCCCCTTTACGTAGCAAGACGGCTGATTTACTCGCATCGGTTTGCTGGGCGACAATTTTTACTGGTGCATTAGGGCGCTGTTTTTTGAAGTCAAGGAATGACAGGCGATCATTGAGAGTGGCATCAGCGCGTCCGGTAGCGACCAGATCAATGGCCTGGTTAAAGCCATCTGTGCTGACCAAACTCGCGCCGTAAGATGTTGCCAGTTGCCCGTAATTGCTGGTCAGTGATTGGGCAGAGCGTTTGCCTTTAATATCCGCGAAGGTTTTAATATCACTGTTATTGTTACGGGTGATCAACACAACTTGGGAAGTCGTATAAGGAATGGAAAAACTGTATTTCGCTGCCCGTTCTGGGGTGACTCCAACTTGGTTGATAATAGCGTCAAAACGTTTAGCATCCAATCCGGCAATCAAACCATCCCATTTGACTTCCATAAATTCAGGTTTGACCTTCAAACGCTGGGCGATTTCCCGTGCGATATCCACGTCAAAGCCGACTAAATTATTGCTGGCATCGTGGTAGGTAAAAGGAGGATAAGTGCCTTCCGTGCCAATCTTAAAGATGCCAGAGGTTTTTATGGCGTCAAAATCTTTGTCGGCATAGCCAGGGGCAGAAATAGCAAGGATAGTCGCACTCGCCAGTAACAAACTCAAAATTTTTTTCATTGCGTTTCTCCAAGTAACAGTGTTTCTCCGGATAAATAATGTACCGTGACTGCCCGCTATATTTCCCAGTCGGGTAAGGTTTCTGTCAGGGTTGAGATAAATTCGACAGTACGCACCTTATCAGGGCGGGTAAAGAGGGTTTTTGCCGCCCCCGATTCAATAATTTCACCAGATTCCAGAAATACGACATCATGGGCAAGATTGGCAGCCAGACGCAGATCATGCGTTGCCATTAACATGGTGGTGCCTTCTCTTGCTAATTGTTTCAAAACCGAAACGACTTCTTTAGATAATTCGGGATCAAGTGCCGATGTTGGTTCATCGCACAGCAGCACTTTAGGGGAAGGTGCCATTGCTCTGGCGATTGCTACACGTTGTTGCTGGCCGCCCGATAGTGTACTCGGCCAAACATTCGCTTTGTGGGATAATCCGACTTTTTCCAGCAACACCAGCGCCCGTTCTCTGGCGCGTTCGCGGGTCCATTTCTGTACCCAAATCAGCCCTTCCATAATGTTTTCAATCACCGTCAGATGAGGGAAAAGTTGGAAGTTCTGGAATACCATGCCAGTTTGCAGGCTAAAACGTTGAATTTCCCGATGTGGCAATCGCTCCTTACCGGTAAAGGTGATCTGCTCTTTACCAATTTCCAGCTTGCCAGCCTGTGGGATCTCCAACAGATTAATACAACGCAGCAAGGTACTTTTTCCGCTACCGGAAGGGCCAATAAGTGCCGTCAGGCTGCCTTCTTTGATGGTCAGGTTAATATTTTTCAGCACCTTCTGTCCGTCGAAACTTTTTTCAATGTTGGTAAGCTGAATCATCTTTGGCTTCCTTATTATTGTTATTTTGCTGGGCGAATTTCTTTTCCAACCGGACTTGCAGTGCTGACAATACTGAACTCAAAAGCAAGTAGAGAATAGCGGCCTCGGTATACAGGATTAACGGTTGATAGGTGACAGCGGCGATGCGCTGTGCCGCCAGAAACATTTCTGGCACGGTAATAACGGAAGCCAGAGAGGTATCTTTTACCAGCGAAATAAAGGTATTGGACAAAGGAGGAATTGAAACCCGTGCTGCCTGTGGCAGTACGATCCGATGCAGTGATTGCCACCAACTCATGCCGATAGAGTGAGAAGCTTCCCATTGCCCCTTGGGGACAGAAGTCAGTGCGGCACGGATCACTTCTGAGGTATAGGCACCGACATTCAGGGTAAAGCCGATAATGGCGGAGGTGAACGCTTCCAAAGTAATGCCAGCGCTGGGCAGGGCGTAGAAGATCAGGAATAGCTGTACCAACAGAGGTGTACCGCGAATCAACCAGACATAAAACCGAACGACAGCAACCAGGGGTTTAGGACCATATAGCCTGATTAAAGCAACGATAAACCCCAATGAGATCCCAAGTACGAATGTAATCAGCGTGAGGGGAATAGTGAATGTCAGGCCGGCGTAAATCATCGGCCACAGAGAATCCAACGCCAAATTGAGCCATGATGGGGTCATAGAACCTTCCTGATAGGTATGAAAAATATGTTTATTTTTTATAGGGTTGTTTTAATGATGATATGGCAAGAAAAGGTCAACGTTATATACAATAAAGTTATAGCTTAGAACCTAGATTTATTTTAAAAGCCTAATTCCTTTAGGCTCCTATTTTCATTATTGATCAGTCACTTTCAGCGAAATATTTATCCCAAATTCGTTGATAAGTACCATCTGCTTTTATCTCAGTAATCGCTTTATCTACTGCGGTTTTTAATTCAGTGTCATTTTTACGCAATAACACGGCAGTTTGTGCTGCCTGGGTATCTGCGGCAACAATTTTTACCGGAGCATCCGGGCGATGTTTTTTGTAATCGAGGTAAGAAAGTTTATCGTTGATGGTAGCATCAGCACGGCCTGTACTTACCAGATCGATTTCCTGATTAAAGCCATTAGTGCCGATAATGTCAGCGCCATAATGTCTGGCAATCTGGGCAAAGTTATTGGTCAGGGTATGCGCCGATTTTTTCCCTTTTAAATCGCTAAATGTCTTAATATCGTTGTTATTTTTTCGGGTAATTAGTACGGCTTCTGAAATAACGTAAGGTAAAGAGAAGCTGTATTTTTTCTCACGTTCCGGTGTAATGGCGATTTGGTTCATCACGGCATCGAAACGTCCGGCATCAAGCCCACCAATTAAACCATCCCATTTACTTTCAATAAATTCAGGTTTCACTTTCATGCGCTGAGCAATTTCACGGCCGATTTCCACATCAAATCCGGTCAATTTTCCAGAAGCATGATGGTAACTGAATGGGGCATAGGCTCCTTCAGTCCCAATCCTGAATATTCCCGTGGAATGAATGTTATCAAGAGTAGATTGTGCATAAACGAAGTGGGTGAAACCCAATTGAATAATACCCGCTAGTAATATATTTAGTACGGCTTTCATGTTATCTATTTCTCCGAGGGAATTATTGTCTTTAAAATTATTTTTACTATAGCGGTAATATCATAAGCTTTATATATAAAATAAAGTTATATCATATCCTGATGTTATTGCTAATCAACCAGGTTTATATTGATTATCGTTTAATTATATTTATCATAAGATGTATCGATTTCTCAGCTACCCTAAATATAACGTTAAATATAGGTGCCAAGTGTTGAATTCACTCTTTCGGAAAGGCATGGTTGATTCTTTGCCTGTTTGTATCTCCTTTTTCCTTATTTTTACTTCGATTGGTGCTCTTTATCAAAGTCACGGTATTCCATTAATGGAAACGTTAATCGGATCATTGTTGATATATGCTGCACCGTTGCAAGTCGCTGCGGTAGGTTATCTGACTGATGGGGCGATACTTTCTGTTATCATTTTGGCATTGTTGATCAATTTCCGCTTTTTCTTGATGGCAATGGTGATGTCACAATATTTTCATGGCATCCCTAAGCGAAATATTTTGCTGTCGATGCTGGGATTTAGCGCCAGCACTTATACAGTGACGCATTCACATCTCTCTGCGGAAAATATCACGGATGGAAAATCCCAATTTCATTTTTATCTGGGCGTTGCTATACCCTGTTTTGTAATTACATTTTGTGCCACTTTATTGGGGTATATTTCGGCAGAATATCTGGATTATGGTTCCCTTTCACTGTTCCTCGTGATGTTGGTTCCCATCCATTTCGCTTCCCTGACTGCCAAGCGTTCGGGTAAGGATATGTCTGTCTTGGCGACAGTTCTGGGAGGGGTTTGCGCACCGTTATTGAATGAAGTAGATATGAAATTAATGGATCTGGCAGTCCCTGTTTTATGCGGAATAGTGATTGCATTCGTTGAACGGAAAATCAGAAAGGATAGAAGATCATGATGCTGTTGATCGTATTGATGGGATTAATGAGTTTCATATTAAGAATAGCTCCTTTTTTAATGAATCATAATCGCTGGTTTAAGGAAAAGGGGTTGCTAATTACTTCTCTGGATTATGCTATTTGTTTTATCCTGGGTACGATTATCGTTAATATTTCATTGAATAATTTATCCCTCAGTGAATTAATTGAACAGTTTAATATTAAATATTTATTTGCATTGGCTACGGTGGTGTTAGCTTATTTTATTAGTAAATATACGAAATCAATATTAAAGAGTTTGGTACTTTCCTTGCTATTTTTTATGTTGATGCAGTGGTTGTTGAATTCCTGAAATGGTATCTGAGTTCTGGTTAAACTGTTACCAAAGTATTCATTTCTAAGTTGGTAATATTTAGTGACAGTTTATTCTTTTTAAGGCAATAAAAAATGACAGGATTACGCATCACTGTAAAACCTAATGCTATTAGGTTATAAATCAATTATTATTGTAATTAAGTGGCATATAAATAGTTAATTTTTGTTTATCTTTCGTGTATATTATTATCCCTATACTCCAAGAGTCATCGCGAGTTTCGGCATGACATCTAATTAAAAAAACAATGAGGCTTTTTCTCAGTCGTGCTGCATCACACCTGATCGCGTCTGGTGTCAGTGAAAAGACGATAATGGAAAATATCCAAAAATAAAAGAGTGAACTTGAACAATGGTAAAATTTAATTATTGGTTAGCAATACTTTTATTTTTTGCTTTTTCCGCATTTTCAGAAAGCTCCCTTGCTAATATAAAAAGAATCGTAACACTAAAACTGAATTTTAATGAATATTCTGTTCCTTATACAACATTTATCATTGATGGTCAGCCACTATATGCAATGGTTGATACGGGTTCTTCTATGGGCTTTCATCTTTATGAATCCCAGATAAATAAAATAAAAGGACTCAAAAAAGAAAGTACTTATCACAGTACAGATTTAACCGGAAAAGTTCAGGGGAATATAAAGTATCTGGCTCACTCTCTGGATGTAAATAATATGAGTTTTAAAGATGTGATAGTAACTCCATTTAGGCAATGGGGGTTATTGGTTGATAACAAAGGAGAATTACCAGATAAACCTGTTGTAGGTCTCGGTGCTTTTAAAGATAAACAGATAACACTGGATTATATATCTAATACACTCACTATAGCGGATAGTCTTATTGGTAAAAAGAATAAGGTTCCAAAAGGTTTTACAGAATTTCCTTTCCAAATATCCTCTGGTAGATAAATTTTCAAATATTGTCATTCAGGACGATGAGGACGAGGAACTGGATGATGAGGTAGAAATTGAGGATGAATTTGAACATGAACCAGAACAAAGAGCAAAACCAGATAAAATAGCTGAACATTATAGAACAGCCAAAACCAACAGAACGCCCACGATTTTCCGCACCACATCGCCGTGATGATGGCCAATGGGTAATTAGATTTGAATATTCTGGCCAACACTATTCATGGGTTAGTAATGCTGAAAATATCAAAGAAGCTATGGTTCACGCGTGGCAGGCGTATTTTGATTAATATTGAACAGTATGGAATTAAATTGAGCTATTAATTGGGCTACAATAATTATTGTGATAGGATTAAATCCTACTTAGTCTAATTGGAGATCAACACTATGCGAACCACAAAACAAATGAGCATTACCCTGCCGAACGAGATGGCTGAAATGGTGAAAATTCGGGTCAGTAGTGGTGAATATGCAACTGAGAGTGAAGTTATTCGAGAAGGATTACGAGCATTGTTGGCGCGTGACAGAGCAGTTGAAAACTGGCTACATAATCAGGTTGGTCCTGCCTATGATGCTCTAAAATCTGACCCATCACGAGTCCTCAGTATTGATCAGATTCGCGCTCGTCTGGCGGAACGGCACGGGCATTCAAAATGAGTCATTCCGTCATATTTTCACCTGAGGCAGAAACTCAGATAATTCAACTATATGATTACATTGCAACTCATTCTTCGCCAAATATTGCTATGCGATACACTGAGTCTATTGTCAGTTACTGTGAGAGTCTATCTACGTTCCCCCATCGTGGCACTAAACGCGATGACGTTCGTCCAGGATTGAGAATCACCAATTATAAAAAACGTGTGGTTATTGCGTTTGTAGTAGAATCAAATTTTGTCTCTATCCTTGGTATGTTCTATGGTGGACAAGATTATGAGGCGTTATTACACAGTGATAATGATAACCATTAGAAGTGGGACCACGGTCCCACTTTAATTAATCAATTTTCAATTATAGTGATATCAATGATCTATCCGCAATTGCGGATTTCCTCTTTCAACCACAGTACAGCCTACCCACAAAATTTTTCGCGGATTTCACCCTATTTAAATCATCAAACAGCCATTGCAGCAATATTAACCGCTGCGTTAATATCCTTATGATGCCGCATTCTGCGCCCCCTGATCTTGATAGTGCAGCATACTATATTGTTAATGCAGAATAGATAGCACAAAAAAGCCACTGCAAATTACATTACAGTGGCTTATATGAAGAAATTTCAACTAGGAAAAATTACAGTGCAGCGATAGTCTCTTTTTGCGCCAGTAATTTCTCTTTTGCAGCTTTGTTGCTTGCCAAACGTTCGCGCTCCTTGGTAACAACGGCTTCCGGTGCACGGCTGACAAAACCTTCGTTAGCCAGTTTGGCCTCGATGCTGTCGATTTCTTTATCCAGCTTCTCGATTTCTTTATCCAGACGCGCCAGCTCTGCATCTTTATTAATCAGACCGGCCATTGGGATTAGCACTTCCGCCCCATTGATCAGTTTAGTGACAGAAACAGGTGCTTCTTCTCCTGTCGCTAATACGGTAACAGAAGAAAGACGGCCCATTGCCTGAAGGAAATTTAGGTTTTCAGCGACACGGCGTTGTGCATCATCATTTGCATCACGCAGCAGAACTTCCAGCGGTTTGCTTGGCGCGATGTTCATTTCTGCACGAATGTTACGTACTGCAATGATCGCTTCCTTGATCCATTCCAGATCGTTCAGCGCCAATTCATCGACTTTCGCCTGATCGAATTCAGGGAAAGATTGCAGCATGATGGTATCCGCTTCAATGCCTTTGACGACTTTCACTCGTTGCCAGATGGTTTCAGTGATAAATGGAATGATTGGGTGTGCCAGACGCAGCAAACCCTCCAAAACTTCAATCAGGGTATGGCGAGCCGCACGGACTTCAGCTTCTGCCCCTTTGTTGATTGCCGGTTTGGACAGCTCCAGATACCAGTCACAGAATTGGTTCCATGTGAATTCGTATAGAATGTTAGCGGCGATGTCGAAACGATAAGTATCCAGTGCTTCACGATAAGCTTTAACTGTCTGATTGAATTCTGCCAGAATCCAGCGATCTGCCAGTGACAGAGACATTTCACCACCGTTTTGGCCGCAATCTTGTCCCTCAGTGTTCATCAGCACGAAACGGCTGGCGTTCCACAGTTTGTTACAGAAGTTGCGATAGCCTTGCAGGCGCTTCATGTCCCAGTTGATATCACGACCGGTAGAAGCCAGTGCTGCCAGAGTGAAACGCAGGGCATCAGTACCGTGGGCTTCAATGCCTTCCGGGAACTGTTTTTCGGTACGCTTGCGGATTTTCTCTGCCATTTGTGGTTGCATCATATTACCGGTACGTTTTTCCAGCAGGTTTTCCAGCGAGATACCGTCGATCATATCCAGAGGATCGATAACGTTCCCTTTGGATTTTGACATCTTCTGGCCTTCTTCATCGCGGATCAGGCCAGTCATGTAGACTGTTTTGAATGGCACTTGTGGCTTGCCGTTTTCATCTTTGATGAAATGCATGGTCATCATGATCATGCGGGCAATCCAGAAGAAGATAATGTCAAAGCCACTGACCAGCACATCAGTTGGATGAAAAGTTTTCAGTGCTTCTGTCTGCTCAGGCCAGCCGAGGGTAGAGAATGTCCACAGGCCAGAAGAGAACCAGGTATCCAGTACGTCTTCGTCTTGGGTCAGGATGATATCTGCACCCAAATTGTTCTCGCGGCGAACTTCTTCTTCATCGCGGCCAACATAGACATTGCCTTGTGCGTCATACCACGCCGGAATGCGGTGACCCCACCACAACTGACGGGAAATACACCAATCTTGAATATCACGCATCCAGGAGTAGTACATGTTTTCGTACTGTTTTGGCACGAACTGGATATCACCGTTTTCAACCGCTTCAATCGCCACTTTCGCCAGTGGTGCGGTACGAACATACCATTGGTCGGTCAGCATTGGCTCGATAACTACGCCACCACGGTCACCGTAAGGAACCGTCAGGTCATGAGGTTTGATCTCAACCAGCAGTCCCTGTTTTTCGAATTCAGCCACAATCGCTTTACGGGCAGCGAAACGCTCCATGCCACGGTATTCAGCAGGGATGTCGGTCGGGTAGCGATCGGAAGCTTCGCCGTTGCTATCGAAGACTTCTGCGGTTTCGCGAATATTGCCGTCAAAAGTCAGGATGTTGATCATTGGCAGGTTGTGACGCTTACCGACTTCATAGTCATTGAAATCGTGGGCTGGGGTGATTTTCACGCAGCCAGTGCCTTTTTCCATATCTGCGTGTTCATCGCCAACAATAGGAATGCGGCGGTTCACCAGTGGCAAGAGGATTTCTTTGCCAATCAGATCCTTATAACGTGGATCTTCCGGATTCACGGCAACACCGGTATCCCCCAGCATGGTTTCTGGACGAGTTGTGGCAACAATCAGGTAATCTTTACCTTCCGCAGTCTTAGCGCCGTCAGCCAGCGGATAGCGCAGGTGCCACATGGAACCTTTTACTTCACGGTTTTCGACTTCCAGATCAGAAATTGCAGTGCGTAATTTCGGATCCCAGTTAACCAGACGCTTGCCACGATAAATCAAATCTTCTTGATACAGGCGAACAAAGGCTTCTTTAACCGCTTTGGACAAACCTTCATCCATCGTGAAGCGCTCACGTTTCCAATCTACGGAGTTACCCAGACGGCGCATCTGGTTGGTGATATTGCCACCCGATTCTGCTTTCCATTGCCAAATCTTGTCGATAAAAGCTTCACGACCATAATCATGGCGGGTTTTGCCTTCTTCTGCCGCGATCTTGCGCTCAACAACCATTTGAGTTGCGATACCCGCGTGGTCAGTCCCTGCTTGCCACAGGGTATTTTTACCCTGCATACGTTGGTAACGTACCATGGTATCCATAATAGTCTGCTGGAATGCATGTCCCATATGCAGACTGCCAGTGACGTTTGGTGGCGGAATGACGATGCAGAAACTTTCACGGCTGGTATCGCCATTTGGTTTGAAGTAACCACTCTGTTCCCAGTGGTTGTAAAGGGATTGCTCTATCTCTGTCGGGTTGTATGTTTTATCGAGAGATGGCTCAGATTGCGTTTGATTAGCGGGTGTCTTTTCCATTGTGTTTTGATATTCAATAGGTTGGCGGGGTTGCCATGGTCAAATTAAAGCCGACGCTACGATAAGATTTATATCGTTCGCGCGCTAACTGTTTCAGATTTTCATCAATAGGAACGAAGTCTATCACTTCATGGAAAGCTGTGGCAAAGTCTGCAAAATGAGGAAGCAGAGTCACCAACACATCACGGGGAGCATTGCCTCTTTTTTGCGGCCAGCACAACTCCACGGGTGCGCCGTAGCGGGGGCCTTCGCCGGCAAGATTGTGCGGTACAAATTGGCTCGGCTCTCGTTGCCATAATGCTTCATCCAATTTTTCAGCCTGTTGCTGGCTTTCACAAGCAATCAGAACCCGCTTCCCTGCACGCCATTGATCAGCAGCAAGCTGACATGCCAGCCATTCATGTGGCTGTAGATCATCTGACGATGATTGTTCCGATAACAGCTTTTCTAATAAATAGAAGATGGCGTTTTTCATAGTTTCTTGGTTGCAAGGTTACTGGAAACAGTAAGGGTATTGCAGTTGCAATACCCTTAATTCCATTAAGCGGCAGGAGCATTAATCATCAGAATTCAAACCTGAACGATTTAACAGGAATTGTGACAGGAGTGCAACCGGACGACCTGTTGCTCCTTTCGCTTTACCTGAACGCCACGCTGTACCTGCGATATCCAGATGTGCCCAGTGGTATTTGCTGACAAAGCGGGACAGGAAAGCGCCGGCGGTAATGGCACCACCAGAGCGTCCGCACGCGTTTACCATATCCGCAAAATTAGATTCTAACTGCTCGGTATATTCATCCGCCAAAGGCAGACGCCATGCACGATCGCCGGCTTGCTCTGAAGCATTCAGTAGTTCGTGTGCCAGTGGATTATGGTTAGACATCAGGCCAGTATAATGACCACCCAGAGCAACGACACAGGCACCGGTCAAGGTGGCGACATCGATGACCGATTCCGGCTCAAAACGCTCAACATAAGTCAGCGCATCACACAATACCAGACGACCTTCCGCATCGGTGTTTGTCACTTCAACGGTCTGGCCGGACATGGTAGTCAGAATGTCTCCAGGGCGATAGGCGCGTCCGCCAGGCATATTTTCACAACCTGCCAGAACACCGATGACATTGATTGGCAATTGCAGTTCGGCAACAACGCGCATGGCGCCATAGACAGAGGCGGCACCGCACATATCATATTTCATCTCATCCATACCTTCGGAGGGTTTGATTGAGATACCGCCGGAATCAAAAGTCAGCCCTTTGCCCACTAATACGATAGGTTTCGCATTGGCATCTGTGCTGCCTTTATACTCCATAACTGCCATCAGGGATTCATTCTGCGAACCCTGACCAACCGCCAGATAAGAATTCATACCCAGCTCTTTCATCTGCTCTTCACCAATGACTTTGGTCGTCAGATTGGCTACATTGTCAGCAAGTTGGCGCGCCTGTGATGCCAGATACGCAGCATTACAGATATTGGGGGGCATATTGGCGAGATCTTTTGCCGCCTTGATACCCGATGCAATGGCAAGACCGTGCTGAATAGCGCGCTCACCGCTGGTCAATTCGCGGCGGGTCGGTACATTGAACACCATTTTGCGCAGTGGGCGACGCAGTTCATTTTTGCTGCTCTTGAGTTGATCAAAAACATACAGTGACTCTTTGGCTGTTTCGACCGCTTGACGTACTTTCCAGTAATTATTGCGCGCCTTCACATGCAGTTCTGTCAAGAAACAAACGGCTTCCATTGAGCCGGTTTCGTTGAGAGTATTGATCGTTTTCTGGATAATTTGCTTATACTGGCGTTCATCCAGTTCACGCTCTTTTCCACATCCAACCAGTAAAATACGCTCGGACAGTACATTCGGAACATGATGTAGCAACAAGGTTTGACCTACCTTGCCTTCAAGTTCACCACGGCGTAATAAGGCACTGATATAGCCATTACTTATTTTGTCAAGTTGCTCTGCGATAGGGGAAAGACGGCGGGGTTCAAACACGCCGACAATAATACAGGCACTGCGCTGTTTCTCCGGGCTACCGCTCTTTACACTAAACTCCATGCGTTCTCCTGAATCTTAAAGACAAAGACGGATACAATCGCTAAAATACCGCGTTCCACATTCATTCATCCCAAAGAAAATTAACGGTTATGTTAAGCTAAGCATATTATTTTTTGGTACTTAGATAACGATAACTATGTTCTAATTGGGAACCAATATATGGAATGCTTTGGTATCATTTTAGCGATGGGGAAGCCAAACTGATTCATATAAATGGTAGATATACGACGAAGTTAGCGACTTTCCTGCAAAAAGACAAGTTTTCACAGGCGTAATAAGCGTGATCATCATTAGATATCTAGTACGGGAAACCCTGAAAAGCCAAATCGCAATACTGTTCATCTTATCGCTGATCTTTTTCAGCCAGAAATTAGTTGAAGTATTAGGTGCGGCGGTGGAAGGGAATATTCCCGCAAATTTGGTTTTATCGTTGTTAGGCTTAGGTGTGCCAGAGATGGCGCAGCTTATTTTGCCCCTGAGTTTATTTCTTGGGGTATTAATGACGTTCAGCAAACTCTATACCGAAAGTGAAATCACCGTCATGCATGCCTGCGGGTTGGGCAAGAGTGTCTTGGTGAAATCAGCCCTTATTCTGGCTCTGTTCACATCAGCGTTGGCGGCAGCTAACGTTATCTGGATCACGCCGTGGTCTGCCAAATATAAAGCGCAAGTACTGGCGGATGCAAAAGCCAATCCAAGCCTTGCGGCGATTATGGAAGGGCGGTTTAAGCCTTCTCGTGATGGCAATATGGTGCTGTATATCGGTAACGTGAAGGGCAATTCTTTTGAAAATGTCTTTCTGGCTCAGCTCCGTCCGGCGAATGAGCAGCGCCCTTCTGTGGTCATTGCAGATGGCGGGCATATGGAAGAGCGCCCGAATGGTAATCAGGTGGCGGTACTCCATCAAGGAATGCGCTATGAAGGTACGGCACTGTTGCGTGACTTCCGCATTACTGAGTTCACTAATTACCAGGCTGTGATTGGGCACCAAAAAGCAGATATCGATAACAAAGTTGAACAAAAATCGATTGAACAGCTTTGGCATGACACCGACAACGACTCTCGTGCAGAATTTCACTGGCGTTTGACATTGGTTGTCTCGGTGGTAATCATGGCGTTGATGGTGGTGCCGTTAAGTGCCGTGAACCCGCGTCAGGGGCGGATACTCAGTATGCTGCCAGCCATGTTGCTCTACCTGATTTTTTTCCTGTTGCAAAGCTCCCTGCACTCCAATGGCAGTAAAGGCAAACTTGATCCCCTGTTTTGGATGTGGTTGATCAATAGTGCGTATTTTGCTTTGGCTGTGGCGCTTAATCTGTGGGATACCGTATCCATGCGCAAACTGCGTTCGCGCTTTAAGACCCAAGGAGCGTCATAATGTTTGGGGTATTGGATAGATATATTGGCCGGACCATCCTGCAAACCATTCTGATGACTTTATTTATGCTGGTATCGCTTTCCGGCATTATTAAGTTTGTCGATCAGCTCCGCAAAGTCGGACAGGGGGAATATACCGCACTTTCCGCTGGCATTTATACCTTGCTGAGCATTCCCAAAGATATTCAGATTTTCTTCCCAATGGCTGCTCTGCTTGGGGCCTTATTGGGCTTGGGAGCACTGGCAACACGTAGTGAGCTGGTGGTTATGCAGGCCTCTGGCTTTACCCGCTTGCAAGTGGCGGGATCAGTCATGAAAACCGCGATCCCACTGGTCTTGCTGACGATGGTCATTGGCGAATGGGTTGCCCCGCAAGGAGAGCAGCTTGCCCGTAATTATCGCTCGCAAAAAATGTATGGTGGCTCATTGATGTCCACCACCAAAGGGCTTTGGGCGAAAGATGGCTATGATTTTGTCTATATCCAGAGTGTCGGGAAGGATAACGCCTTGAACGGCATTAACATCTATCATGTTGATGACAACCAAAAACTGTTATCCATAAGGTATGCGGCTTCAGCGGTGTATGACAAAGATAACCATCAATGGAAGTTATCTCAGGTTGAAGAATCCGATTTAACCCAAGATGGGCGGATCACTGGATCACAACGTATTTCTGCGGACTGGAAAAGCCGGCTGACACCAGAAAAGTTAGGCGTTGTTTCCCTCGAGCCTGAAGCGCTTTCCATACGCGGCCTGCATCAATATATTACCTACCTGCAACAGGGCCAACAGGATGCCGGACGTTATCAGCTTAATATGTGGAAGAAAATCTTCGCACCTTTATCGGTTGCGGTGATGATGCTGATGGCTCTCTCCTTTATCTTCGGGCCGCTGCGTAGCGTGCCGATGGGATTCAGGGTTGTAGTGGGTATCAGCATGGGCTTTGTGTTCTATGTCTTGAATGAGATATTCGGCCCACTCAGTCTGGTTTATAGTATGCCACCGATATTAGGAGCACTGCTGCCGAGTCTGTTGTTTTTCGTGGTGAGTGTTTACTTACTTTTATATAGAAAATAATAACCTGATATTTCAGCAAAATTATCCGTCGCCTCCACCTTCAATAGTGGGGGCGGTTTCTTTGTAATAAACTAAATTTGATTATGATTGCTCGCCAGTGCGGTAACTAATTCATTAACGCCGCTCGTCACACGACTAAATTTACTTTGCTCCTTGCGGGTCATTACCACAAATACGCCGATATTGCTTTCAGGGATCATTGCCATATAGGTATTAAACCCACCGCCGCCCCCTGTTTTCTGGTAAATACCTTTGGCATCCATATATACCCAGCCGAGCCCAATACCATCCGCCAGGCCCGCAACATCCATCCCTTTGATTGATTTCAAATCGGCACGCTTAAAGTAGATACCTTGTTCACGGCTGGCAGTCTGCTTCCTTAACTGATTATGGGAGGATAAAAATTGCTGCATCCAGCGTTGCATATCTGCGGGAGTGGAATAAATCCCGCCACTGCCTGCGGCGGCAATGGTGTTTACGCAAGGACTGGATTTAACCCCTGCCATCAAGCGAGCGCATTGGGATAGTGTGGGCGTCAGTGTCGTATCTTTCATGCGATAAGGACGGGTAATCTCCTCATGTAGCAGACGGGTATAGGGTTTTCCTGTTGCTTTAGAAAGGGCATCAGCCAATAAATCATAGGCCAGATTGGAATACGAAGCCGTCGTACCGGGCGTGGCATCTATTCCTGCGGTTTTCAGCCAAGTCCAGCGGTTCGATTGGGTCGGCCAAATAAACACAGGGCGTCCCCATTTTCCACCAGGCTGTTCCCGAGGCAATCCACTGGTATGACTCGCCAGATGGTATAGTCGGATTGGTTGGTTTGCACCATAATCCGGCACTAGGACATCGTAATAAGTGTATTTCTGCAACGGATCGGTAATCTTGAGACGTTTCTTCTGTGCCAACTTAACCATGATTTCGCTGGTCATCAGTTTGGTAATAGAAGCAATACGAATTAAAGAATCCTGGCGTGGCCGAACGCCGCTCCCAGGATAAGTTTCTCCAAAACTGCGATGTATGACTTGATTATTATCGATGACCACCATCGCCATTCCCAAAGGATTGCCCTCTTCGAAGATGGATTGGGAATACTGATCGACCAATGCCGTAGTTATTTTCTTGATATTGTTATTACTCTCGAACACTTCCCATTTTGCCGGTTGCACATTGGATTGCTGAAATTTTTTCTGGTGTGAATGACCAGAATCTGCACAAGCTGAAATCGCCCATGCCATGACGGAAACTGCACACAGTTTATATAGCCGTTTTTTCATTTTTGGATTAACCAATCAGGGAGCATTCAAGTGGGGGGAATAAAGCCGTTATTTGTTTTTCTTAAATATCGCCATAATGGCACCAATAACGATACCCAACAGGATACCTGTAAAAATCCAACTGATAATAGTCATGATAATTTCCCTCATAGCAGTGTATTGTTTTGAATTATATAAGGAGCTTATGGATTGTCTATTGGTTGGAAGGAATTATGTGAGGAGGAATTGGCGGGGTGTGATGGAAAAGTTGGTTGGGTTTTAAGCATTACGGGTAAAAGTTTGGTGAAAAAATAGAATAAGAGATTCTTTTTTCGACACTTGAACAAAATCGAAAGGATAAGTGTTGCGAATGCGCTTCTGACAGGTATAATGACCCCCGTTCTCCGAATCATTTCAGTGCCGAAGTGGCGAAATCGGTAGACGCAGTTGATTCAAAATCAACCGCCTTCGGGTGTGCCGGTTCGAGTCCGGCCTTCGGCACCATCTACACTTACGTAGCTGTCCCACATCGTCTACAAAATCCAAAAAACCTAATAAAATCAATAATAGTACTTCTAACAATATCTCATAGTGTCCATTGCAATCTATGCCATTTGGGGGAACATTCGGTTAGGTTAATTGAGGTGCTCCCAAATGAAGCTCAATGCTAGACAAGTAGAGACTGCAAAGTCAAAAGACAAAAAATATAGACTTGCTGACGGTGGCGGCTTGTATCTGGAAATTACCCCCAGCGGCGGTAAGTATTGGCGTTTAAAATACAGACGCCCAAGAGATAGGAAAGAAGATCGTTTGGCTTTTGGCGTATGGCCGACAGTAACCCTCGCGGAAGCTCGCGCAAAACGTGATGAAGCAAAGAAAGCATTAGCAGACGGGGTAGACCCCAAAGACATTCAAAAGGGGGCACAACTTGAAGCTGTGGGGGCATTTACTTTTGAGCACATTGCGCGTGAGTGGCACGATAAACAAAAGAACTGGAGCGACGATCACCGGGCAAGGGTACTACGTTACTTAGAGTTGTATATTTTCCCCCATATCGGAAAGCTCGACATTCGCAAGTTAAAGACCAGCCAGCTACTCGCCCCTATAACGGCGATCGATGAGGCGGGGAAGAATGACGTGGCAAAACGCCTACAACAACGTGTTACCGCGATTATGCGCTATGATGTGGTTCAATGATTTTGGTCACCTCTATGACGGTGACCAAAATCATTGAACCACATCAAACTGAGTTAAAGGTCCGCTGTGAGCGAGGAACGGAATCCGACGTGCATACTTACATCGAATGCTTGGACAATGACGGCTGGTCACATCAGCCTGCTTTGCCGTAAAATCAATGATAATGGCAAAGTAAAAGACATAATGGGAAAACCGGGTAGAATGTCCACTTACACCTAAGTGCTCTTCAGCGATGGAGGAGTACCAAGATAAAGCCGCTGCTGTTTCCAGTATTCAATACCGCCTAAAATGCTGTCCGCCCTAATCCATGCTCTGGCTATATGGATCTGCAAATGCGGTGCATTCAGGACGCTGACGATCTGGGAACTTTCATCTAATAGTCGCAAGATATACGTAACAACATAGTCTCCCGAATCTAAATACCCTTCCCTCTGCTGCCTTTCCTTGAATACACTTTTGCTGCCCTTAGGCCAGCGACGCCGCAGAGCGGAAAGCAGGATATTGACGTAATTAATATTGGCCAGCACCAAGTCTGCTATGCGATCTTCTTCACGGGCAGTGCTGCGTTCAGTAAGATAAAAACCAGGGATTGCCGGACCGTACGGGGTATAAAAACTCGGCGGACTGCTCTCGCGGTATAGTAAATTCCAGACTTCTCCAAAGGGGAAAACCTCTTCGTCGTAAAACAAAGTGCCCATGCGAATGGACTGCATTTGTATCCTTCCATGCAGATACAGAGTCAGCTTAGTATTCTCAAGCTTCATGAAATACCGACGGAAAACGATGCATATCTTTTCGTTGAGGCGTCGCAACGGTTTACTTTGCCAGAGTCGCCATTTTTGCCTCCGTTCAGCGATATCGAGTAGACAGCCAAACGCGTCGATTTGCTCATCAAGTGAGAGTTGGAGTGGGCTCCTTATCCACCGCGCAAGATAAAATAAAAGCGCTTTTGCTGGTTTATCTTTAGCGCGAATTAGGCCTGTACGGTTCACTTTTCTGGCTTTTTCGTGCGGGGATTTTAGATAGTTTTGTACCAATAGCGCCCCGGCAATAAAACCCCGGGAGTAGTAAATCTCAGCTTCAAAAGGCACTAACAAATTGTCGTTCTCCAGACGGCGCTTCAAATAGCGGAGTTGCTCCTCGGCTAGTTGGCCAAGACCCATAGAGCTGGCCAGGCGTGTACCGGTAAGGTACTTTTCTTTCTCCGTCGGGATGTAATATTCAGCTAGCGCAGTTCGCCACCAATCATTACCCTCTCCAGTATGGGCTAAAGTTCTACTAGGAATTCCAAGTAAGGTGGTCAATAGTTCTGCCGTTGGCCCGTATTGAATCTTCATACCGCTAAAGGCTCCTTGCCAATAGACTCTCGGTTCGCGATTTTCCTGATCGTCGGGTTGCCAGAACTCTTCCTCCACTTTCAAGCTGTGACCAATCCATACCAAACGGGTCGAACGATCTCCATTCCAGCGCTCACGGATCCAATGATTAATGTCAAAATGGTCGGTACCGCTGTAGCCTGCTACCACCATTAAATCTGCCTGAACGGTTACCTGTTCGAGCAACGTTTTGATCACCTCCGGCAGTCCGTGTTCTAGGTCTGCAAGCGTTGCGCCTAGCCCAGAGCAGCCATGCTCTATGGTGCCGTGTACCTTGATAATACCCCAGTCTTCGCCGTATTCTCGATGCAGGATATCAAAGGCTTTGGTATCAGGATCGATCACATGCACAGGTATCTGATAGTGACTAGCCTGTTCGATACAATCATCAAAATTAGTGGTAATACACCAGCCATGGTGCTCAAGCAGGTAATCGGCAATCAGATGGTGATTCGCATTCGGAGGACGGTTTGAAAATATACGCAACAGTTCCCGCGCGGCAGGGGTCGTCCCATCCACTGTTCACATTGGCTAAACACCGTTTTTATTTCGGAAGCCGCGTCGTTGTCTAATAAATGGTCGAGCAGTGCTTCAGTTAGAGCGTTTCCTCCAGGTAGTTGCGTCGGGGACTCTATCGAAATTCCCGCACCAACCATTAATACAACCTTGCCAGGGCAGGGTAGCTCGGGCGTGAACCCCTTCCAACCAAACCACCAGTCATCCATCTCCATAGTTTTCTCTCTAGGCTGCTTAGATGTGCTATTAATGCCTTAATTTTTCTGGTAATTCAAATTGACAAATAGAGCGCAATAATTGTGTAGTCTTTAAATTCGATAACTAATATTCAAAGTGTATAGCCGCTGACACTCAGTTTTGCTTTGCACTTTATTATTACCACAGGGGGAATAAACTCGCCTCTCCGATGCTGATGTCAGTATCCCCTAAATGAACCATATGCTTTGAAATTTCAGGCCTAACGCGGTTTAATGGCCGTGATGTCCCGCTCCTGGCACAAAGCAGAAACCTATGGGCTGCTGAAGGTCCGCTATGAGCGAGGAGGGGACGTTGGGAGCTATCATTTATGGTTGATGTGTTACAGGAGCTCAAGTATTGTACAGATTGTTCTCAACATCCCATTATTGCTTTATGATTCAATTGTAATTTTTATGATGGAATCAAATGGATGAATCAGAAAGCATGGTCTTTTAAAGCAGTAGGTAAGGATGATCTCCGGTACTTTGGGAATAATGGTTATCAAGATGACTCAACTAGTTTTTACCAATATGACAACTTTGTTCCAAACCATAAGCAAGTCAAAAAAGGAGATATTGTCATAGTAACTGATAGGGATAATGTTCTGGGTATATCAGTTATAGACAATTTATCATCTACCCCATATCTAAAAGCTCGTAACCGATGTCCATATGAGAATTGCACACCAGCAAAGTTGACCCTTCGGAAATTTAAAAATCCAAAGTGGCGCTGCAGCAATGAGCATGAATTTGAACAGCCTAAAGTAGAAAACGTGCCAGCACTTAAATTTAAAGCTGAGTATAATAAAAACTATATGCCCATTAATTCTATCTCCATGATGGATTTAATATCTCATACCCCGCGTTACAACGTTCAAAGTTCAATTCAAGAAATTGATTTTGAATGGGCAAGTAGCCTATTTAGTGGCATCATTCAGTTGGACCCTTCTGAAGCTGACATTGATGATACTCCTCTCGATGTAGATGATCAGCGTAAGGCGGTTTTACAGCAAATTAAGCAAAGGCGTGGGCAAAAAGCTTTCCGTGACACTTTGTTATCTCAAGAAGCAAAATGTGCAGTAAGTGGCTGTGAAATCGTTGATATCCTCGAAGCGGCACATATCACTGCATACAAAAATGATACACATAATCATGTAAGCAATGGACTATTATTGCGTTGTGACATGCATACTCTTTATGATCTGGACCTATTTGCAATCGATCCGGATTCATTCTTAATTTACTTTGCTCCACAGATCCAAGATAAAGAGTACGTAAGGTATCATGGTAAAAAGCTGCATGTAACGTATAAAATTAACCACGGAGCTCTTGTCGAAAGGTGGAAAAGGTTTACTAAAAAATATGATTTGGATGAAGTCAATTCGCTAAATCTTATCATGCATAGTTAAAAAATACTCTCAATAAAGCTTATGTTTCATTAAGCGATTACCATGTTTATAGTCCACTCTTAATCAGGAGTGGACATGATTTAGTCTCATTAATCCCGCTATGAGCGAGGAGGGGACGTTACTGGATTAAGTGCATTCATCGTCATTATCTTTATCACTCCAATATTGCCGATGATTTAGCAAATGAGTGATTAACGGCCAGTCTTTCTTATCTTTTGGTAATCTTAAGTATCGTGCATCTAACTCTGCATATTCTGTCCCAGCTAGCTGTTCTGATATCCTTATTTTCAATTCGGTATCAATCCAGAGCAAACCACGGTCAAATAAAGTATGAATATCTGCTTTCAATAACAAACCATGCTGGGCGCGGGTATGCCAGGCACCGGCATAAGGTGTGATATGAGCAGCCTCTAGTAACACCTGGATAGAACAACCTGTTACCGCACATCTGCCGTCATAAGCTTCAATGAGTTTTCGTCTAAATACGTCCTTCCCGAACAATAACTTCACGCAGAGCCTTTAGACGGATGTCACCTTCATCCTCCGGGAATTCCGTGAATAATTCATTCCTCGCTTCAAGTACTAACCGATCACATGGCCTTGGGATAGCAATCTGAACTGGCGTTCTGCCATCGTCGCCAATATCCCATATACCGTGCAGTTCTTGGACATACAGTTCATACCGTGTATTTCGTAGGTTTCCTGTACGAAACAACACGTCGTATGGGTTACCCTGGTCAGTACGAGCGCTTTTACGGCTACCAAGATATCGATACCGTGAATTGCTATTAACAGTTAATGCATCCAGTTGAATGCGAATCTCGGTTTCTTTCAGAGGGGCGTTGCTGTTACGGATCCACTTAACAATATTTGCAGCAGAGGCGGAACCGGGTCATGTTCCCAATGATTAGATGTTGTGATAAAGTCCCCACTTTTTATTATGGGTGAGAGATGGCTAAAGTTGATGTGGTTTGTCGTTACTGTCACAAAACAGAAGAGGTGAAAGGACATGGAAAAGGGCGCACTGGCCATCCCCGCTATCACTGTTACACCTGCCATAAAACTTTTCAACTAACCTATACCTATCAAGCCTGTAATCCTGGCATGAAAGAGCGGATTATTGATATGGCGATGAATAACGCCGGTGTCAGGGATACCGCTCGCGTCCTGAAGGTCGGCATTAACACGGTCATTCGCACATTAAAAACCTCACCCCCAGACAGGTAACCACATTGCCTCTGGCAGGAAGTGATATCCAGATTATCTGTGAACTAGACGAGCAATGGTCATTTGTCGGTAACAAGAAAAAACCAACGCTGGCTCTGGTATGCTTGGGAACCCTTGATGAAGCGGATTGTGGCTCATGTATTTGGTGATCGCAGCAGGAAAACGCTGAAAAAATTGTTGGCTCTTCTGGCTCCTTTCGATATCCAGTTCTACTGTACGGATAATTATGCCGTTTATGATTGCCTTCCTGAGGAAAAACATCTCACAGGAAAGGCCTTGACCCAACGTATAGAAAGAACCAACCTGACTCTTCGTATCCGTATAAAAAGGTTAAATCGAAAAACGATAGGCTATTCTAAATCCGAAGTGATGCACGATAAGGTAATAGGAACATTCATTGAACGTGAATACTACTTTCCCTAAACGATCTAACCATTGGGTTCATGACCGCGCGAACGGCTACCGCCACATTTGGCGGTAGGGTTAATTTAGACAAATTTGTCCAGTAGGGCTAAGCGGGAATTTACGCTTAGGGGATAGATAAATATGCGGGTATTCTTGGTTATGTTCTATCGGTTGCTGGTTTTATTATCTGACCGTCATCTTCAATGTAATCCTCATAGACAACGATAGAGCTATCAGACAGAGCAAAATACGAAATTGTCTCCCCTTCTGACGCTATTGAAACAATATAACCTCGGGAATCTGAACGAGTCCAATATTCAGTATCGCTTGGTTGAATATCCATCCAACCATCACCTTCTCCGGACTCAATACTCCATCTGTTGACACTAACTGAAATAATATAATTAGTGTTATTCATTACATTCATGATACCCCCTATATTTTAATATAAATATAAAAGTTGAAACTTTAGTGTCATGAAAAAAACAAGATAATATTTTTTAGGAACGAATATCATTATTCTTAGTTTTGACCAATTAATACAATAACAATAAACGCCGGAGATCTAATAAAAGTGACATTGTTATTTCGCCAAGCACCACCAACCCGCAAGGGCAAAGCTCCGGTATTACGGGCAATGCAAAGCCCTTTTTAGGGCGTAGCCCACAGGGTCGCGGAAAACTTTTACCCGACCTTATAACCCATTGATAAAGTTCAAACACTCTGAAACTCAGCGTTTGAACCATTATGGGAATTCCCATATCGCCCGGCTTCCTGCAATGCAGTTTTTTGAAAATATCAGTAGGTTAGGTTTAATTCCGACGTTTTACCAGAATCAGCCTAATTCATTTGAATATGGAGCCTGTTCAGAGTCTTTATTAAAACTCTTTACATTAGACAAAACCTATATATCCTATTTTTTACCCTTAATCTTTTTGACGTAATCCAAAATCATAGCGAATGGGGGATATTTAAAAATGTCGTTATTAGATGCTGATAAATTTAAAGGAAATTGGGTATTTCACTTCAATCAAACTCGACACTTCCCCCTTAAGTTCTCTTCGACTATGCAAAATGGGGCCTGTAGTAGTTTGGTAATGGCTTGGGTAAAGATGCACAAATTAGGAAAGTCTCACTTATTCCCCGGAAATATAAGACTACCTAGCTATATAAAAATAGTTGAAAACCTTAAAGCTAATAGTATGGATCACCTAGAATTTCTGAAGGAAAACAGATTATCTACTATGAATGCCAGCCGATATGATGGAGACAATTTTGTAAAAAACTTAGCTACTACCCATGCAGGTTATGAAGCTTTAGCATATGAAAATCATGCTGTCGGGCTAGCAGTAACTTTCGATAGTGTTGATTTTTTTGATCCCAATTTTGGTTGCGTCCATTTCCCGAACCGTCATAATTTTAGAACATGGTTTGAGGAAAAATATTGGCCTAATCGTTGGGGAATAGGGACGATGGTAAGGCCATGTAATTCCATTTTAGTGTTCTCAATTGTATCAACCTAGAAGCCATGATCGTGTATAGATGCCAAGCTGCATATTTACATCTTGCCCATAAATCCACCAGCAAAGTGATTCCGTACAGCACACGAAATTAAACCAATTCAGCAAATTAGACAACTCTTCGGCAATATCTCAGGCTGCACCATAACTATTTGATTAGGCTTAATTGTTCCATTTTGGAGTAATCGGGATTTGGACAAAAACCACCAGCTATAGCACAATGGTATTTGATGGGGGAATTTCTCCTGCTGAATACGAAAGGCAGTGGGAAGAGGCCAGAAATGTGTCCGGCATTTCTTGACCCTATATGGACGCCCCGGTTGTGCAAGCACTAAATTGATACGGTTTGCGACCATATATCCGGCGTCATTATGGACTCATTTGTCCGCGCCATGATGTCATCCGCACCCTGTTTCCTTATCACTACACCGGTCTATCACTACCTTGGTATAACTCAGGCTATGACAGGGACGGTAGCCGTTTTCTCATCAGTGTTTGCAAACTCGATAAAATGCCCGTTTTAGGTGACTCAATTAACGGACAGAAAAGCTTTTTGCATATTAAAATCCACATTATCCCGCAGAACACGCCAAATAATCCGGGGCAGTTTGTTGGCTAAAGCCACCGTGGCTTTCATGAACCCGCACCGGTCAATCAGTTTTCTCAGCCACTCTCCCAGATAATCATCCCGTCTTTGAACACAACGCATCACGGCACGGGCACCGTGAATGATTAACGTTCGCAGATGACGATTACCATTTTTGCTCAAGGAAGACAGACGGTTTTTTCCTCCTGAACTGTGTTACCGGGGAACCAGGCCACACCAGGCTGAAAGTTGCCGGCCATTGGCAAATTGGGACGCACTGACGTCACTCACGAAGGCGGCCGCAATAAGGGGACCAACGCCGGGAATAGTGAGCAGATGCTCATAACCCGGTTGCTGACGGGAAAGTGCCGCTATTTCGTTATCCATGTCATGAATGCCGGTGTTCAAATGCTGCATCTCTTCCCATAAGGTATGCAATAAACGACGCAGTACACAAGACAGGTTAGTGCTGTCATCTTCCAGAATATCAGGGAGAGGCTGTTGAAGTTTTTGAATGCCGGCAGGCACAATCCGTCCCGATTCAGCGAGAAAAGCCCGCATTTGGTTAGCAAGTGCGGTACGCTGTTCCACCATGAGTTGCCGGGCACTACGCAGTGCCTTGATATCTTGCTGTTCCACGGTCTTGACGGGAACAAAATGAAGACCTGGACGACAGGCAGTTTCACCAATAGCCAGCGCATCATTGGCATCGTTTTTTTGATGATGGCTGAAGGCTTTGACGTGTTGAGTCGGGACTAACCTGACGGTATATCCCATCGCTTGCAGCGTTCTCTCCCAGTAGTGAGATGTTGCACAAGCTTCCATCGCAATGACAGTGCCGGGCGGAAAAGAGCGCACGGTATCAAGCAATTTTTGCCGTGAGATTTTTCGGTTCGAGGCGACAGAACCGTCCGCCATCCAGACACAGACTTGAAAAACGTTTTTGGCGAGGTCAATGCCAACGACTTTGATCGTATTCATGATAGGTTCTCTCCCGAAAAATTCAGTGCATCGGAAAGAAAGGTGGCACTCTTTGCCGCTGAAAAAGGGGCCGTCCATCACATCACTACAACTCCAGTCTGTTGCAATCAACATGCACCAAGGGGAATAATCTGGGGCATCTACACTTCGATTTTAAATATGTCCCAAAAATGAAACTAAATGCCCGACAAATAGGGACTGCGAAACCTAAAGAGAAATCCTATAAATTGGCGGATGGCGCTTAATGTATTAGCCCGGTAACTCGGAGAAGACAAGCGTAGCGCGTCAGTGTGGTTTGAATCTGTCATCTTAAACAAAATGTAACACAGGTAACCATATCTATTTGTTTAATATACGATATTAATCATGATTTTCATGCTTTATTGTCACCTATACTAGAATATATAAATAATTCTGGTATATCCTGTCCTGCGGTGTATCAAAAACATGCAATTACTATTGGTAAGATAAAGAATTTTTTAGCTAGGTTGATTTTAGAACTGATAAAAATAATAGGGAGGGTTGAATGTGGATTAAGTCATTACTCAATATACTGATAATAACAATTTTGTTTATTTTTAGTAATATAGAATTTATTTCTATTGATTTAACTATAAAAGAAGTAATAGCTCTGTGGACAAACAAGGAATACACCCCATCTGAATTGTCTTTTTTTATTCAGATCACAGATTATGCAATGCTGGCTAACAATTTTCTGTTTTTTTTATGTGCCACAATATTCTTCTTCCGAAATAAATTAAAGTACAGTTTGAGAATGATTTTTTCTGTCTTCTTAATTGCCCTAATAAATAATATATCTACGTTTATTTACGTCTTGAATTTCCCTGATTTTTTTAAATTTATTAAAAATCATGATATGCATTTTACATTATTTTTATTTCCTGTCTCAATATTTATTATTTATATTCTTGCAAGGATAAAAAACAAATGAAGAATAGGGATATAATCAGACAATCAAGAATTTTGGACCAACTCGACTCTCATACATTAAATATGTATGACACAACTTGTCGATGGCTACCTTCCCGACTACAGCCCAGAGCTGAACCTGATTGAAATCGTCTCGAAACAAGCCAAATATCACTGGCAAAGTTTTATCACCTGGATTTAAGATACAATGGAGTATGAGCTAAATACACTATTGGAAGGTTATGGTGATCAATTTGCAATTAATTTTTCTTGAGTTATTAAAAATCAATCACGGCAATACATCCGAAAAAGCCTCGCTAAATGTTCTCCAGCGGGAGTTAATTTTGTATCCCTGCGTTGAATCAGTCCAAAAGTTGCAAACGGCAATTGTTCTTTAAGGTTTAAAGCGACAAATTGCTGATCAAATAAAGCTTCATTGACGACATCTACCGCCACAATCGTTAAAAAATCACTTTCAGCAACTAAGCTCATACAAGACATCAATGTTTCACACGTCACACTAAAGATAGGGGGTTTATTCAGCGATGAAAAATTCTCAAATAATCGGTGATAATAAGTGCCTTTTGGTGTTGGCATAGTCCAGTCACAATCCACTAATTCCTCCAAAGAAGTGGCATTCGCTTTGGGATGTCCTTTTCGTACAATGACTTTGTACTCTTTTTCCATCAGTTTTTCGAAATTAAATTCTGCATCCAGATTGCCGGGATAATAAGTATTTACGGTAAAATTCAATTCACCTTGTCTGAGTTGAGGTAACATTGTCAATAATTGTCCCTCTACTACTCTTAATTTTACTGTCGGGTAATCACGATGAAACTGTGTAATGACCTTTGGCATAATGGTACGCGTAATACTGCCGGCAACACCAATATTAACAATACCACCAATTAATCCAATACGTTGTTGAATATCCTCCTGAGCAATCCGAAGTTCTTCAAGTATTAAGCTGGCACGTTGTAGAAAACCTTTACCACATTCGGTTAAATGAATACCTTGATTACTACGGATAAATAATTTTGTACCGAGCGCATCCTCCAACTCGCGTATTGCTTTAGTTAAAGCAGGCTGGGAGAGTGACAGAAAACGACTTGCAGCTCTGATACTGCCGTGACGGTTAATTTCAACAAAAGCACGCAGTTGATTGAGTTTTATTGGTGTCGTCATTTTTTTCTCTTGCGATAACTTTTAATTATATAGGAAAAGTTAATTGTATCTTATTTAAATGGAATTTACTGTCTACATTAGAGTGGAGTAATAAAAATAGGTTCCACATTAGAGAGTGAAAATATTTATTAATTATTCTAATGATTAAATGGAAGTAATTTAATTGGAATCGGATTAACTTTATTTATTAACGTGAATCAATATTGATGAAATAAAGCAAAACACTCTCCATTTTTTAGACAACTAAAAGAGATAATGATTATGGATATTTTATTAAGCGAATCTATTCAGCAAATTGCCGGAAAATTACAAAGCTGGCGCCGTGATTTTCATCAGTTTGCTGAGTCAGGTTGGTTCGAATTCAGAACCGCAACTATCGTGGCAGATGAACTGCATCGTTTAGGTTATAGCCTAAAAATGGGAAAAGAGGTTATCAAAGCAGACTCCCGAATGGGTGTACCGTCGGAGCAGGCATTACAAGCACAGGAACAGCGCGCGATTAAGCAAGGTGCTTTGACTGCATGGTTGCCTCATTTTTCAGGTGGATTTACGGGGATTGTTGCGACACTCGATACAGGCAAACCTGGGCCAACGCTGGCTGTTCGGGTTGATATGGATGCCCTTGACCAGAATGAGGCGCAAATTCATCAACATCTCCCTTACGCGGAAGGTTTTTCCTCTTGCAACGCAAATATGATGCATGCCTGTGGGCACGATGGTCATACAGCAATTGGCCTGGGGCTTGCTCATATCTTGAAAAAATATGAAAGCCAATTGACAGGAAAAATAAAACTGATTTTTCAGCCTGCGGAAGAGGGAACTCGAGGGGCAAAATCAATGGTGGAAGCGGGGGTAGTTGATGATGTTGATTTATTTATCGCTATCCATATTGGCCTTGGTGTACCTCAAGGAGAACTGGTCTGCGGGAGTGATAATTTTTTTGCCACTACCAAAATCGATGTTACTTATCGTGGCGTTGCTGCCCATTCTGGCGCCAAACCTGAAGAGGGAAAAAATGCTTTATTAGCTGCCGCTCACGCAACTTTAGGATTGCATGCTATTGCTCACCATAGCGAGGGTAGTTCACGCATCAACGTCGGAGTATTGCGGGCAGGCATTGGCCGTAACGTTATCCCTGACTATGCCTTAATGAAAGTAGAAACACGTGGCAAAACCAATGAAATCAATGAGTTTGTCTACCATCAAGCCCTGAATATTATTGATGGGGCGGCAAAAATGCAGGGTGTTGAATATGAAATAGCGTTAATGGGTGCTGCGCAAAGTAGCCCACCTAGCCCTGCATGGGTCGATTTTATTTACCAGCAAGCCCAGCAATATATTTCAGAGCTTTCATCTGTTGTCAAAAGCCGTCAGCAACCTGCGGGTTCGGAGGACGCGACCTATTTTATGGAACGTGTCAAAGCAAATGGCGGTCAAGCTACCTACCTGATTTTCGGCGCAGAACTGAGCGCGGGTCACCATAATGAGCGGTTTGACTTTGATGAAAATGTGATGACAACCGCAGTAAAAACCTTGGCGACTATCGCCCGGCATCTCCCTTATTTCGATGCTACCTGATGACAAAATAATAACGACAGCAAGCACAAAGGAAATAACGATGAGCGAAGTAACTATTCCTGTAAATAAGAGTCCGGGGCGTATTCTTGGTTGGATTGAAAGAATCGGAAATAAAATTCCAAATCCTTTTGTTTTATTCGTTTATTTAACCGCTGTATTAATGATAGCGACAGCTATTTTTTCCTGGTTTGATTTGAGTGTAAAAAATCCCACCAATGGAGAACTTATCAGAGTTAAAAATTTATTGGGTGCTGAAGGATTACAGTGGATATTACCGAATATCGTTAAAAATTTCAGTAGCTTTGCTCCACTTGGTGCCATATTAGCCTTGGTTATTGGTGCGGGGCTTGCGGAAAAAGTTGGGTTATTGCAAGCACTGATGTACAAAATGGCTTCTGGCATTAATCAACGTTATGCCAGTTATATGGTGCTATTTATCGCCTTTTTTAGCCATATTTCGTCGGATGCAGCGCTCGTTATCATGCCACCGCTAGGGGCACTGATTTTTATTGCAGTAGGCCGACATCCCGTTGCAGGATTACTGGCTGCAATTGCGGGAGTTGCTTCGGGATTTACTGCGAACCTATTGATTGTTACAACCGATGTTCTGTTATCGGGTATCAGCACAGAAGCAGCCAAAATACTTGATCCCGATTTACAAGTTAGTGTTATTGATAACTGGTATTTTATGGCAACGTCGGTGATTGTCCTGACAATTGCAGGGGCAATTTTAACGGATAAATTTGTAGAGCCACGTCTTCTCGCCTGGAAAGGTGATCACAATGAGAAGCTGGAAAAACTCACCTCGCAACAGAACCGTGGATTGTTGATGAGTGGCCTGTCAGCATTAGTTTTCATTGGGATTATTGCGTTATTAGTCGTCCCTGAAAATGCCTTATTGCGTGATCCACAGACCGGAACAATTATTCCATCGCCATTTATAAAAGGGATTGTGCCTGTCATTATCCTGTTTTTCTTTGTGGTTTCGATTACCTATGGTGTTTCCATAAAACAGATAAAAACCCCTAATGATATTCCTGAGTTGCTGGTTGATCCCATGAAAAGCATGGCGGGTTTTATCATCATGGTCTTCCCTCTGGCGCAATTTGTTGCTTTCTTTAACTGGAGCAATATGGGCAAATTTATGGCGATAGGGTTAACCGACATGCTGGAAACTTTAGGCATGACAGGCGTTCCGGCTTTCATCGGGTTAATGTTCTTATCCTCTTTCCTGTGTATGTTTATCGCGAGTGGCTCGGCCATCTGGTCGATTCTGGCACCGATTTTTGTGCCGATGTTTGTCTTGCTGGGCTTTCATCCTGCTTTTGCCCAGATAGTCTTCCGTATTTCTGATTCCGCTGTCTTGCCCTTGGCTCCGTTATCACCTTTTGTGCCGCTCTTTCTGGGATTTCTCCAGCGTTATTATAAAAATGCCCAACTAGGCACTTATTACACCTTAATACTGCCTTATCCACTGGTGTTTTATACTGTTTGGATAGTGTTGTTAGTAGGATGGTATTTTGCTGGGTTGCCGATTGGACCGGGGATTTATCCGATGTTGTAAGTAATGATTATTTAAAGCGTCTGGCTGATAATAGCGTTATTTCTCAAATAGCCTTTCTGCATCATTAGATATCAATCCATAATTATATTGGCGGGGAACTCATTTGGTTGTAATAACCCGCTGTATAACTTGTAGAGGATATATTGTATTTATCCTCTTCAGGGGATATTTATGAAGATCACATCACCACAAACACTTACTGTAGCAATGCGGGAGCAACCTAAAAAAATACGTCTAACCCAAAAAGAGACGGCTGATCGAGTTGGAATAAAGCAAAGTACGGTTTCTGGATTTGGGAACAGTCCTGAAAAAAGCAAGCTGGAAACGTTGTTCAAGCTGCTCTCAGTACTAGATAAGATTTCAAAATAATAGATCACTTGAGGGAAATCAGTCCGATTTTTGCGATCTGATCAATTGCGAGAAATCACAAATCACCCAACGGACCGAGTTATACCTATCAAGCACCCATATCCCAAGATGAACGCCAGAACATGAAAAACTTATCCATAAAACGCGTAATAAGAACTATGCCCGCCGATTGCTCGCGTTATTGATGCTGCATGATGGATGTACGGTCACTGACGTTGCTAAAATCCTCTCTGCTGCACGCTCTTCTGTCAATTCTCCCCAAGATTTTGGTTATCTTCGCTCACGCTGGAGCCTTGAACTCATTACTCATAAAATCAATGAATGATTAAACATATTGCTCTCACAAAGTTCACTTTAGAAGAAAAGTTTGCTAAAGCAATGGAAATTGTACCCTCTACTGTTAGCAAACTTCTTTCTGGACAGACTTCCGTCATTCCAGAAATGGCATTTACATAAAATATAATACAGGCTCCACCTACATCATTTAGCGTTAGTCAGAACCTAATATATTGATTTAAAATATATCTCCAATAAATAATACCTTGATGTAGCTAAAATTATTCATGGTTCTTTCCTATTCGTAATGTCATGTCGAATAATTTCAAGGAACTACCGGAGTAGCAGTTTCTGAGTTCTTTTCCCGAGGACACTGCTTGTTCACTGCTTTTTCTATAGATTTCATAATCCACTATTTACGGCTGAAAATATTTTTTATTGGGTACAAAAATTCACCTAACATATGAGGTTAATCAATTTAACGCGATGCTCGACTTTAACACCCTATAACGTTGGCTTGTTGAAGCCAGTCGCGTTGACTTTTACCTTGTTTAAAATTAGCAAAAATGCCCAACGTATGAGAAAGCAGTTTTCTGGCTATTCGATTACTCAAGTGCCACAGATCCCGCGCCAGCACTTCTCGATAGCAAATTGTCCGGAAGTTCTTGACCGCTACAAGTCACACCAGCACGATATCAAGAGTGCGGAGGCTTTTTTTAATATTTCGTTTTCCATTTCAATACGTTGCAGTTTCTTTTTCAGCTACGTATTCCAATTTGCTCCGGCGTGATGGGCTGGGCTTTAGGAGATTTCCCTTGCCATTCCTGCCTCAACTGACTCACCCAGCTTCCCAAGGCTGATTTACTGACATTCATCGCCTGGCGGCCTCCATCACACTGTAATTCTGATCAAGGACTAACTGGGCGGATTCCAGTTTGAACTCGGGGTTGGAACGTCTTTTCATTATGTCACCTGTTGAATTATTGAAGTGAGAATATCACCTCTATAACGGTGACCAAAATTAGTGTGCCACTTCAATAAGTAATGGTAGGATTGATAGGTAGCTCGAGCGAGGGGATCGCAGTGGATAAAGCTTTCTGTACTATTGATGAAAAAGAATGGAGCGCGGATGCATTTTACGCATTGCAGCTCGCTGAGATCCAACTAAAGAGGCGGAGTTTGCTTTGTACCGAATGTAAGGGTAATGCATGGTTCAGACGATCAAGTTACGGAAATGACGCACCGCATTTTTGCGCCCATCACAAGGAAAACTGCTCACTGGGGACCTCATACGAAGCTGTGGGAGAGGGGGATGAAAATAAAGGATTACCTGCATCAGACGCTGACAGCGGCATAGTATTAGATTTAGGATTAACGCAGGGCTATGATATTGATGTCAAAACAGTAGTGGATACCTCTGAAACTACACCTCAGGGACATAAGTTCACGGGTAAAAAAACTATTGATGGTGGAAGTTTAAAATATCCAGCACATTTTACTTTAAAAAACCTACTTTACAAATTGGTGCAGTCAAAAGGGTTATGCTATGCCGATAAAAAGGTGGGGTTTAAAGACCGATTTTTTAACGATTTACCGGAGCGTGGGGCTGAACTGTTTGTCGAGTTTATTAATGTTGCGCCATGGATGGATGGTGCTCGTAGAATTTTTTGGGGCTTTATTAGTGATGTTGGACAAACAAGAGATGGCAAAATTTGGTTAAATGCAGGTAATATCAAATCTGGATTAAGTGTCTGTATCAATAGCGAAATTTCAAGTGAGTTCAAAGAGCAATTTAAGGTTAAAAACAGTCTTGATGAATTAGATGGATGTCATGCACTAATTATTGGTACTTGCATATATGCTACAACAGGTAAACCAATACTGTGGTGTGGTGATCTTAGTTATATCGTGCTGAGAAGGTATAAGTTTGATCAGGATTTATAACATCAGCCGGTGTAGTAAGATGTCTATGTATACCAATCTAACTTGAAGATGCAGGAATTAAAATCTGAAAGTTGTCAGTCAGTCGAGTCGTAAGTTCTTTCGCTTTTTCTGGCAAAGTGACCTGAAAAAAGTGACGAAGGGTTTCACGGAACGTCTTCGCATCCGGAAAATAGACATTGTTACGCACCTGCTCATTCATATACTTCCACAATCGCTCTATCGGATTGAGGTTTGGGCTGTAAGGCGGCAGGTAATGCAATTCAATATTAAGAACATACGCGATATCTTTCACCAACTCTGCCCGGTGATAACCCGCGCCATCCAGAATAGTATGGATTTTTTGCGAAAGCGGGTAAGTTTCCCGGATTGCCCCGAAGAAATCCTCGTCCTTTAGGAGGAGGAGGATGTCAAGAAGATCACATTACCACAAACACTTACTGTAGCAATGCGGGAGCAACCTAAAAAGAGACAGTTGATCGAGTTGGAATAAAGCAAACTGGATACGTTACTGGATGGAAAACGTTTCTGGGAAGAAAATAATTTAAATCCGATTTAACCTGACAGATACCTGTATAAATAACCGGTATCTGTCAGATCGAGTTTGAGCTAATACACTCTATATAGCCTGATTCATCCTATTCATTTTAAAATTTTCTGCTTGTGCCAGAACGCCGTAATACACTTCATCATTAGCTACGGGAGGGAAACCATGTTTATGCAGTAGTAGAATCAGATCAACCTTGAGTTTTGCTTTAATGTCGTCACGCTTACTCCAGTCTGGGTATTGAGCGGTGTTATCAACAATTAGCTTCATTTCTTTAGCCAGAACGAGTATTTTGCCATCGTCATAGGTGAACTGATATTTTTCACGCATATGAACCAGAATGTCATAAAAAGCTTTCTCTTCAATATCAATCCCCATTTTGGCATAGGTGCCCATTTCAGTTTTAATATTGTAGATGATATCGGTCATTTCTTGACTGAATGTATCGAATTCTTTCCCACTTAAGATGTCATCTTCCCTGCGTTCGTTATAGCGTTCAACCAGTGCCTGAAAACGGCGGGAAAAATTGACGCCTTGTAGTTGGTTGATCTTTTTAAAATCGCTAATGGCTTTTTCCAATAGCTTTTGTAGTAACTGGATTTTGGTATTGGGTAGTTTGATCTTGTTAACCCGGGCTATATAGTCATCGTCAAAAATATCGATAGACTCTGCTTGGCCTTCACCCAGTGTATACAGTTCCTCAACGCCGTTAGATTTTAACGCATCAGCAATCATCTCTCGTACTTTGGCGTTCATTTGGGTGACATCCGGTGCATCGCCTTTAGTGAGTTTAAAAACGATAGAACGGATAGCTAAGAAAAAGTGGATATGATCGCGCTCGTCTTGAGTTAATAATTCGCTGCCACAGCAGATGTCATAAGCTGCTTTTAGTCGTCTGACTAGTGCCATGAAACGGTGTTCCCGCTTTTTGTTTTGTAATACAAACTCAGCGGCATAGTTCAGGCATGCGAGTTGTGCTCGAGCCTCACCACTAAAATAATCTCGGCTATCGAAATGGTGGAAAATATTCTCTAGTAAATCAAGGTGATCTTTCACTGCGGTAATGGAGAGACAGATATCTTCAAAGTTAACCGAGTCGATTTTGGAAAACATCGCCAGTGCCTGATTCATTTGTCGTTTGATACCAATATAATCGACGACTAAGCCTTTGCTTTTTCCTTGAAGGTTACGGTTTACCCGTGAGATAGTCTGAATAAGATTGTGTTTTTGTAGGGGCTTGTCGATATAGATAGTATCTAATTCGGGCACATCAAATCCTGTTACCCACATATCCACAACAATGGCAATTTTGAAGTTTGATTTTGGATTTTTGAACTGTTTATCCAGTTCCTTACGGTGTTCCTTGTTGCCAAGTAAATCATAGAGCGTTTTTTCGTCATCTTTATCACGTGTCATCACCATCTTCACCATTTCAGATGGCGGCAATTTTTCTTTTTCATCCTCAGTCAGTTCGATATTATCTGGAGTTTGTTTTACTTCAAACCAAGCGAGGCGTATTGTTTTAAGTTGTTTATAAAATTCCCAGGCAATCTCACGGCTGGCACAGACAAACATGGCTTTGCCTTTTATCGTCGAACCTTCTGCCACGCGTTTTTCGTAATGCTTTGTAAAATCATCGGCTAATGCTCGCAGACGATCTGGATCGCCCAAAATAGCATTCATATTGGCGGATGCTTTTTTACTTTCATCTATTTGATATTCGTTGGTGCCAGCGGCGGCACATTCTTCGTAGTATTTTTCGATCTCTTCAAGTTTACTGTTATCAAGAATGATTTTTGCAGCACGTCCCTCGTAAACGATAGGAACAGTGATGCCATCTTTCACTGATTCAGTCATGGTGTAACTATCAACGATTGCCCCGAACACATCCAATGTGGCATCAATAGGTGTTCCGGTAAAGCCAGCATAGGTTGCTGATGGTAGTGAATCGCGAAGATATTTGGCAAAACCATAGACTTTGCGAATACGCCCTGTACTGTTATCGATAAGTACTTTCTGGTCGAGATTAGTTTGGCTTCGATGTGCTTCGTCAGAGATACAGATAATATTGTTACGTTCTGAAAGTAATTCTGTTCCTTCAGTGAATTTATGGATTGTTGTTAGGAAGACACCACCGCTGTTACAACCCGCGAGTTTTTCACGTAACTCTTCGCGATTTTTAACCGATATAATTGTGTCATCTCCGATATATTTTGTTGCGTTACAAAATTGACGGGATAACTGTTCGTCCAGATCGGTACGGTCAGTAATCAATACAATTGTGGGGCTGGCAAAATCTATACTCTTCATCAACAGGCGGGTTAAAAACTGCATAGTGTAACTTTTACCACATCCAGTAGCACCAAAGTAAGTTCCGCCTTTTCCATTACCTTGTGGTTTACGTGCACGTTTAATGCTGTAATAGAGCTTACGTGCAGCATAATATTGCGGGTAACGGCAGCAGATTTTAATTTCACTGTTCGTATTATCAGGAAAACAGATAAAGTTTTTGATAACATCCAGTAAACGTATTGGATGAAATAA
This sequence comes from Xenorhabdus taiwanensis, assembly GCF_036512875.1. GTDB lineage: Bacteria > Pseudomonadota > Gammaproteobacteria > Enterobacterales > Enterobacteriaceae > Xenorhabdus > Xenorhabdus taiwanensis. Next base: position 3,571,837 of record NZ_AP028978.1, on the reverse strand, counting down.
TCCTTTAATCATGGTGTATAGAGAATTAATACCGTTTTGTTCACAATTTTCATCCCCGGTAATTTTGCGCCAGGAATAAAAATATTCGTAGGAAGAAAACAGGTTACCCATCCGGGTATTAGCGCCATCGCTGATAATACACATTGTGTTGTAAACAAACAGTTGTGGAATATCACGACGGTAGCGGACACAGAGTTGTGTCCAGGCATCGCCTAAGCTGGCTTTTTGCTCGCGAATAGCACTTTTAAATTCGAATACCACTAATGGCAGGCCATTGATATAGAGAATAGCATCGGGAATACGGGGCTGCTCATCTTTGCCGATAATTTCGAGCTGGCTCACTATCTTAAATCTATTACTCGAGCTAGTAGGATAATAGAAAGCCGAAGGTTCCGCGGCTTGTTGCTGCAATACTTCATCGGCATTAAACAATTGGTTTAGTGCAGCGGGTAGGTGACGGGTGTCGATAAGTTCGATATAGAGATCTTTCTCTGCCCGATCATCTCGTTTAAACAGAAAGCCATTAGACAGCCAGGAGCAAAATGTTTTATTGCTGTCGTAAAGATCATTAGCGGAAAGGGTCGTGAGCTGGCGAATAATACGTTCAATTTCACTGTTTGTTAGTCCATCAGATTGATAGCGGGTTGTGAGGTAATTGCGGAGTTCATCGACAATTATCACTTGTTCCTTATCGGTTCTGCTGAGGTTTTCACCGCGTGTATGGGGATAACCTTGTTCTCCTAACAGTTCGATAATGGCACTATCTAACTTGGCTTCGCTAAATTTCAGGCCCATTGTTTATTTCCGCTCCTAATTATTGAAACGGCTAATCATACAATAGTTTTTCTTATTTTTACTTTGACTTATTACTCAATATTCTAAAAACAAAATAAAAAACCCCTTGTGAAAGGGGTTGAAAATTATGCACATTTTGTTTCTGTGACGGTTTCCGGTAGGTCATCAAGGGATAACTCGCCGGAGATTAGTTTGGGGAGTAGAGTGTCTCGGAGTTGGGTTAATGACTGTATTTGTATACTGTTAAAAGCTATTTTCTCCGAAATATTTAAGATATATTTCTCCACATATTTAGAGAGAGGTGGATTTGGAAGCAAAATTTTTTGATCGGACAATACCTTTCTATTTAATTCAGTTTGTCCTGTACTACCTTCCCCTAATTGTTCTATTACGTTTTCTTGAAGCATTAGTAATTGCCCAAAAGTATATTTTGGACAAAGTGTCTCGTTAGCTCTTACAACGGTTACATGGGAATCGACAACAGAATTTTCTGGTAAAAACCGAACTTGTGCCATTCTTCCCAAGGTTCCAACTCCTGTAGAGTTAATTAAAATATCACCTAATTCTAGTTCATAGCCTGAAACTTTTTTTAATTCAGTATTGTTTCTTCGGCATAATGAGAAGTTTATTTCATGGTTTCGGATACATTTTTGATTAATGACCTGAACACCACCATCTTCAATATATTTAGGTGAGATTCCTCTTTTTAAGAATGAACTAGCTTCAAATAGTGTATATATATTCCATCCCTTCGGCACCCAGCCTAATTCTGTTTCTTCAAACTCTGCCGGAAATAGAGTACGAATCTCTTCCGATAATGGTTTAAAGTCTGGGCTGTTACGCACTTTCTGGCGCAGATTCGCCCGTTTATGAAGGCTATCAGGGATTGGATTTCCTGCCTCTAGCGCATTATCAATCACTGGATCGAAATCGACAAACCAGGATTTAAATAGTGTTTGTGATATTTGTTCTAGGGTTTTGTTGATTTCTTTGTTAATAAAAATTTTTTGCTCAATAGATTTTAATTGTGCAGATACATATTTTTGGATTTGTATTGATGGAAACTTAAGAATAATTTCCCGTAATTCTGATTGTTTTATGCCTGTGACTGTACTTCCTGAAGCTCTACCATTCAGCTGATTTTGGACGAAAGAAGATTGCAGTAAATATAACAAATAGTCATTACTCAAGAGGCCTTTTTTACCTCTTAAAGTAATTATGCGTTGAGCTAATGCTACCTTACGCTCATCCAGTTGAGCAACTTCACCTAAAGGAGCCTCTGTTGTTAATACAATATCCCCTGGAAGAGGTAATCCTCGTGTCATCCAGCTATTATAATCCCCTTTGGCTATGAACTCAGTTACATCTTGTAGTTGGCCATTTTTAACGATTTTAGCCGTAATTAATGGAATACCACTATTTGACTTTTTTGGGGTTTTGCCTCGGTAATCAACAATAGTATCCATACACTCTTCAAGACGCATTTCAGTATACTTAATCCTCATAGCCTAATGCCTCCAGATTCTGGCGAATTACTTTGTCCAGTTCTTCGGCTTGTTTCATTTGTTGGAACAATGTTTTTGACAGATCACGCATTTTAGTCTCAAAAGCAATACCATCATCTTCCTGTTCTGCTGCACCAACATAGCGGCCCGGAGTCAGCACATAATCGTTAGCTTTAATCTCTTCAATGGTTGCTACTTTGCAGAAACCAGCAATATCTTCGTATTTTTCCAGTTTTCCATCGCCACGTTTAATACGCTCCGCCAACTCTTTCGGCGTACTGCGCCAAGCGTGGTAAGTATCGGCAATGGTTGCGATATCGTCTGCTGTCAGTTCCTTACTGGTACGGTTAACCATTGAACCAATATTACGGGCATCAATAAACAACGTTTCACCCTGGCGATTACGATAGCCTTTGGCAACATCCACATCTTTATTTTTGGTGATAAACCACAGACAAGCTGGGATCTGGGTGGTATAGAAAAGCTGGCTGGGGAGGGCGATCATGCATTCTACCAGATCATTTTCGATCATTTGCGCACGAATTTCCCCTTCACCACTGGTATTGGAACTCATGGAACCATTTGCCAACACAAAACCCGCAGTACCAGTTGAGCTCAGTTTGGAGAGTATATGTAAGATCCAACCGTAGTTGGCACTTCCTGTCGGGGGAGTACGATAGCCAGCAAAGCGTCGATCATCAGTTAATTCTTTTTCGTTACGCCATCCTTTCAGATTAAAGGGTGGATTAGAGAGAATATAGTCAGCTTTGAGATCAGGATGTTGATCGTTAAAGAAAGTATCTGCGGGTTTCTCACCTAAGTTGCCAGATAATCCACGAATGGCAAGGTTCATTTTTGCCAGTTTATAGGTCGTTGCAGTAAGTTCTTGCCCATAAATGGCAATATCGCGGCTTTTACCCTGATGGCTCTCTACAAATTTCACGGATTGGACAAACATGCCACCGGAACCACAGCAAGGGTCATAGATCTTACCCTGAAAAGGCTCCAGCATTTCGGTCAGCAAAGTTACCACGCATTTTGGAGTATAGAATTCGCCACCGCCTTTACCTTCGGTCGCGGCAAATTTTCCAAGGAAATATTCATAGACTCTGCCGATCAAATCTTCTTTGGAAAGCTCTTTAACACCGGTTTCACGAGCAGTGGTTTCGATGTTATTGATGGAGTCGATCAACGATGCTAGTTTTTTAGGTTCCAGATTTTGGCGGCTGAAGTAATTATCTGGTAATGCGCCCTTTAAAGCAGGATTACGTTTTTCTATTGTAGAGAGCGCTGTATCAATAAGTACTGCAATATCATCTTGTTTGGTACGTTCTTGGATAAATGTCCAGCGCGCCTCTTCGGGCAGATAAAAGATATTATCTTGCTGGTAGAAGATTTCCATATCGATAAAGGCTTGTTGGCCTTCGTCTTCCATTTTTTTACGGCGTTGCTCAAACTTATCACTGATAAACTTTAAAAAAACGAGACTCAGTACGACATGCTTGTATTCGGAGGATTCGACACTGCCTCTGAGTTGGTTAGCGGTATCCCATAACGTTTCTTCAAATCCTTTTTTTGCTTTGGTTTTCTTAGTTGCTGCTTTAGCCATGTTGATCTCAAATTCGTATTACTGTGACGGCAAGTATACTAACAAAATATGTTAAACGTCGTCTTCAGTACTTCTTGGGGGCTTTTAGGGGTATTACAGATCAAAATAATCAGTATCATATCCATCCAATGTGATCACTTCAAAACGCCCAATTGAATGAAACTTGTGATAAGTTTTTCAGAAGCTCTGAGACGACGGTATTACAGATTTCTTTTTTTAAGCGATGGTTATACACCAACCTTCTTTCTCTTTACCACCCCATAAACGCCACCTGCTAGCATTGCACCAACCAAAATAGCGCCTAAATAAGTTAATACAGGTGTAATCGCTCCCGGAATTAATAATACAAACAACCCACCATGTGGTGCCATGAGTTGCACACCAAAGTACATCGAAAGCGCCCCTGTCACTGCACCACCTAGAATACAACTTGGCAGTACCCTAACCGGATCTTTCGCCGCAAATGGAATCGCCCCTTCGGTAATAAAACACAGCCCTAATACCAGTGCCGCTTTTCCACCTTCGCGCTCACTTTGCTCAAACTTATTCCGTGCAATCATGGTTGCCAGCCACATTGCTAATGGTGGAACCATCCCCGCGGCCATAATTGCCGCCATTGGTCCGTAGGTCTGTGCACTTAACAACCCGACACCAAACGCATAGGCCGCTTTGTTAACCGGGCCGCCCATATCCGTACACATCATGCCGCCAAGAATCATGCCAAGGATCACCGCGTTGGTGGTTCCCATTGATTTCAGCCAGTGGGTCAGCCATTCCATAATTGTGGCTACGGGTTTACCCACGACATAAATCATGGTTAATCCGGTGACTAACGTCGCAACCAATGGGATGATTAAAATCGGTTTTAACGCCTCCATGCTTTGCGGTAGATGCAGTTTGGTTGTCAGGAGGTTGGCAACGTAGCCCGCAAGGAAGCCTGCGATAATACCACCAAGAAATCCTGCGCCAGTGCTGACGGCGAGCATACCACCAATAAGTCCGGGCGCTAATCCGGTGCGTCCTGTGATGGAATAGGCGATATAACCTGCAAGTACGGGCACCATTAAAGCAAGTGCAGAGCCACCACCGATTTGCATGAGTGCTGATGCCAATGTGCCGGGTTCTTTGAAGGCTTCGATGCCGAATACAAATGACAGTGCGATGCACAATCCACCTGCGACAACCATCGGCAGAATGTAGGATACGCCGGTCATCAAGTGTTGATAGATGCTGGTACTTTCCTGTTTTTTATTGGTGGATGGATTGAACGCGTTGGCGGCGGAAATGCTGCCTGTGGCTGGGTAAATCTCGGCTTCGGTCAATGCGTTATCCAGTTCCTGAGCGGTTCTTTTCAAGGCGGCACCGGTGGAGGTACGATAGAGGCGTTTGCCAGAGAATGGCGAGAGATCGACACCAATATCTGCCGCTACAATCACCAAATCCGCTACTGCAATTTCTACGTCGGTAATGGCGTTGTTGGTTCCCACGGAGCCACGGGTTTCTACTTTGATCTGCCAGCCACGGTTTTGGGCTTCGGTCTCCAGCGCTTTGGCTGCCATAAATGTATGGGCAACACCTGTCGGACAGGCTGTGATAGCGATGATATTGACGGGATTTTGTTGATCCATGCTGACGATATTTGGCTGTTGGTAAATATTGGCTTGTGTTTTGGCATGATGGAGAAATGCTTCTGGTTCACGGATCGCTTGTTCGGCAGAGCCTGTGAAGGTTTTTTTGCCGTGCAGGTTAAGTGAGGTTGGTGCAGATTCACCGATAAGGATCACCAGTTCGGCATTGTCCACATCGGTAACAAGAGAAAGTTCATGCCTGACGGCTGTATTTTCCAATATATGTTTGGCGAGGTAAGCGCGCACCTGCCCCTGTTTATCGTTACTGATAATGAGTGTTTTCATGATGTTCTCTTCTTATTGTTGTTTTTCGATGGATAAGGGGTTAACGCAGTCAGTTCGACTTTTGCCATGAGTCGGGCGAGTTGTTGGCGGTCGATATTACCAATGTTGCTTTGGCTGACAGTCATAGCGGAGATGGCAGTAGCAAGGCGTAATGTATGCTCATTGTCTTGCCCCATCATCAGGCCGTAAATCAGTCCGCCGACCATTGCATCACCTGCGCCAACGGTGCTGACGATTTCGCAGTGCGGTGGTTTAGCGAGCCATACTCCCGTTGAGTTGACCAGAACCGCGCCTTCTTCACCCAATGAAACGACAACGTGCGAGATCTCCGTGGCACGCAGTTGGTGGGCGGCAGTGATGATATCTTCGAATGTCGGTAAAGGCCGCCCCGCCCAGATCTCCAGTTCGCGGCGGTTGGGTTTGACCATCCACGGTAGAGCCTTGAGTCCGGCAGTCAGGGCTTCTCGACTGCTATCAAATACCACGCACATACAAGTTTTGCGTAGGCGTTGCATCCATTCAGTGAAGTCATCCAGTTCTACACCCGTTGGCAGGCTGCCACTGACGCACACCATATTGAATTGACTCAGCCACTGGATGGAATCTTTGGCGAAACGTTGCCACTCTGCTTTGCTGACGCTGAATCCTGAAAAGTTGAAATCAGTAACCAAACCATTCTGTTCAGTCAGTTTGACGTTGGTGCGTGTTCGCCCCTCTACAACCTGGAATCGATTGATGATGCCTATTTCTGCCAAGTTTTTTTGAAAGGTGTTCTGGTTCTCTTTGCCCAGAAAACCACCTGCGGTGACGTCGATACCGAGTGTTTTGAGGATCTTGCCAACGTTGATGCCTTTGCCTGCCGGATATAATCCCGTGGTCTGGATGAGATTAACTTCGCCGGTTTTGATGTTTTCAACCCGTCCAACCAGATCATAAGCAGGGTTCAGAGTGATGGTCGCGACTTTTTTGTTCATGCTATTTCCTCACCCATGTTTTTGTTAATAAGGGATTCAATAGCGAGCAAGGCGTCTTTGGCATCGGAGCCGGTTGCAGTAAAGCGAATTCGTTCACCTTGTTTAACGCCTAAACCTGCAACTTGCATCAGCTTACTCCCATCGACGGGAATGTTATTTCCATCAAGATAGGTGATGGTGATTTGGCTATGGAATTGTTTAATAGTATTAACCAGAAGTGCGCTGGGGCGGGTATGCAGGCCATGTTTATTGGGTAGGATAAAATCCGCAGTCAGTGCGTTTTTTTGAGGCAGTATCGTTTCTTGTGCTACATCCATTGTCAGTAGGTCTACGATGGCTGTGCTATTTTTGGCACGTAACAGGCATTCACCTTTACCTTGTTGCAGCAGAGTGCTGAGTTTATCTAGAAAACTGTGCAGTTGATCATCTGCGCAAGCGATGGTTAATAACAATCCAACGGGTTGTTTATCAACAGTAAAAGGAGTTTTGGGGCGGGAGATAGCAATTGCATTATGCAAATTGCCCTGCGAACTGTCACTGAGCCAGATACTTTGGCCAAGGTGTATTGGTGGCTTGGTAAAGACATCGGCAATAAATTTTGCATTCACTGCGTTGGCTTGTTGTAACCGAGAGATGTTTATTGCCTGCAAGGTTGCCAGGTCATGTGCGTCAATATCCAATGTGAGCGTGGAGTTATCCAGCAGATAGGAAGTGGTGTTCATTAATAAACGATAGAGTTCATTGACATCGGTGGTTTTTGCCATCCGGCTGGCACGGTTTTCATCACGAATGATCGGGATCAACTGATGCAGCAGATTAAGGTGTTCGTCGGATTTTGCCGCAATGCCGATAACAAGGTGGACGGTTTGGTTATCGCCCCAATCAATTCCATGCGGAAATTGCATCACTTGTACGCCGGTTCTCAGTACGTTGTTGCGGGTTGTATGGGTGCCATGTGGGATGGCAATACCATTACCCAGATAGGTTGAAGAGTGTGTTTCACGTTCCAGCATTCCTTCGGCGTACTCTTTACTGGCATATCCTGCCGCAGTGAGAGCTGTGGCGACTTGGCGAATAGCACTTTCTTTATCGGTAGCATGTGCTGCCAGATGGATATCTTGTAACAATAGATGAAACATTGATGATTATCTTCCTATAATTAATTGAAACGATTCAGCTTTTAAGTAAAAAAATAACATCAAATGAATTCATGTTATTTTTATTATTTAATGAGCCAAGTAATTTGTTTTTTTAAATCGAATTTTTACCGCAATAATTTAATTTTAGTAATAAAGCGAACTAATATTATTTTTATTGCCCGCTTATTTTATAGCTATTAATTATGTGTTTTATGATGAGGATAAATAATGTCAATCATCTGTATTAATGGGAATGTATTGTCAACGAGTTAGAATGTAAAGTGAAGTTTTAGATTATTTTATAAAATGGTGATGACGATCTTGGTTATTTTGATTTTAATGCAACTTATTAATGATAAAAATAAAAGACTAAAAAATATAAATATTCAAATAAGTAAAAAACAGGGAATATAACAGTTACCATAACAGGGAAATAATAAAATGAAATACAAGTATTGCTAAGTTGTTTGACTATTTTTGTTGTAGAAAGAAAAAATATAATATACATAACTATGTTCAATATTGGAGTTTAGGCTGGCGTTAGTCAGAGCCTAATGCATTGATTTAACATATATCCAAAAAAGGTAATGCCTTGAGGTAGCTAAAGAATTCAGCCTTAAAAGTGGTTTCAAAACGGTCAGTTTTTTATAAAGTGGAAAAGCTGGCTCAAATCTTCCAATGTCTTGAGATTTTCAGCCAGCTCAGCGTCAAAAACTCACTTCCCAATTCCCACCGGATACGACTCAAACAAATACCCATCAAAATTAGGATCATCGACATCGGATAATTCAAGCAAACTTTGTTTCACGTTTTCTAAATGTTGCCACATCGTTTGTTTCGCCGCTGCGGGATCTTTTTTGATCATCGCTGCCAAAATTGCCTGATGATCGTTCAACCACGCTTTACGATAGTCGGTATTGGTAATTCGGCTATGTAACTTGATCCACATAGGGTTATTCTCACGCCATGCCCAGGATTGTTTAAGCAATTCAACTAACATACTGTTATGCGTTGCCTGTGCGATAGCTAAATGAAACTCCTTATCACCGGATTCACTTTCTCCTGAAATCAGATCTTTTTTCTCTTTTTCCAATGCATTGCGCATATTGGCAATATCGGCCGGAGTCACCTGGAGCGCGGCAAACTCAGCGATATTACTTTCCAATAATTGGCGCGCTTGCAATAACTCAAAAGGCCCTGCGGCATTAATGGTGGTATCGCTTGCATAAGCGCATGGTAGTTGGATGAGATAAATGCCTGAGCTTTTGCGTACTTCGATGAGGTTTTCCAATTCCAGTACAATTAACGCTTCACGAACAAGCGTGCGTGAGACGCTGAATTTTTCCGCAATTTCACGTTCTGTCGGCAGACGATCACCGGGAGAATATTCCATATCGATAATCATCTGACGTAATGATTGGGCTACTTCGTGATAGGGACGTCTGGAGTCTGCAAAGTTCATCATTTAATGCCGCCGTAAGGTCATATACTTAAATGGATCGACTAAAAATGATGTTATTCTAAGGCATCAATGCCAGAAATATAACCACCTATTCTTGTTACAATAAGTGGTTTTGAGAGAAAATTATTCTAATTTACGCACTCGATTTACCATTTCGAATAATTCCGGTTGGGTTTTTGCAATATCGGCATACAGGGGTTTAACCGCGTCTTGAAAGAGGGTTTTATCCACGGCAATAAACTCAACACCGTGTTTTTCTGCTTTGGCACGCTCTTCCTTTTCTGATGTTTCCCACAGTTGAATCATGTATTTTGAGGAGTTCAGTGCCGCTTTTTTCACAATTTCTTGCTGTTCAGTGGTTAATTTATTCAACGAGTTGTTCGACATTAACAGTACATCAGGGATCATCGTATGCTCATCCAGGGAAAAGAATTTTGTCACTTCGCTATGGCGGCTTAGCGTAAAAGAAGTAATGTTGTTCTCTGCTGCATCCACTACCCCCTGTTGCAGTGCGGTATAGAGTTCACCATAAGCGAGTGGCGTTGGATTTCCTCCTAACCCTTTCACCATCGCAATGGCGGTTGGGCTGGGTTGTACGCGAATTTTCAAACCTTTTAGGTCGTCAGGCGTTCTGATCGGTTTTTTCGCATAAAAACTGCGTGCACCAGCATCATAGTAAGTAAGACCAATAAATCCCATGCCTTGGCTTGAAGCGAGGATTTCTTTACCAATATCGCTATTAATAACTTGTTGATAGTGCGCTTTATCGCGGAATAAATAGGGCAGGTTAAAAATGGAATAAGCCGGAGAGAAGGCTTCTAATTCTGCTGCATTGGATTTAGCAATATCCAGAGCGCCGTTTTGCATCAATTCGATAGATTCACGTTGGTTGCCCAATTGAGAATCAGAATAGATGCGGATACGAACCTCTCCATTGGTTTTTTCTTTCACTTCGTTAGCAAACTCGGTCATGGCTTTATGGACAGCATGATCTCGGTTCTGGTTATGGCTGAGTTTCAGTGTTGTCACAGCGAAAGCCTGAGATGTCCCCAGCATAAACATGACGCCAGCCGCTATGCTTGCTATACCTGAAACTTGTCGTTTGTTGCTCTGCATGTTTGGTTCTCCAGAGGTAAGTGTAGGTTTTTGTTATTTTCTGTGGACAAACCATAATCAGATCTCTGTGATTGGGCAAAGGGTAAAATCCGATTGGTCGATCTGAATCGCAAAAATTGGCTAAATTGGTTGACCTTTTGTGTTTGTGATCTATATCACTCTTTTTCTGGTAGTTATTGCAACGTTTTTAGTACGATCAGTATAGATTCTGATTCCTGTGTGGACTTTAATTGGTAAACCAAAATGACAGGAGTCGGATAAATGAAAAACCTTGTAGCGATAACCAATAAAAGTTTGGCATTTTTTACCATCTGCCTGCTGGCCTTTCTGGTTTTATGTGTGTCGTGGCAGGTCATTTCACGCTATGTCCTAGATGCACCGAGCACCGAGACCGATGAGTTAGCACGTTATCTGTTTATGTGGGTTGCAATGATTGGTGCTGCATATACCACCGGACAACATCGTCATCTTGCGATCGATCTGCTGATGATGAAATTAACAGGAGTCAAGAAAAGTATTACCGGCCTGATTATTCAGGCAGCCATTATTTTATTTTCTTCCATTGTGCTGTTTTATGGTGGCAGCTTGCTTGTTTCATCGACGCTGGAAAACGGTCAAATCACCCCTGTATTAGGCTGGAAGATGGGATACATCTATTTATGTTTGCCTGTTAGCGGATTATTGATGATTTTCTATGCGCTCGTTGATGTGGTCTCGATTGTTCAGCATTTTTCTGGTCAACCACCCGCTGTGTCTGAAAATCATTAAATTGTGGAGGTTAGGATATGGATTGGTCTACCATTGCCGCACTCTTTGGCACATTTGCAATATTGCTGGCATTGAGTGTTCCCGTTTCTTTTGCAATCGGCTTATCTTCGTTAGTCGCTATTACGATGACATTGCCGCTGGAATCTGCGATCACGGTTGTTGCGCAACGTATGGCGGCGGGAGTCGATAATTTCTCTTTATTAGCGATCCCGTTCTTTATCCTGGCCGGAAATATGATGAACCAGGGCGGGATAGCTGCACGTTTGATCAATCTGGCTAAAATGATTGGCGGCCGTTTGCCGGGATCATTAATGCACGTCAATATTATGGCGAACATGCTGTTCGGGGCAATTTCCGGCTCGGCAGTGGCGTCCGCTGCTGCGGTCGGGGGGACAATGGCGCCGATGCAGAGAAAAGAAGGATACGACCCTGAGTTGTCTGCTGCCGTGAACATCGCTTCTTGTCCTTCAGGTTTGCTGATCCCACCCAGCAATACCTTGATTGTGTACTCGTTGGTTTCAGGAGGAACGTCTATTGCCGCCTTGTTCTTGGCAGGTTATATCCCCGGCATTATTATGGGAGTTTCACTCATGATTGTGTCTGCCATTATTGCCAAGAGGAAACGTTATCCTGTTGCGCCTCGGCCAACATGGCGCGAATTTTTTGCTACAGCGTGGAAAGCCATCCCCTCATTAATGCTGATTATAGTGATTATGGGCGGGATTATTGCGGGGATCTTCACCGCGACAGAAGCATCAGCCATTGCCGTGCTCTACAGTTTTATTCTCGCAGTCATTGTTTATCGTGAAGTAAGTTTCAAACAACTACCCAAAATTATTCTTGATTCTGCGGTGACCACATCTATTGTTTTGCTGCTGATTGGCGTATCAATGGGTATGTCCTGGGCGATGGCCAATGCTGATCTGCCATACCTGATTGCGGATGCGTTGATGACGGTTTCTGATAATCCGCTGACCATTCTGTTAGTCATTAATATCATTCTGTTGATCGTGGGGATCTTTATGGATATGACTCCAGCCATTTTGATCTTCACGCCGATTTTCTTACCTGTTGCGATGAGCATGGGTATCGACCCTGTGCATTTTGGCATCATCATGACATTTAATTTGGCTATTGGGATTTGTACCCCTCCCGTCGGCAGCGCTTTATTTGTGGGTTGTTCGGTGGGAGATGTGAGTATTGATAAGGTACTGAAGCCATTGTTGCCGATGTATGTTGCGCTGATCTCGGCGCTAGCGCTGGTGACATATCTGCCGCAATTGAGTTTATGGTTACCGGAATTAGTCTTGAATTAGTTATAGGGGGAATTATGAAACAAACTTGGCGTTGGTATGGGTCTGGAGATCCGGTTTCATTAGCGGATATCCGTCAGGCTGGAGCAACAGGAGTTGTGACGGCATTGCACCATATTCCCAATGGCGAAATCTGGCCTATCGAAGAGATAGCACAACGTAAGGCACTGATTGAAGCTAATCAACTGGAGTGGACAGTCGTAGAGAGTGTTCCCCTTCATGAAGATATCAAAACGCATACTGGAGAGTACGATCGATGGATCGCAAACTATCAACAAACTTTGCGCAACCTCGCTGCCTGCGGGATTAAAACAATATGCTACAACTTCATGCCTGTTCTGGATTGGACTCGTACTGATCTCGAATATGAATTACCTGATGGCTCAAAAGCGCTGCGTTTTGATCAAATCGAATTTGCTGTTTTTGATATCCACATTTTGCAACGCTGTGGTGCAGAAAAAGCGTATTCCGATGATGAAATTGCGCAAGCACAATCACGTTTTGTTTCAATGACAGAAGAAGAAAAACAAAAACTAACAAACACGATTATTGCTGGTCTTCCGGGGGCAGAGGAAGGCTATACCTTAGAACAATTTCGCCAACACCTAAAACGTTATACCGGTATCGATAAGGCCAAATTGCGTGAGCATTTTGCTTATTTTCTGCAACAGATCATTCCGGTTGCAGAAGAACTCGGCATCAAGATGGCCGTTCATCCTGATGATCCCCCGCGTGAGATCTTAGGCCTGCCACGCATTGTTTCTACCATAGAGGATATGCGTTGGATAGCTGAAACGGTAGACAGTCATGCCAACGGTTATACGATGTGCACCGGATCTTATGGCGTGCGCGCGGATAATGATTTGGTGCAGATGATCAAATTATTTGGTTCCCGTATCTATTTCCTCCATTTGCGCTCAACCCTGCGGGAAGAAAACCCCTCCACGTTCCACGAAGCGGCGCATCTTGCTGGTGATGTGGATATGTATGAAGTGATCAAAGCGGTTGCGGAAGAAGAACATCGTCGGTTGGCTGCGGGTGAAAATTACCTGATTCCAATGCGGCCTGATCATGGCCATCAAATACTTGATGATTTGAAGAAGAGAACAAATCCCGGCTATTCGGCAATCGGTCGCCTGAAAGGGCTGGCTGAAATTCGTGGCCTTGAGTTGGGCATTCATCGTGCATTTTTTCGAAAATAGTTTCTGACCTTGAACCCTACAGGGTAGTGAATGAATGTCACTCACTCCCGCTGATTTGTGAGTCCATTATGGAAAAAAATCTTGTCAGTGCGATAACCTCTGTTCCATGCCCTCACTGGACAACCGAACGCCTGACTTCCCGTATGGTGCATTTAGGTTGCGGTGCATTTCATCGGGCACATCAGGCGCTTTATACACATCATGTATTAGAACAGACAGACAGTGATTGGGGATTCTGTGAAGTTAACCTGATGCTAAATGATGCTTCACTGATTGAAAATCTGAAAAAACAGTCCATGCGCTATACCGTCGCAGAAAAAGGGCAGGAAGAAATCAGATTAAAAATTATTGGCTCGATGAAAGAGGGGATGCACCCATTAATTGATGGTGTTCAGGCGATTATCGAAAAAATGGCGCACCCTGATGTTGCAATCATCTCTTTGACCATCACCGAAAAAGGCTATTGTACCGATGCTGCAACAGGGCGTTTAGATCCAAATAATATTTTGATTATTAAAGATATTGCTAATCCCGCCGTGCCAAGATCAGCTATCGGCTATATCACTGCGGCATTAAAATTGCGTTTTGAACGAAGCCTGCCTGCGGTGACGATTTTGTCGTGCGATAACGTGCGGGAAAATGGGCATGTCGCCCGTGAGGCCGTATTGAGTCTGGCGCGTTTGCAGGACGAAAAATTGGCACAATGGATAGAAAGCCAGGTAACGTTTCCCTGCACGATGGTGGATCGTATTGTGCCGGCAGCCACACCAGAAACCTTAACTGAAATTGCCCAACGGCTGGGCGTTGAAGATCCCTGCGCTATTGCCTGCGAACCTTTCCGTCAATGGGTGATTGAAGATAACTTTGTCAATGGGCGTCCAGATTGGGACCTGGCCGGAGCACAATTTGTGGACGATGTAGCGCCATTTGAAATGATGAAATTGCGTATGTTAAATGGTGCTCATTCCTTTCTGGCCTATCTGGGTTATTTGGGCGGTTATGCCCATATCTCCGATACAATGACAAATGTCGATTATCGTCGGGCAGTGTACGCACTGATGCTGAATGAACAAGCTCCAACCCTGTCGATGCCAGAAAATATCGATTTAATGGCCTATGCGGATAAATTGATCGAACGGTTCACTAATCCAGCGTTAAAACACCAGACATGGCAAATTGCGATGGATGGCAGCCAGAAATTGCCCCAGCGCCTGCTTGATTCCATTGAATGGCACCTTGTGCGGGGAAGTGATTATCGCCATTTAGCGCTCGGTGTAGCGGGTTGGATGCGTTATATCAGTGGTGTGGATGAACAAGGCCAACCGATTGATGTGCGTGATCCATTAAAAGAGACCTTTGCAGCGATTTATACGAAATATGGTCATTCTGTTGATATGGTAGAAGCGCTACTGGCAATTGAATCGATCTTCGGTAAAAAATTAGTCAAAAACCGTGAGTTTGTCGATAACGTTACCAAAGCCTACCAAAACTTACTAAACATTGGTGCCCGCCAAGCGGTTGCGGCTCTTTGAGCATAGAGGAAAACATAATGAAAACCTTTATGTGTGAAGATTTCCTGTTAAATAATGACGTGGCCCGTCGCCTTTATCATGATTACGCAGCGTTGATGCCGATTTATGATTATCATTGTCATCTTAATCCAAAAGAGATTGCGCAAAACCGCCGTTTCCCCAATCTTGGTCAAATTTGGTTGCAGGGTGATCATTATAAATGGCGGGCGATGCGTGCGGCAGGGATTGAAGAGGCTCTGATTACTGGTACTGAAAGCAGTGACTACCAAAAATACCTCGCCTGGGCGAAAACGGTTCCTTTGACGATCGGTAATCCACTTTATCACTGGACACATCTGGAATTGCGGCGTCCATTTGGCATTAGCGGAAAATTATTTGAACCTGACACCGCAGAGGCTATCTGGCATGAGGCGAACGAAAAACTCTCTCAACGTGAATTTTCTGCCCGTGGCATTATGCAGCAAATGCAGGTACGAATGGCAGGAACAACGGATGATCCCATTGATTCTCTCGAATATCATCAACAGATCGCCAAAGATAAAGATTTCACCATCAAAGTGTTACCAAGCTGGCGGCCGGACAAAGTTTTCAAAATTGAATTACCGGGTTTTTGTGACTATCTCGAACGATTAGGAGAAGTCGCAGATGTCGCTATCGGGCGTTTTGCTGATTTATTGCAGGCATTAGAGCGTCGCCTTGAACACTTTCAGGATCACGGTTGTGTGGCATCGGATCATAGTATTGAACAATTGCGTTATGCGCCGATACCTGATGAAAAAGTGTTAGATATTGTTTTGCAAAAGCGCAGGCAAGGGCAATCACTCAGTGAATTAGAAATAGCACAATTCACAACAGCAGTGCTGGTTTGGTTAGGTAAGCAGTATGCAAAACGCGGCTGGGTCATGCAGTTGCATATTGGTGCCTTACGCAATAACAACACGCGTATGTTTAATCTGTTAGGCTCAGACAGCGGCTTTGATTCCATTGGCGATAATCCTATCGCTTACCCATTATCTCGCTTGCTGGATGAGATGGATAAAACCGATGAATTACCGAAGACTATTCTCTATTGCTTAAATCCCCGTGACAATGAAGTGATCGCAACTATGACGGGCAACTTTCAGGATGGGAGAAGTATTAGGGGTAAGATCCAATTTGGATCGGGCTGGTGGTTTAACGATCAAAAAGACGGTATGCAGCGTCAATTAGAGCAACTCTCCCAATTAGGTTTATTAAGCCAGTTTATCGGTATGCTGACAGATTCACGCAGTTTCTTATCCTATACCCGTCATGAATATTTTCGGCGCATTCTCTGTAATATGCTGGGGAAATGGGTCGAAAATGGTGAAATCCCCCATGATGAAAAAATGCTGGGGCAGATAGTTCAGGATATCTGCTTCAATAATGCTGAACGTTATTTTCAGGCCGTGAAGGATTAAAGAATGCAGATACGGAAAATTGCCCTGATTGGCGAAGGTATGATCGAGCTAAATGGCATCCCATTTGGTGCCATGACACAAAGCTATGGCGGTGATGTGCTCAATAGCGCGGTTTATCTGGCTCGCTCTGGCGGCGATATGCTTGATGTCCATTTTGTCACGGTGATGGGAACGGACGCCTTGAGCGAAGGTATGATCTCACGCTGGCAGCAAGAGGGCATTGATACTGCGTTAGTGTTGCGTGATAACGTGCATCAGCCTGGTTTATACCTGATCCAACTTGATGAAAAAGGTGAGCGCACATTTCTGTACTGGCGCAACGACTCGGCGGCGCGTTATCTCTTGCGTCATCCTGATTACCCCATAGTGCGCCAGCGATTGCAGGACATGGATGTACTCTGTCTCAGCGGGATCAGTCTGGCGATTTTGCCGGAAAATGATCGCCAACGGCTGCTCAGTGATTTGAAACAGTTATCTTATGAAGGGAAGATGATTTTCTTTGACAGTAATTATCGTCCGGCCTTATGGGAAAACGAAGCTCAAGCCCGTGAGTGTTATCAGCAAATGTATGCCATCACGGATATTGCGTTAGTCACTGACGATGATGAAGCGAGTCTCTGGGGAGATATGTCAACTGAGGAAAGTTTTCATCGCCTGAAAAGAATGGGGGTTCAACAAGCCATTATCAAAGCGGGTGAACGGGGCTGTTTTTATCGTGACTTAAGCGGCTGCGATGCCACACTACATATTAAAACTCAACTTGTGACACCTGTCGTTGATACCACTTCGGCGGGCGATGCATTTAATGCGGGTTTTATCGCGGGGTTGTTAAATGGGAAATCTGTTCATGATTCAGCATTAATGGGGCATCAGCTCGCAGGGGTTGTGATCCAGCATAAAGGTGCGATTGTTCCGCAAGCCGCGACACAAGGGGTTATCGCGCGTTTTTTTAATTCGAACGAAATTGGAGAGGATGAAAATGCAAGAGATGATAGCACGTCTGCGTCAGATTAAAATTGTGCCTGTGATAGCTATTGAAGAGGCCAGCGATATTATTCCTCTTGGTCACGCATTAGCAGACAACGGTTTGCCTGTAGCTGAAATCACGTTTCGTACCGAGAGTGCTGCCGAAGCGATTAGCCTGCTGAAAGCTGAACGGCCAGATATGCTGATCGGGGCTGGCACCGTGCTTCGTCGTGAACAGGTTCATCAGGCAAAAGTAGCAGGGGCAGAGTTTGTTGTCTCACCAGGGCTTAACCCAAACACCGTACAGGCGTGCCAGCAAATTGGGATCCCTATCATTCCCGGCGTGAATAATGCCAGCACAATTGAACAGGCGCTGGAATTAGGCATCGATTTTGTCAAATTCTTCCCGGCTGAACCCTCGGGTGGGATTGCGATGATTAAAGCGCTACTTGCCCCGTACCCACCGTTAAAGGTCATGCCAACCGGTGGGATCAGTGTTGAGAACATTCGCAATTATCTTGCTATCCCACAAATTGTGGCATGTGGTGGTTCATGGATGGTCAGCCCACAGTTGATCCGAGATAAGGAGTGGAAAAAGGTTGGTCAATTGGTGAGGGAGGCGGTGGAGTTGGTGGGCTTGCTGTAATGGGGTATGAGGTTTTGTATGCCTTAGTGACACCATCTATGGTTGTAGTAGTCCATACACTCCTTGCAATAACCTTTTATCTTTATTCCCCTTTTCGTATTCTCTCACCCGCATTTTGGGGCGGGTAAGATGTTAAATCTGCACTGAATGGATCTTTTCTGCATATAGCGGCTACTTGCATCTCCCTATTTCACGTAATGATACCCCTTCATGATTAATCACTCTGGTGAGCATATGACAAAAGGGGAACCCTTATGCAGGGCTTAAATAATAAAGTCGCTATTGTCACCGGTGGAGCAACCAAAATTGGGGTAACCGTTGCCAGGATATTGAGTGAATATGGGGTTAAGGTCGCGATTTTTGATATTGATCAGGCAGGCGGGAAGAAAGCGGCCAGCCTGCAACCGGAATTGATCCGTTTCTGGCATGTCGATATCACTGACGACAAACAACTTTCTCAGGCAATACATGAGGTTGTTGCTTGTTATAACCGTTTGGACTACCTCATCAACCTTGCAGCCACTTATTTGGATAATGGTGCCGATGCTGGCCGTGAAACATGGCTGACTGCCTTGAATATTAATGTGATCAGTGCTGTTCGAACCGCTCAATTTGTCCGGCCTTACCTCATTGCTGCGGGAGGCGGTGCCATTGTTAACTTCACCAGCATTTCTTCCTCAATTGCCCAGACAGGCCGCTGGTTATATCCCGCTTCAAAAGCCGCGTTGCTGCAAATCACCCGCAGTATGGCAATGGAATATGCCGCTGACCACATCCGCGTTAATTCTGTTTCACCAGGGTGGACCTGGTCACGGGTTATGGATGAATTAACCCAAGGAAAGCGACAGAAAGCCAATAACGTTGCCGCAGATTATCACCTGCTTGGTCGTGTCGGTGATCCCGAAGAAATTGCGCAGGTCGTGGCATTTCTCCTATCAGATTTAGCGAGTTTTGTAACTGGTGCGGATTATGCCGTTGATGGTGGTTATTCAGCAATGGGACCTGAACAGGCGAAACCCGCTATTCCACGGTTGGCGGAATAGGTTCAGTTCCGCCATCCAAAACAAAAGAGGAAAATACTATGCGTCGTATCGCTATCGTCGGAGGTGGTCAGGCTGGACTGCCTCTGGCCCTTGGTCTGCTTGACAAGGGCTATCAAGTCACTGTGGCCACCAACCGCACGCCTGATGATGTTCGCCATGGTCGGGTTCTGTCGAGTCAGTGTATGTTCGATTCTTCTTTGCAGTTTGAACGTGATTTGGGTTTGAATCAGTGGGAAACGCAATGCCCGCCCGTTGAAGGAATTGGTTTCACCGTGCCACATCCCGAAATTCCCAATGACAAGGCCATTGAATGGAGTGCACGGCTTGATAAATATGCGCAAGCTGTCGATCAACGCATTAAGATGCCATTTTGGTTGGAATTATTTGTTTCTCATGGCGGTAATCTGGAAATTAGCGATGTGGGGGTTGCCGAACTGGAACGTCTGTCTGCCAATCATGAACTGGTCATTCTGGCGGGAGGAAAAGGGGAGATTGTAAAATTGCTGGAACGCGATGCTTCACGCTCACCATATGATACCCCGCGGCGCGCACTGGCATTGACCTATGTGAATGGTATGTTGCCAACGCCTGAATATTCCCGTGTTTCTTTTAACCTGATCCCGGGTGTAGGGGAATATTTCGTTTTTCCTGCCCTGACACTAAATGGTCCCTGCGACATCATGGTTTTTGAAGGTATTCCGGGTGGCGTAATGGATGGCTGGCAAGAGGCCAGAACACCACAGGAACATCTGGCCTATAGCAAGCAGATCCTCAAAACTTTTCTGCCGTGGGAGTCTGAACGTTGTAAGCATGTAGAGCTGACCGATGAAAATGGCATTCTGGCGGGACGTTTTGCACCAGTAGTGCGTAAGCCCGTGCTGACTTTGCCTTCTGGTCGCCAGGTTTTTGGTCTGGGGGATGCCGTGGTTACGAATGATCCGCTGACTGGGCAAGGTTCAAATAATGCAACAAAAGCCTGTAAAGTCTATTACGAAGCCATTCTTGCCCGTGGCGACCAACCGTTTACGGCTGAATGGATGAACGACACGTTTGAACAATTCTGGAAATATGGTCATTACGTTGTGGAATGGACAAACAGCCTTCTTATCCCACCAAAGCCACACGTTCTGGAATTATTAGGGGCAGCCCAACGTTTACCGACACTCGCCAGCACAATTGCCAATGCGTTCAACCATCCTCCGGTACTGTTCCCATGGTGGGAAAATGCCCATGCTTGTGAAGAATACATCCATTCACAGATGATTGAAGAAATTCGGGCATAAATGGAGGAAATAAACATGAGCGTAACTGCCCAGAATAACCAAATGCCGCTGTTTGATAGTGAATGGGGTGCAACCGAGTTTGAAACGAAAGCCTTGCGCGCGCTTTTGGGCAAATATCCGACAGGGGTTGCCATTGTTGCGACTCGCACTGCTGAGGGGCGTAATGTCGGATTGACCATCAACTCATTTGCTTCACTTTCACTGGAACCGCCTTTGGTGCTCTGGAGTTTGGTTAATCATTCACCTAATCTGTCTGTGTTCCGTGATTGCGAATATTTCACCATCAGCGTCCTGAGTTATGATCATCAGGAACTGGCCCTGCGTTTTGCCAGTTCGCGGGTAGAAAATAAATTTCAGGATATTCCGGTGCAGGAAACGCCAGAAGGTATTCCTTCGATTGGCGGAGCGATAGCGACACTGGTTTGTGCCAATCACCAGCAAACGCATCTTGGCGATCACTTGCTGGTGATTGGTCAGGTCAAACGAATTGCCAGTATTGAAGGTAAGCCATTGGTTTTTCATGGCGGCATGTTTACCGGTCTGCATGATGTTCACGGAATATGAAAAATGATTCTGTTGGCAAACATTCAGGAGAACATGATTAATGAATAGTCCGTTAAATGCGTTTGTCACGGCGTTAAATCAGGGCAGTGTGAAAATTATCGACCTTACGCAGACATTGACGCCGGATTTTCCGACCTTGCAGTTGCCTGAACAATTTGGACAAGTTTGGGCATTCAATATGGAGCGCATTTCTCACTATGACGAACATGGTCCGGGTTGGTACTGGAACAATTTTAGTTGTGGTGAGCATACCGGAACGCATTTTGATGCGCCGGTACATTGGGTAAGCGGTAAAGATCACCCGGATAACAGTGTCGATACCATTCCTTTGGATAATTTTGTCGCGCCTGCTGTGGTGGTGGATGCTAGTCAGCAGGTGGCACAGGATCCAGACTGGATATTGACGGTTGAGTTTTTACAGTCCTGGGAGGAACAGCATGGTCATATTCCTGCCGGTGCATGGTTGCTGTTCAGGACAGATTGGTCAAAACGGGCGGACGATCCGGCACGTTTTCTCAATATGCATGATGATGGTGCCCACACGCCAGGACCCAGTCAGGAAGCGGTGGAATGGTTGATCCATGAGCGGGATATTCGCGGCTTCGGGGTAGAAACCATTAATACGGATGCGGGCCAATCTTATGGCTGGCCAGTGGCATATCCCTGTCATACGTTGATGCACGGGGCGAATAAATATGGCTTGCAGTGCCTGAAAAATCTCGATTTATTGCCCCCCACGGGTGTGGTCATTATTGCAGCTCCCCTCAAGATTGACGGCGGTTCGGGAAGTCCGCTGCGTGTTCTGGCATTAGTTGAATCTTTCTCTGGAGCGATACCATGACAGCTCCCAGACCACAAGTGATCATTGTCGGCAGTGGCATCAACTCGTTGGTATGTGCCGCTTTGTTGGCAACATGGGGTAAATCAGTCCTGGTACTGGAGCGCAATGCAGTACCTGGCGGCTGTATTCGCACGGAAGAACTTTTTTCCGGTTATACCCATGATGTGCTCTCTTGCTGGTATCCGCTGTTTTTGGGCAGTCCAGCCTATCAGGAACTCAAACCTGCGCTGGAAAAGGCAGGTTTGGAATTTCTGCAAAGCGATTATTCAACGGGGTTGATCCAACCTAATGGCAAGGGAATTGCCTTAAAGCGGGATATTCTGGCCTCAGCCGTGCGGCTTGATGAAATTGCAATGGGTGACGGAGAGACATTGATTCGCATGGCACAGCAAATCCTCCATGATGATGCCGCGCTGATCTTTGGCTTATTAGGGCAAAATCCCTATGGTTTCGGGATACTCAAATTGCTGTTTTCTGAATGGCGCCAACGCGGTATTGATGGATTGAGTGAGTTTGTCGGCAGTTCGCTGGAAACTTTCCGGCGCTGGGCTGAACGTGAGTTACAGTCTGATTTCAGCCGCGCTCTGCTGGCGCCGTGGGTATTGCATACGGGATTGGGACCGGATGATGCCAGCTCCGCTCTGATAGGTAAGCTTACTTTTGCTGCTGTGGTTGCCGGTGGGATGCCAGTGGTAAAAGGTGGCAGTCTGCGCATTGTAGAAGCGCTAACAGGGATCATTGAGCAACACGGCGGCCAGATTATCACTCATGCTAACGTTGACCGTATCATCACCCAAGGACAGGGGAAAAAGCGCCGAGCTTCTGGTGTTATGGTTGCAGGACAGGTTTATCACGCCAGCGAGGCAGTGGTCTGCAATGTGACACCCCAACAGCTTTATGGTCACTTGCTGGATAAGGTTCCCGATACGCTCCTGCAACGGGCGCGGAACTATCGTTATGGGCGCGGGGGAATGCAGGTTCATTTTGCCTTGAACGCGCCACCACCGTGGTGTGAGCCTGAATTGTGCCGTGTCCCACTTGTCCATTTAACGGAGAGTATGGAACAAATCTGTTTGTCCGTGACACAGGCCAACAATGGTTATCTGCCAAGCCATCCGACACTTGCGATAGGGCAGCCAACCGTTCTTGATCCTTCCCGTGCCCCAAAGGACGGTTGGATTTTGTGGATTCAAATGCAGGAGTTGCCGACGCAGCTAAAAGGCGATGCGGCGGGAGAAATTCCTGTTCCCGCAGATGGCAAATGGAATGAGGTTATCCGCGAAGCAGTTGCGGATCGGGTACAGGCTCGTCTGGAAACGGTGATGCCGGGTTTTTCATCCTCAATTGTTGGCCGTAAAGCCTATTCTCCGGCGGATTTACAGGCATTGAACTGTAATTTATCAGGGGGCGATCCCTATTCAGGTATGTGTTCACCTGATCAATTTTTCTGGCTACGTCCGTTTGCTCCTGCGCAAGGTGCAAAGGCGAATCAAACACCTGTCAATAACGTGTTTCACATTGGGGCTTCAACCCATCCGGGTCCCGGATTAAGTGGGACTTCCGGCTATCTTGTCGCCCGCCGACTTGCGCGACGCTGATTAAGGTAGCCAATCATTTCATTTTTTATCAATTCATCTCTTACAGAGAGGAGGATTATATGACGTCAAAATTCAGACGGCTCTTTTATGCAGCGGTTTTATCACTGTCAGGTTTTTGGGCTATGGTAAGTCATTCCGCTATGGCAACAGAAGGTGGTGTTGGCGCTTATCCTGATGGTCTGGATAATTATTTGTCCGGTGCTTTACCGCCAGCAGGTGTTCATGCCCTGTTTTATGGTGGCAATATTCACTATAACAAGCTGAGGGGAAATCACGGCGATTTGATCCCTGTCCCTGGCTTTAAAGTCAATGTGAACGTCCTTGCCCCTCGGTTGGTTTGGGTGACTGAAAAGCAGGTCTTTGGCGGCCAACTGGCTTATCATGCTATCGTGCCATTATTGGATGTCATCGCTAACGCGGCTGGCAAACATGACAACAGCAAAGGGATAGGGGATATTACCTTTGGCCCCGCCCTGGGTTACCATCCCGCGCCAGATTTGGCTTATGTTATTGGCTTGAATATTAACGCGCCGACAGGCCACTATGACCGCAATGATCTTGCCAGTCTGGGAAAAAACTATTGGACAGCCCAGCCTGTTTGGGCGATCAGTTATTTCCCTGTTAACGGTATCAATGCAGATTTAAAAGTGATGTATGATGTCAACTTCCGTAACAAGGGCACCAAAACAACTTCCGGCCAGGCACTTCATGCAGATTATGCACTGGGTTGGGGATTTGGTAACGGTTTTGTCGCGGGCGTTGGCGGCTATGCTTTTCAGCAGGTCATTCATGATAATGGGTCAAATTCTGCACAGGGTAAAGCAAGGGCGGTGGGTTTTGGTCCTTCCATTCGCTATGCCAATGATAAAGGCTGGTTGGTTACTTTGAAGTGGCAAAAAGACTTTGTCGTCAGTAATCGCCCATCGGGTTCTCAAATTTTCTTAAAAGCGGCCATTCCATTTTAAGGATATACCTATTTATAGCGGGAGAGTAAATAACGTGGTTACAAATAAAAATAAACGCTGCTCAATAATATGAGTAGTGTTTATTTTTATAAATTAGTTACTCGAATAAATAATTACATTAAAATACAAAAAATTCGCAGTTATCCCTTCATTTATTATGATGAAAACTTGACCTGACTTTTCTTTGAATATATAAGTTTTGACTGGAAACAATCAATATTCTGAGATTAATAAAGGTCTTACGATGGGGACATAAAAATGTCAACGCTGATTCATTGTAATAAAGTTAACTTTAGTATTAATTCAAAGCCATTATTTAATCATCTCTCCATAACGATTAAAGAAAACGACAAAATTGCTTTAGTTGGCTATAACGGCACGGGAAAAACCCATTTACTTAAACTACTGGCAGGTATTGAAAAGCCGGATGATGGGGTCATCGAATATGCTAATGGTTTGAGATTGGAGATGGTATCTCAGTTTATTGACGACGCATTGCTTGAGATGACCTTGTTTGAATCTATCTCTCAGAAAGTAAAACAAATAGATGAATATGGTGATTATAAAGCAGTATCCATGCTTTATGATTTTGGTTTTCAGGATGCTGATTTTAATACAAAAGTTGCTGATCTCAGTGGTGGGCAAAAAACAAAATTGATGTTTGCCATGAGTGCGATTGTAGAACCCGATATTATTTTATTTGACGAACCCAGTAACCATTTGGATGCTAATACCCTGAGATTTTTCGAGGATTACTTTAATAAAAGTCTAAAGAGCGCGTTTATTATCGTTTCCCACGACCGAAATTTTCTGGATAACGTCACCAACCAGACGATTTTCTTGCGTGACCTACAATTGACGGCTTTTTCCCTGCCATTTAGCCAGGCATTTACTGCTTTGCAAGAAAAAGATGAAGCGGATGCTTTGCGTTTGAAAGCGGAAGAAAAGAATATTCAGCGCATACAGGAGAGTGCCAAGCGTTTGGCATTATGGGGAAAAATCTACGATAACGAAAAATTTGCCAGAAAAGCCAAATCGATGGAAAAACGGGTGGAAAAACTTGAAAAGAGTAAAACTAAAATAACTGAAGGGGAAACTTATCGATTATCGTTGGATGCCGACTCGATCAAATCGAAAAATATGTTGCAAATTGGGGAAAGATGGATTGACTATCACCAGGATGGACAGTTTAATCCTTTATTTTCAATTAATGGCTTATATATCCGCCCCGGAGATAGAATCGCCTTATTAGGTGATAATGGCGTGGGGAAATCTACCCTGATTCATACGCTGGTTGAGGACTATAACAAGGCCACAAATACCTTCTCCCCACAGTGTAATCTGGGTTATCTCGATCAGGAATTGGAAAAAATTCCGCTAAACGAATCGATCTTCGATGCAGTCAGAAATAACACGCCGAATATTGATGATATCACCTGTAAACAGCAACTGATTGCGGCAGGCTTTAAATATGCTGATTTTAACCAACTGGTGGGGCGATTAAGTGGTGGCGAACGTTCCCGATTAATGTTTTTGATCTTGAAATTAAATAAGCACAATTTCCTCATTCTCGATGAGCCAACAAACCATCTGGATATTTTTGGCAAAATGGAATTGGAGAATGAATTAATTAATAACGAGATGACAATATTAATCACTTCGCATGATAGGGCGTTTATCGATAACGTCGCCAATCGTTTTTGGTTGATTAAAAATGGCAAACTGGAAGAAATCACATCCAGTGAGGGGTATTATCAGTTTCTGAATGAAAAAATGATCCCTGATCAAAAAGCAGTAGTTAAGGATCAGGAAAGCGCCCTTGATGGGTCGGAAGTATTAGCCGATGAGGAAGAGATCCTGCAACGTATTGTGGTATTGGAGCAAAATCTGGCGCAGGATTTGGCAAGGAAACCGAAGCACCAGAAGCCGAAAAATCAGGAGAGCTGGAGAAAAGAAATCAAGAAGCTTTATGAAATGCTAGGATGAATTCATATGATTGACCGCGTTCCTAATGTGGGGCGCTTCATCATTGATGTGCCATGCTATAAAATCCCCTATCATTGACAGTCAGGAAATCAGCGATAATAGCAACCTTATCAAATTAGTCGGTCTGTAAGGTGCGCCAACAGATCCATCCTTTCATCAAAAATTGCCACGATTAACGCAGGAGCGCTTTACGTGGCAAACAAAATACGCCGGCCACGCTTAACTCATTGCATCTTTTAGGTTGTCTGAGTGACCAACCCATTAGCCATCATCAACGGCGATGTAGTGCGGAAAATCGTGGGCGTGCTATTGGTTTTGGTTATTCATTTTTTTAGCTCAGATTCATCTTCGTCCTGATCTATCATCGGCTTTCTCCACGTTAGTCCTCTTGCTCTTTAATTGCTTGAGTTTTCTCTTTATCGGTCATTTCCTGTTTCTTTTTCAATTTCTGCCAGATGCGGCTTTCCTGCCCTCGCCACAGGCGTTGAATATTATCGTGATGACGCACAAGTACCAGACATGACAGCATGGCAACGGGAAAAGTGAATTCAGGTTTGAACCACCAGACGTAGAAAGGTGCAATTAATGCACTGACGATGGCGCCCAATGAGGAATAGCCGCTTAGCAGCACTGTCAGTATCCATGTCCCCGCGATCAATCCCATTAGATCCCAACCGATGGCAGCAATGGCACCGAAAGCGGTTGCAACACCTTTCCCTCCCTTGAAATGAAAGAAGATGGGATAAATATGCCCCAGACAGGCAGCAATGGCGGTAATACCTAAATAAAACGGGGTAACGTTGAGTTTGTATGCCAGCCAAACCGGTATTAGTCCTTTCAGGACATCGCAAACCAGCACTGCCAATGCAGCCCATTTACCACCAATGCGCAGTACATTTGTTGCCCCAGGGTTGCCGGAACCATGCTGACGGGGATCGGGAAGCCCTGCCAAGCGGCAGATCAATATCGCGCTGGATATAGAGCCACATAAGTACGCGAAGATGATCATGCCAAGCGCGATTGCACTCATAAGATATCTCCAATGAATAAGGGTCGTTTTCTTAAGTCTAACAATGGATAATACGCACATTTCGTCGGAAGTGGTATCTGACGAACCGAAAAATGGGGAAAAGGTCGTGATGGATATCGTATTTATTGAAGAATTAACCGTAATTACCACTATTGGTGTTTATGACTGGGAACAAACAATTAAACAGAAATTAGTGTTCGATATCGAAATGGGATGGAACAACAAACTAGCTTCTTCCAGTGACAATGTTGAACACTGTCTGGATTATGCCAAGGTGAGTGAGGCCATTATTGATCATGTGTCAGGCCAACGTTTTGCGCTGGTCGAACGGGTTGCGGAAGAAGTGGCAGGCATCTTGCTGAACCAATTTCATTCTCCTTGGGTAAAAGTTAAGGTCAGTAAACCAGGTGCGGTTGCACACGCAAAAAGCGTAGGTGTAGTGATTGAGCGAAGTGCGAGCTAATTGAAAAAGCGTCCCCATTTAATTAATAGGTTGGGACGCTAAATTGATAGATAAACTTAATCAATCGATTGCTGTTTCCAGTCTGCGATGGCAATGTGTCGTTGACGTTCCAATTCTGTGCGAATCTTGGCACCCTGAAATCCACGTGCAATCACTTCCTGGACGCTGACTTGGTTGGCAATAGCAAACACTTTACGTAAATAATCAGCTTGTGGATAGGATGAAGTTTCTGTGCCTGCGTATCCACGATTGTCTGCTTCGCTACAGGTAATCAGTTGTTCAATGCGTTGTGGTTTGCGCCAGGCATCTACGGCATTAAACAAGCTCAGCAAGGTTTCTGGCGGTAATTGTTCTACGGTATGGACCCAATTGTGATATTGCGTCACAATCGTGGCTAAGTCGCGTGCCGAGTTGGGAATGCGTAGTCGTTCGCACATTTGTTTTAGTGGCATCATTTCGATATGGCTACATAGTGAAGCGAAGCGAATGTCTATCTCTTCGCTCAATTGGGTGGATATTTGCAAAACTCGCAATGAATGAAGCCCCTTATCATATGCAAGCAGGGAGATGCCAAACAGGTTATCAATCTCAGGAAAGAGTACAGCCAATGCTCCACAATCACGCAGAACCTGAAAGTAGACTTGTGGTGATTGTGAAGTGAGTGCCTTTTCAGTTTCTCGCCAAATACGTTCAGGAGTTAATGAGGACAATTCACCACCTGCGACCATTTTTGTAATGAGTACTCGCGTCTCTGTTGCAATTGAAAAACCCAGATGGGCAAAGCGAGCAGCAAAACGAGCCAAACGCAGCACACGTAATGGATCTTCTGCAAACGCAGGGGAAACATGGCGCAAGATACGATTTTTGAGATCATTTGCACCATGATGAGGATCGATTAATTCACCTTCACGAGTTTGTGCAATAGCGTTGATCGTTAAATCACGACGCAGCAGATCTTCTTCCAGCGTCACCTCGGGGGCGGCATAACAGGTAAAACCGGTATATCCCTGACCTGATTTCCTTTCAGTACGTGCCAACGCATACTCTTCATGGGTTTTAGGGTGCAGGAAAACAGGAAAATCTTTCCCAACTTGTTGATATCCCTGAGACAGTAGTTCCTCTGGCTTGCTGCCAACGACAACCCAGTCGCGTTCGGTAATGGGCAAACCCAGTAATTGATCGCGAACGGCGCCGCCAACCAAATAGACTTTCACTCTTGTTTCCTTAAATCAGCTCATCCAACGATCTTTCTTTTTTCGGCGAGGAATAATGTGTGGCAATATAAGCCCCAGAATCAGGCCAATTCCCGCAACTCCACCGCCATAGGCAAACCACTGCAAGATGATCTCTCTTTGCTTATCATCTAACTGCAAATTGGCAACTTCTACCTTTTTCTCAGCCACAGTTAATTTACTCTGGAGCTGGGCATTCTCTTTTTTCAGATCACTGATGATCTTATCGCTGTTTGCCACTTTGTTCTGCAATTCAGCGGTATGCTTATTCCACTTATCATCGATAGTGGTCAGATTCTCAGTCAGTGTTTTGATCTTTTGTTCCATTGCAGGAAGGCGTTCACGCAGGCTTGGAATAGCGCTAAGTTCACTTGCGAGTATCCAGCTTGTACGTCCTTTGCGATCCTGAATTTGCAGGAAACCATTATCTGATTTAGGGCTGACTAATATGACTTCTTCGCCGGCACTCAATGAGCCAATGATACGGTTTTTAGTGCTTGGGCCGCTATGAATGTAAGCTGATAACTCATCGGAAACATAGCGTTTTTCTTCAGCGTGTACGGATAATGGAAGAGTGAAACTCAATAACAAGATAAATAATCGATGTAGTTTTTGCATTCTGTGCTCAACTGTTCTCTGTGTATGGATCAATCAAGTATGGACTAATCGTAATTTAAACTACTCAAAGGATAGTAAAGAGTTAAGTTTGTGGGTGCAATCAGTAAACCAGAATGAATGCGGTATCAACTGGCCGAATACACGCCTTTTGAGGTTTTTTTTTGGCGAAGTGAATGTGATGTTTGTTGAGATAACACCCTATTGTGGTTTATTTTTCTCTTCTGTGAAAAGTTTTTCTTCTGTGAAAGAAAGTGTGAACAGGATTAAGCAAAAAATTCTGTAATATCCATTGAGGAATAAAAAAATATGAGTTCTGTAGAAATAGAATTGAAACTGTCAGTGAAGCCTGATGCGATACCGACAGTTCGCCAACAATTATTTCAGTTTCCTCATGATTACACTTCACCACAACACCTGACTAATATCTATTTTGAGACGCCTGATAATCAATTGCGGCGTTGGGATATGGGGCTGCGTATCCGTGGTTTTGACGGGCACTATGAGATGACCATCAAAACCGCAGGTAAAGTGATAGGCGGGTTACACCAACGTCCTGAATACAATATCCCTTTGTACCAACCTAAATTAGACCTGACATTGTTTCCCGACTATATCTGGCCTGAAAATACCGATCTCGCCTATCTACAGGCACAATTGACTGAATTATTCAGTACCGACTTTAACCGTGAAAAATGGCTTGTGACCTACGGCGAAAGCGAAATTGAAGTGGTCTTGGATCAGGGAACTATTTTTTCTGGCAATAAAGATTCAGGAGATCAAACGTCACCTATTTGTGAGTTTGAACTGGAACTAAAAAATGGAAATATCATTGATATTCTGTCATTGGCAAACAGACTTGCTTCGCAAAATGGCCTGCGTTTAGCAAATCAAAGTAAGGCGGCACGGGGATATGCGCTTGTTGATTTATCCCATAAGACATCACTAAAAGTACCAAAAGCGTTGGCATGGCAGCAGCCGTTGTCTGTGCTTTTGCCTGAAATCTTGGCGCAATGGCAGGAGCAAGAAGAACAATGGCTGGTGGGTTTGCCAGAAGGTAAAGCGGGATTGGCTCAGGTTTTGCAGTGGATGATAAAGTTGACTGAAAGACAAACTGAACGTTTACCGATCCTGAATTTATTGCTGGAATTAAAGGCGGCTTTATTCACGAACAATGCGGAGGCTGAAACATTGTGTTATAGCGCTTCTTGGTTGCAATGTAAGCTGGCATTAATGCAGTGGTTGCTGGCTCAGTCCCGATAATCCCTTAAAAAAACAGCCATAAGGAAAAACCAGTTATGCGGCCACTTCCATCACCTTTAACCCGACAATTACAGCATATCATTGCGAATCTTCCACCATTAGAGGGAACAATAACGCCCTTTTCATCTGCTGAACAGGCGGTGCTGTCATTGAGTGAGTTTGTGGCAGAAAACGTGTTATCACATCCTGCATGGCTAGAGGATATTCGCCAAAATCCCCCCCAACCGGAAGAGTGGCAACATTATTCTTATTGGCTGGAACAAGCGTTGCTGATGGTTCATGATGAAAATGGTTTGATGCGATGTTTACGTCTTTTCCGCCATCGGATACTGGTCAGGATTGCATGGTCACAGGCATTGCAAAGCAGTACGACAGAACAGACATTGCAGCAATTAAGCACGTTGGCTGAAACCTTGATTATAGCCGCCCGTGATTGGCTTTATCAGCGTTGTTGTCAGGATTGGGGAACGCCTGCCAATAGTGATGGAATGGCACAGCCACTGCTGATTTTGGGCATGGGAAAATTGGGCGGTGGAGAACTTAATTTTTCCTCTGACATTGACCTTATTTTTGCTTATCCAGAAAATGGTGTAACTCAGGGTGGGCGTCGAGAAATGGATAATTCACAGTTCTTTACCCGATTAGGGCAGAAATTAATTAAGGCACTGGATCAACAAACCATAGACGGATTTGTTTATCGTGTTGATATGAGATTACGTCCATTTGGTGACAGTGGCCCTTTGGTGTTCAGTTTTCCGGCATTGGAAGATTATTATCAGGAGCAAGGGCGTGACTGGGAACGTTATGCTTTGGTGAAAGCGCGCATTTTGGGCAATGATGATCAGGTTTATTGTCAGGAACTGCGTCAGATGTTGCGACCGTTTGTCTTCCGCCGTTATATCGATTTTAGTGCAATTCAAGCCTTGCGTAATATGAAAGGCATGATTGAGCGGGAAGTCCGTCGTCGAGGATTAAAAGACAATATTAAATTAGGCGCAGGTGGAATTCGTGAAATTGAGTTTATCACTCAGGTTTTTCAGCTTATCCGTGGAGGAAGGGAGCCGAGCTTGCAATCCTGTTCTTTGTTGCCGACATTGAAGGCTATCGATGATTTGGCTTTATTGCCAACGGAACAGTTAAAGCAGCTTAAAGAAAGTTACCTGTTTTTACGTCGGCTTGAAAACCTGCTGCAATCTATTCATGACCAACAAACGCAAACTTTACCGGATAATGAGTTGGATCGTGCCCGTCTCTCTTGGGGCATGAATTTTGCCAATTGGGATGAACTGATGGCAGAAACCGAACGCAAAATGGGTGCGGTGCGAAGTATTTTCCAACAGTTGATTGGCGATGAAGAAGAGCATAGTGAAGAGTCCGGCCATATCCTGTTCAAGAGCTTATGGCAGGAAGCTTTGAATACAGATGAACTTATCGCATTGATTCCTCATCTTGATAAAGAAAAAGCGCGTAAAGTGCTTGATGTAATGATGCTTTTTCGTCAGGACGTCAGTAAGCGCACCATTGGCCCACGGGGAAGGGATGTGCTTGACCAGTTGATGCCACGCCTGTTAGCAAAAATTGCAGCCAGGGAAGATGCCGATATCGTTTTGGCGCGGATTACTTCCCTGTTGCTCAGTATCGTCAGCCGCACGACTTATTTGGAGCTGATACTGGAATCAGAACAAGTCATGATTCATGTTATCCGGCTCTGTGCTGCTTCTCCAATGATCGCCAGCCAGCTTGCCCGTCATCCGTTGTTGCTGGATGAGCTACTCGATCCCAAATCGCTGTATCAACCGTTGCCGATGGACGCTTATCGTGATGAGCTTTATCAATATTTATTGCGGCTCCCTGAGGATGATGAAGAGCAATTGTTAGAGGCTTTACGTCAATTTAAGCAGGCACAACTATTGCGGATCGCAGCAGAAGATATTGCGGGTGTCTTGCCTGTGATGAAAGTAAGTGATCATCTGACTTATCTGGCGGAGGCCATTATTGAGGCTGTTGTAAGGCTGGCGTGGAACCAAATGGTAAAACGCTATGGCGCTCCCGCTCATTTATCCCAGCGGCAGGGGTTGGGCTTTGCCATTATTGGTTATGGCAAATTAGGGGGCTGGGAGCTCGGTTATGGCTCTGATTTGGATCTGGTGTTCTTGCTGGATTGCCCAATGGGAGTGATGACAGACGGTGCCCGTTCCATTGAGGCTCGCCAATTTTATTTACGCCTTACTCAACGCATCCTGCATTTGTTCAGTACCCGAACTGTGTCGGGGGTATTGTATGAAGTTGATGCCCGTTTGCGGCCATCCGGTGAATCGGGCATGTTGGTCAGTACCCTTGAAGCCTTTGATGATTACCAAAAAAATGAAGCGTGGACCTGGGAACATCAGGCGTTAGTTCGTGCACGCATGGTTTTCGGTGATGAGAAAATGCGACGTGATTTTGAACGCATTCGCCGTGAAACATTATGCCTTCCCCGCGATCCTGATCTTTTGCGTCAACAGGTGCGTGAGATGCGAGAAAAAATGCATCGGCATCTGGGCAGTCATCAGCAAGATCAATTTGATATCAAAGCTGATCCGGGGGGGATCACGGATATTGAATTTATTGCTCAGTATCAGGTGCTGCGTTATGCACCAGAAAATATCAGGCTGACTCGCTGGTCTGATAATGTGCGAATTTTCGAATTAATGGCGCAGCATAATATTATGGACGAGCAGGAGGCGATGGCGCTGACGCAGGCTTACATTACCATGCGTGATGAATTGCATCATTTAGCGTTGCAAGCGTTATCCAGCCGAGTTTCTGCCGGATATTTCAGCCAGCAGCAAACATTGGTACGTGATAGCTGGCAAAAATGGTTAGAGTATCGCTGCTGATGAAGTTGCTTTTCCTGAGCGAGTTTGCTGGCACTAAGTTTGGTTATGGTAATATCCGCAACAATTTATTTTGATATTTGGAGCATGGGATGAAAGTAACACTCCCTGATTTTCACCGCGCAGGTGTTTTGGTTGTTGGCGATGTTATGTTAGATCGCTACTGGTACGGGCCAACCAGCCGCATTTCACCGGAAGCACCCGTTCCGGTGGTTAAGGTAGAAACCATCGAAGAGCGTCCTGGCGGTGCAGCTAACGTAGCCATGAATATTGCTTCTTTGGGGGCGAATTCACGTTTGGTTGGTTTAACGGGCATTGATGATGCAGCGCGGGCATTGAGTGAGAAACTCAGTAGTGTGAAAGTCCGTTGTGATTTTGTTTCTGTCCCAACTCATCCAACGATTACGAAACTGCGTGTTTTATCGCGTAATCAGCAATTGTTGCGTCTGGATTTTGAAGAGGGCTTCCAGAATGTAGATGCTCAACCGTTGTTGGAAAAAATTCAACAATCTTTGCCTCATATTGGCGCGTTAGTACTGTCGGATTACGCTAAAGGTGCGCTAAGCCAGATTCAGGCTATGATTAAGCTCGCCAATGAAGCAAATGTTCCTGTGCTGATCGATCCAAAAGGTAGCGATTTCAGCCGCTATCGTGGTGCAACATTGCTAACGCCAAATATGTCAGAGTTTGAAGCCGTTGTAGGACACTGTCAGGATGATGATGATTTAGTGCAGAAAGGCACGAAGCTGGTACAGGATTTGGCGCTGCAAGCGCTGTTGATCACTCGTTCTGAACGAGGCATGAGTCTATTGCGGGTTGGGCAGCCCCCCCTGCATTTGCCGACTCAGGCACAGGAAGTTTTTGATGTCACTGGCGCAGGAGACACGGTGATAGGTGTATTGGCAACGGCATTAGCCGCTGGCAAGCCGTTAAACGAAGCCTGTTACCTTGCCAATGCGGCTGCGGGAGTGGTGGTTGGCAAATTAGGAACGTCCACTGTGTCGCCGGTTGAGCTGGAAAATGCGGTGCGTGGACGTGCAGAAACCGGATTTGGCCTAATGAGTGAAGCCAAACTGACAGAAGCTGTTGCACAGGCGCGCCAGCGTGGTGAACGGATTGTCATGACGAATGGTTGTTTTGATATCCTCCATGCGGGGCACGTTTCTTACCTGTCTAACGCGCGTAAATTGGGGGATCGTTTGATCGTTGCTGTCAATAGTGATGCATCCACTAAGCGCCTGAAAGGGGAAACCCGTCCGGTGAATCCGCTGGAACAACGTATGACTGTGTTATCAGCGCTGGAATCTGTGGACTGGGTTGTGGCATTCGAGGAAGATACGCCGCAGCGCTTAATCGCGGATATCCTGCCGGATATTTTGGTCAAAGGGGGTGATTACAAGCCCGAAGAGATTGCCGGTAGTGAAGAGGTTTGGGCTGCGGGTGGCGAGGTTAAGGTATTAAACTTCGAAGATGGTATTTCCACAACCAATATCATTAAAACCATTAAGAGCCAGTAAGTTTGGCATCATGTGCCGTTATGCTTTTTGGTGCATAGCGGCATATCACCTCACGCAATTGTCTTTATAGCCTTTCCTCTTGCCACATTATTCAGTCTGCTGAGTCTTCTTGTCTGCTTCTTCAAGGCGAGCTTCTAATTCATTCAAGCGTTGTTCCATTGCCACCAGTTTTTCACGGGTGCGCAACAAGACTTGTGTCTGTACATCAAATTCTTCGCGGTTAACAAGATCCAACTTGCTCAACTGGGATTGCAAAACAGCACGCAATTTTTTTTCCACATCATCACCAAATTCTTTGACACCTTTCGGCATGGCGTTGTGGAGTTGGCGGGCTACTTGTTCAATTTTCTTTGGATCAAGCATAATAATTATCCTTTATATAATATAAATGTGTTTTATAGCGCATGTTTTATAGCGTAATGGTATTGGCAGTATTTTAATACCCTATGATGAAAGCATAAATGATTGAGAGCCAGGTTTCATATTTGATTTTGCTGATTGCTCCGGCCGATTATTAGCGCTATAGTGAAATTGTTTATCTCAGGGCAGGGTGAAAGTCCCTACCGGCGGTAAGGTAAAATGTCGAATAATCATTTTATGCAGCCCGCGAGCGCTCTGTTTGTCATTATCCCTTTGTTATTTGGGGATAAAACAGAGGTCAGCAGATCCAGTGTGATTCTGGAGCCGACGGTGATAGTCCGGATGGGAGAGAATAACAGCATCCATCGAGTGTTTGCGCTCGTCTGTTGTTTCTGTTGCCATATTTTTGTGCAGCACGAACTCCTCAAAATTGCCCTGATTCTGGTAATCCATACATTTAAAGAGGTTTCTTTACCATGAATCAGACGCTACTTTCCTCATATGGGACGCCATTTGAACGTGTTGAACGTGCGCTTGCTGCTTTGCGTGCGGGTCAGGGCGTGATGGTATTGGATGACGAAAATCGTGAAAATGAAGGTGACATGATTTTCGCCGCTGAAACAATGACGGTAGAGCAAATGGCATTAACTATCCGCCACGGTAGTGGAATTGTTTGCCTGTGCTTGACTGAAGAGCGCCGTCAGCAGTTAAAACTGCCGATGATGGTGGAAAACAATTCAAGCCAATATCAAACCGCTTTCACCGTCTCAATTGAAGCTGCACAAGGCGTGACAACCGGTGTGTCTGCGGCAGATCGCATCACCACGATCCAAGCCGCTATTGCAGATGACGCACAACCCAGTGATCTGAGCCGACCTGGACACGTTTTTCCTCTGCGCGCGCAATCGGGCGGGGTTTTAACCCGTCGTGGTCATACCGAAGCGACTATTGACTTGGTCAAAATGGCGGGGTTCAAACCAGCGGGAGTGTTATGTGAATTGACGAATGACAATGGGTCAATGGCTCGCGCTCCTGAAGTGATTGAATTCGCAAAGCAACATAATATGCCAGTAGTTACTATCGAGGATTTGGTAGATTACCGTTTAAAAATGGCAAAGGCAGCCAGTTAACGGGGTTTAAAAGGGGCCCTGAATAATACTGGGAGACACGCATGTACTTTGAAAGGCTACAGTCCACACCCTGTAGCTTTTCAATATTTCTAAGGCACTTCATCATTTTTGATTGACGATATTCAAGGAAGGAATGTCTTAATCCTGTCATAATTTTCTTATCATAATCCGAATTCATTATTCGAATGTTTAATTTGCTGTATAAGGGGCGAAAATGAGTCTCCTGAGAATGCCTGCTCTGTTCATTGGTCATGGCAGTCCAATGAATGCCATTGAAGATAACTGTTACTCACGTGCTTGGTTTGAACTGGGGAAGAAATTACCTAGACCAAGGGCGATTCTGGTGATTTCTGCGCACTGGTACACGGATGGTACCGCCGTGACCACGATGACACAGCCCAGAACTGTCCACGATTTTGGTAACTTTCCCAGAGAATTGCATGAAAAACAGTATCCGGCTAAAGGTTTTCCTGAACTGGCTGTATTAGTACAGGATATTCTTGAGCCGACTGAGGTCGAAACTGATTTTGAAAAATGGGGATTGGATCATGGATCTTGGGGAATATTGGCAAAAATGTATCCTGATGCCGATATTCCGGTTGTCCAACTGAGCATGGATCGCAATCAACCTGCATCTTTTCATTATGAAATAGGTAAAAAACTAACATTACTGCGAGACGAAGGTGTTTTGATCATGGGGAGCGGGAATATTGTACATAACCTGTCAGCCACAAAACTGGGGGCAACAGCTTTTCCCTGGGCACTCTCTTTTGAGCAGTTTGTGCGTGAAAGTTTAACTAGTCTGGAAGAGCCTCATCCTCTGTTTAATGCCTTAGACAGGGAAGATGGTCAATTGTCTAACCCAACACCGGAACATTTCCTGCCATTGTTGTATGTGATGGGGACATGGAATAAAAAAGAGCCAATTTCAACGCCAGTTGAAGGGATTGAAGACGGCTCTTTAAGTATGCTATCGATTCAGATTGGTTGATTGAATCAGTCTAAAATAATATGCGGGTAGAAGCGTGACAGATCTTGGGTAATTAACTCTCGGTCTTCACGGATACAGATACCCGCAGATTGATCATCTACTAACCAGCTACCGACCAGCGCATAGTTACCATCAAATTTTGGTAATGCGTGGAACTGTTGGATGATCATGCCCTCTTCCCCGTAAGGGCCATCCGCGCTGGCGATTTCACGGCCGTTTTCAATGATGCGAATATTAGCCCCTTCGCGGGAGAACAGGGGCTTAATGACATAGCTGTTCATGTCTGAAGGGCGTTCATCCGCAAAATAGGCAGGCAGCAAGTTAGGATGATTTGGGAACATTTTCCACAGCATTGGCAGCAGCGCCTTGTTGGAGATAATGCTTTTCCATGCTGGCTCCAGCCAACGGACACCCGCATCAGCCAGTTTGGTAGAGAATATCTCACGCAGCATAAATTCCCACGGATATAGCTTAAACAGGTTGCTGATCACTTGATCCTGCAAGTCAGTAAACTGCCCTTTTTCACCCAGCCCGATATCCTCAATAAACAGGAACTCGGTGGGAATATCAGCTTCCGCAGCACAATCCTGCAAATATTGGATGGTGCCACGATCTTCTTCAGTATCCTGACAGCAAGCCATGTGCAGCAGGCCAAATCCATGTTTTTCGCGTAACTGTGCAAAACGCGCAATCAGCTTTTCTTGCAGGCTGTTAAATTGATCAGCATTTGATGGCAGATTGCCGGCATTCATCTGGTCTTCCAGCCAGATCCACTGAAAGAAAGCCGATTCATACAGAGACGTTGGGGTATCGGCGTTGTTTTCCAGCAACTTGGGGGGATTTTTGCCATCATAGGCCAAATCCAGACGGGAATAGAGAGAAGGTTGGCTGGTTACCCACGAAGAACGGATAAATTCCCAACAGTGTTTTGGGATCTGGAATTTGGTCAGCAGCTCTTCACTATCGACCACTTTTTCCACGACCTGCAAACACATTTGGTGGAGTTCTGCCGTTGCATCTTCAATTTCTTCAATTTGGTTCAGGGTGAACTGGTAATAAGCGTCTTCACTCCAGTAAGGCTGACCATACATAGTATGAAAATTAAAACCAAACTCTG
The DNA here is from genome assembly GCF_036512875.1 of Xenorhabdus taiwanensis. GTDB lineage: Bacteria > Pseudomonadota > Gammaproteobacteria > Enterobacterales > Enterobacteriaceae > Xenorhabdus > Xenorhabdus taiwanensis. Next base: position 3,532,584 of record NZ_AP028978.1, on the reverse strand, counting down.
CTGCTTTTTCGCGCCAATCCGGGCGCTCGGTAATACTAATGCGTTTCATCTTTAATTAACCACCCATAGAGCGGGAAGAACTGGAACTTGAGCTTGCGGACGAACGTTGCATGGCAGATTGTTTCGCCACGGATTCACCAAATCCACCACGGGTAATTGTAGTTGTGGTTGCCGGTTTTGGTGCCATTGCCGTTTTTGGCACGGTCATGCTGCGACCACCTGCGGTAGCAGGGCCATAGCTTTTACCTGTCGCATCAACAAACTTGCCATTTGCTGGGCTGGAAGCCGATTGTGATGTGAACAGCGGTTGAGATGGTGCAGAGCTGCCGCCCATTAAGCGTCCCATCATATAACCTGCCATCAAAGGCATCCAGAAACTGCTGCTACTGCTTTGTGCCTGAGCCTGACCGACTCCCGCCTGAGCAGGGGCTTGCGTACATTGTTGTTCACCGAATTCAGCCACGCACTCTTCACGAGTCGCATATTTCGGTGCTGTTTTTTCCGCTTCTTTCAGGGCATTGTTATAGGCGGTCTTGCATTGTTCACTTTGAGAAGGATTTGCCTGAGAACACTCATCGACATTGGTGTAGAGTGATACCGTTTCATCGTTTTGTTCACAGGCAGTAAGCATGAAAACGGTACTGACAGCAAGCGCTACAGGTGTCAGGCGATAGCTTCGCCACGTTTTACGGAAAGAATCGCGGTTTATCTCTTTTGTCCGTTTCATAGTCATAGGGGCATCCATCTTGAAGGTATCTGATTAAGATTAAGAGCCGTATCCCATTTTATTGTGTTCAATGGGCGTGGCTCTCAGGGATGTGCTAAAAAGCAGCCTACAAAATAGCGGGCTGCTTTCTTTATTAGTATAGCGTTTTTAATATAACGTTTTTCAATCGAGAACGATAGGGCATTAAATCAGCGAACTGACGGCGTTTTTATCTCTTTAATAATGTTGCTGGCAGAGGTTGAAATTTGTGCACCTAACATTTTGTTCAACTCTATCAAATCATTTTCATTTAAAGTGCCACGCGCCTGTTTGTTCTGTAACAGAGAAAGCAGGTAATCGTAACGTGCTTTAGACAAATTTTGTTTGGCTTGATAAAGCTTGGTTGTCGATTCCAGCACATCAACAATGGTACGGGTTCCTACCTGATAGCCTGCTTCCATTGAATCCAATGAACTTTGTGCAGAAAGTACCGCCTGTTTGTTGGCGTCAACACTACTGATCGCAGCAGCAATGTTATTGGTGGAGGAATGTACTTCTTGTGTGACTTTACGATACGTATTTTCCAAATCCTGACTGGCGCTGACAAAACTGTATTTTGCCTGTTCTACTTGAGAATAAGTGGCTCCGCCACTGAATAGAGGTAAACTTAAAGATAACCCTACGGAATTCTTTCCGCTGTATTCATCTGTTCGATTATTTCCGCGTGTATGGTTGTTAGAAACACCTGTATCTGCGGTTAAATTAACCGTTGGCATATAACCTGTCTGCATTTCTTTGATCTGCTCGCGTCTTAAATCTTGCACCAAGCGGGCTGACAGCAGATTCAGGTTACGGATTTCTGCTTCTTTTAGTACTTTATCAGCCAGTTCTGGTTGTTGAGTTCTGAATTGATCAATATTCAATGCCGCCAACTGCGGATAGTAAGTACCCGTAATCATGCGCAGTTTTTCCAGCGCGTTTTCCAGATTGTTGCGATCAGAAACTTCGGTTGCCAGAATTGAGTCATATTGGGCACGGGCATTCTGCACGTCGGTAATGGCAACTAAACCGACATTAAAACGCTGAGTAGTTTGATCCAGTTGACGGTACAGTGAGGCTTTTTGAGCTTCGGTAAAGGTCAATGTATCAATTTTATTCAGAACGTCAAAATAGGCTTGCGCAGTATTGAGAATTAATTGCTGTTGAGCTGCTTGAAATTTGATGTCTTCAATACCAGCATTTTTTTCTGATTGACTGAGTCGATTCCATTTCGCCATATCAAAAATGGTTTGAGTCAATCGCAGACCAACACCTGTATTATGAGATTCTGAATTTCTGGCGTCGCGAAAACCCTTACCATAATTAACTTCTGCACTCAGACCCAACTGAGGCAATAAAGTACTACGAGCTTCATTAATCTTTTCAACCACTGAATTGCGATCAGCTTGTGCTTTAAGTAATTCGGGATTGGTTTCTTTCGCCTGCTGATAAATCTGGAGCAGATCGGCAGCATGACCCGAAGTACTAAAACCTACCAGATTCATAGCGATAAAAAGAGAGAGCAATTTTTTCATTTGCGTTCCTTGTTGTGCAGCTATTTTGCTTAGGTTGCCTCTGCATAAAAACTAATACCACAGATTCTAGCAGAGAATGCCAGCAGGGTAGGGTGGCTGTTTGTGCCATATTGCCTCATTTTTCTGCTTGTTTGTATCATCAAAATCAATTTATTTAGCTCAATATGAAAAAATATCTTTTAATAATAGGAAATTTTAAAAACTAATCAGAGGATTTTATGAGTAAAAACCTTGCTTTGCCATATACTTTTACTAAACAAGACGTCGAAGTTATTTCTCAAAAAACGCTTTATCGCGGTTTTTTTAAAATGACTGAATATCAATTCAAGCATCGCCTATTTCGCGGAGGTTGGAGTGAAACCATTAAACGTGAAGTTTTTGAACGAGGTCATGCCGGCGTTTTGTTGCCTTATGATCCGGTACGCGATGAAGTTGTTTTGATTGAACAAATCCGTATTCCGGCGATTGAAACCAGTCATACGCCGTGGCTGTTGGAAGTGATTGCCGGTATGATCGAAGAGGGAGAAGACGCTGAACAGGTCGTCCGTCGCGAAGCCGTGGAAGAGGCAGGAATTGAGGTTAAGCGCTGCCAGCCTGCATTAAGTTATCTTTCCAGCCCTGGCGGTACAACTGAGCGTATGCATATCTTTGTCGGTGAAGTCGATGCTGCCACGGCATCAGGGGTTCATGGTCTGGAAGGTGAGCATGAAGATATCCGTGTTCTGGTTGTGAGTCGTGAGCAGGCTTATCAATGGGTAGAAGAGGGTATTATCGATAATGCGGCTTCCGTTATTGCAATACAGTGGCTGGCGTTGCACCATGAAAAACTTAGGAAAAAGTGGTTGGGTAATCATTCCTAATTTACGTTGGAAAATGGGAAGTGTGCCCCAGTCAGCAGATCTTTTGCATAAAGACACGTTAAAATAATCCTTATGATCGACAGGAAAAGGAAACCTTTTGGAAAGCCTGCTTGAAGTACCTGTGGCAGAAGGCGCCACAGCCAGAATACTGCAAATTACCGACACGCACCTTTTTGCTAATAAGGGAGACTCATTGCTGGGAGTCAATACCTATCGCAGTTATCATGCGGTATTGGATATGATTTTGCAGCAAAACCGCGATATTGATTTGATCGTTGCGACAGGTGATTTGGTACAGGATCAGACCATCAATGCTTACCAGCATTTTGCTGAAGGTATTGCTCGTTTACCTGCACCTTGTGTTTGGTTACCCGGTAATCATGATTATCAACCCGCGATGGTTGACACGTTGGCAGCAGCGGGCATTTCACCTTCCAAGCAGATATTTATCGGACAGCATTGGCAGTTGATTATGCTGGACAGTCAGGTGCAAGGGGTTCCTCATGGTGAATTGACGGATTATCAGCTTGAGTGGATGAAAAAATGCCTGAATGAACACAGTGATCGCCATGCGATTATTATGCTTCACCATCATCCGATTCCGTCTGGATGCACATGGCTGGATCAGCACAGTTTGCGTAATGCGCCTGAATTATCAGAATGTCTGAAAGGTGAAACTCAGGTGAAAGCCATACTGTGTGGGCACATCCATCAGGAAGTGGATGAAATATGGAACGGTATTCGTGTTATGGCAACCCCATCAACCTGTGTGCAATTTAAGCCTCATTGTACTAATTTTATGCTTGATACAGTGGCTCCGGGATGGCGTTATCTCGAACTGTCTGTGGCTGGCAATAATCAAGAAGCGAAATTGCAGACACAGGTTCACAGGCTTAAGAATAACGAGTTTTGCCCGGATTTAGATTCGGACGGGTATTAATGTCGATATTACTTTACTTACATGGCTTCAATAGTTCCCCTCAATCAGCGAAAGCGAATGCGCTGAAAACGTGGTTGCACCAGCAGCACCCTGAAATTGATATGCTGGTGCCGCAGTTACCCCCCTATCCTGAAGATGCGGCCATCTTACTGGAAGAACTGGTGATGGAGCACGCTGGTGAAAATATCGGACTGGTAGGTTCTTCTCTGGGCGGTTATCTGGCTATCTGGCTTTCCCAGTGCTTTGGTTTGCCCGCCGTGGTTGTCAATCCTGCGGTACGTCCTTTCGACTTGCTTCAGAATTATCTTGGGGAAAACGTGAATCCCTATACCGAAGAGCGCTATACTCTCGAACCAAGCCATATACATGATCTCAAAGTGATGCACATTGACCCGCTGGAATCACCTGATCTTATTTGGTTATTGCAACAAACAGGGGATGAGGTGCTCGATTACCGTCAGGCCGTTGCTTACCTGATGCAGTGCCGACAGACGGTTGAATCTGGTGGGAACCATGCTTTTATTGGCTTCGAATATTATTTCCCTCAAATCATTGACTTCTTGGGGCTAACCAGTGGCAATAGTAAAAAAATTGCCAAAAACAGGTAAACGACTGGTATTATCAACAGTATATCAATACTGATTGGCCCTCTAATAACGAAGCAACCGACAGAATTACAACATGACTCAATCTAGTTACAACGCAGAGGCCATTGAAGTCCTCAGTGGCCTGGAGCCAGTTCGTCGCCGTCCCGGCATGTATACTGATACAGCCCGCCCGAACCATCTGGCACAGGAAGTGATCGATAACAGTGTGGACGAAGCTCTGGCTGGTCACGCGAAGCATATTGAAGTAATCCTTCACAGCGATCAGTCTCTGGAAGTGATAGATGATGGCCGTGGTATGCCGGTTGATATCCATCCTGAAGAAAAAGTTTCTGCTGTTGAATTGATTTTAACCCGCCTGCATGCGGGCGGAAAATTTTCCAATAAAAATTACCAATTCTCTGGTGGTTTGCATGGGGTTGGGATCTCGGTGGTTAACGCCCTGTCCAGACGCGTGGAAGTGACGGTTCGTCGTAACAGTCAGGTACACCAAATCGCTTTTGAAAATGGTGAGAAAGTACAAGAGTTGGAAATCATCGGCAGTTGTGGCAAACGCAATACCGGAACGAGTGTCCATTTCTGGCCAGATGAAAGCTATTTCGACACGCCCCGTTTTTCTGCCACTCGCTTGACTCATTTACTGAAAGCCAAGGCGGTACTGTGTCCGGGAGTTGAGATTGTTTTTAAGGATAAACTGAACGATACCGAGCAAAAATGGTGTTATGCCGATGGGTTGACAGATTATCTGTTAGAAGCCGTCAATGGGCTGATAACATTACCACAAGCGCCTTTTGTCGGCACATTAAGTGGGGATACTGAAGCGGTTGACTGGGCAGTGCTCTGGCTACCAGAAGGCGGAGAATTATTGACGGAAAGTTACGTCAACTTGATCCCAACGGTACAAGGTGGTACCCATGTTAACGGCTTGCGTCAAGGCTTGTTGGATGCCATGCGTGAATTCTGCGAATTCCGCAATATGTTGCCACGTGGGGTTAAACTCTCTGCCGATGATATCTGGGATCGCTGTGCTTATGTGCTATCGCTTAAAATGCAAGATCCGCAATTTGCTGGTCAAACCAAAGAGCGTCTCTCTTCTCGCCAGTCTGCGGCTTTCGTTTCCGGTGTGGTGAAAGATGCATTCAGTTTGTGGTTGAACCAGCATATTCAAGATGCAGAGCAACTTGCTGAAATGGCGATTGCCAGTGCGCAGCGTAGAATGCGGGCGGCGAAGAAAGTGGTACGCAAAAAGCTGACCAATGGCCCAGCTTTGCCGGGTAAATTGGCAGATTGCACTGTACAAGATCTCAATGTTACTGAACTGTTTTTAGTAGAAGGGGATTCCGCGGGCGGCTCTGCGAAGCAAGCGCGTGATCGTGAGTTTCAGGCAATTATGCCACTGCGTGGAAAAATCCTGAATACCTGGGAAGTCTCTTCGGATGAAGTACTGGCTTCGCAGGAAGTTCATGATATATCTGTTGCGATTGGTATTGATCCGGATAGCGACGATCTAAGCCAACTGCGCTACGGTAAAATCTGCATACTGGCGGACGCTGACTCTGATGGATTACACATTGCAACATTGCTGTGCGCTCTGTTTGTCCGTCACTTCCCGACATTGGTGAAACGCGGGCATGTCTACATGGCAATGCCGCCGCTATACCGCATCGACCTTGGCAAAGAAGTGCATTATGCGCTGGATGAAGGGGAAAAAAGTGCCATTCTGGATCGTTTGAGTCGCAAGCGGGGCAAGCCGAACGTTCAGCGCTTTAAAGGATTGGGTGAAATGAACCCAATGCAATTACGTGAAACCACGTTAGATCCTAACACTCGCCGTCTGGTGCAATTGACTATCGACGATGAAAATTATCAAGAAACCCTCTCAGTCATGGATATGCTTCTGGCGAAGAAACGCTCAGAAGATCGCCGTAATTGGCTGCAAGAGAAGGGCGATTCCATTGATATCGAAGTTTAGCGTATGAATTTAGTGCATAAGATTAAATGCACACAGAGAAATACAGCGCAAAGGTAGTCAATACAGATCCTGAGGAAATTAATACATGAGTGAGATAACTCACGATGGTGTGGAGCGTCAGCCGCTTCACACATTCACTGAAAACGCCTATTTGAATTACTCCATGTACGTCATTATGGACAGGGCGTTGCCTTTTATCGGTGATGGCTTAAAGCCTGTTCAGCGTCGTATTGTCTATGCGATGTCAGAACTTGGGCTGAACAACAGTGCCAAATTTAAAAAATCTGCCCGTACCGTCGGTGATGTGCTCGGTAAATATCATCCGCATGGTGATGGTGCCTGTTATGAAGCTATGGTTTTGATGGCACAGCCTTTCTCATACCGCTATCCGTTAGTCGACGGGCAAGGAAACTGGGGGGCACCGGATGATCCAAAATCCTTTGCGGCGATGCGTTATACCGAATCTCGTTTGTCTAAATATGCCGAATTGTTACTGTCTGAGTTGGGGCAAGGAACCGTAGATTGGGTGCCAAACTTTGATGGTACATTGCAGGAGCCTAAGTGTTTGCCTGCGCGTCTGCCCAATATCCTGCTCAATGGCACCACAGGCATAGCTGTTGGTATGGCGACCGACATCCCGCCACACAATGCCCGTGAGGTCGCTAATGCACTGATTGCCATGCTGGATAAACCCGATCTATCGCTTGATGAGGCGATGGAATATGTCAAAGGGCCAGACTATCCAACAGAAGCAGAGATCATCACGTCAAAAGAAGATATCCGCAAGATCTACAAAAATGGCCGCGGTTCGGTGCGGATGCGGGCGATTTGGTCGAAAGAAGAAGGTAACGTAGTCATCACGGCTTTGCCTCATCAGGTATCTGGCGCGAAGGTTTTAGAACAAATTGCCAGCCAAATGCGGGCAAAGAAGTTACCGATGGTGGATGATCTGCGTGACGAGTCTGATCATGAAAATCCAACCCGACTGGTGATTGTTCCCCGTACTAACCGCGTGGATGTCGAGCAGGTAATGAACCACCTGTTTGTGACCACCGATTTGGAAAAAAGCTATCGCGTCAATCTCAACATGATTGGTCTGGATAACCGTCCTGCGGTTAAGGGTTTGGTTGAGATCCTCAGTGAATGGCTGGTTTTCCGCCGTGAAACCGTGCGTAATCGCCTGAACCATCGCCTGGAAAAAGTGCTTAAGCGTTTGCATATCCTGGAAGGTTTGCTGGCGGCTTATCTTAATATTGATGAAGTTATCCACATTATTCGTAATGAAGATGAACCCAAGTCAATATTGATGCAGCGTTTTGAATTAACCGAAACGCAGGCAGAAGCTATTCTTGAACTGAAATTGCGCCATCTGGCGAAACTGGAAGAAGTTAAAATTCGTGGCGAACAGGATGAACTGGCGAAAGAACGTGACAAACTTCAGGCGATTTTAGGTTCTGAGCGTAAGTTAAATACGTTACTGAAAAAAGAAATTATTGCCGATGCAGAAAGCTACGGTGATGACCGTCGCTCCCCATTGAAAGAGCGTACGGAAGCAAAAGCCATGAGTGATCACGATATCCTGCCATCTGAGCCGATTACTGTCATTATGTCAGAGATGGGTTGGGTACGCAGTGCGAAAGGGCATGAGATTGATCCGGCTGGTTTGAATTATAAATCTGGTGACAGTTTCCGCAGTGCGGTGCGTGGCAAGAGTAACCAGCCAGTGGTCTTTATTGATACCACAGGGCGCAGTTATTCCGTTGATCCATTGGATTTGCCATCAGCCAGAGGGCAGGGAGAACCACTAACAGGCAAACTGGCGTTGCCGGCAGGGGCATCGGTTGAGCATCTTTTGATGGCGAAAGAAGAACAGAAATTCTTGATGGCATCTGATGCGGGGTATGGTTTTATCTGTACTTTTAATGATTTGATTGCCAAGAACCGGGCGGGCAAGGCGATGATTACTTTGCCTGAAAATGCCAAAGTGATGCAGCCGTTGGAGATTAACAACGAACAGGAAGACATGTTACTGGCGATTACCAAAGCGGGTCGTATGTTGATGTTTCCGGTGGCTGATCTACCGCAGCTTTCAAAGGGCAAGGGCAATAAGATTGTTTCCATCCCGGCGGCACAGGCTGTATCAGGCGAAGATATGTTGGCTTGGTTATTGGTATTGCCGCCACAATCTTCAATCACACTTTACTTTGGCAAACGCAAGTTACTACTTCACCCTGAAGATTTACTGAAATTCAGGGCAGAGAGAGGGCGCAAGGGAGCGTCTCTGCCTCGTGGGTTACAGCGTGTTGAGCGCGTTGAAGTGGTTTGTAATACAAGCAATTAAGTTGCAAATTGGCAGGAAAAAAAGGTATCAATCATTATTTCAGGCCAGTTTTATAACTGGCCTTTCAGCAAGGGGCAGCTATGCTAGCAATCATTCGGGGCATTATTGTTATTCTGTTTACGATACTGATCTTTATTTTTGGAGGTATTTACTGTTTATTCAGTCCACGTAACCCACGCCATGTTATGACTTTTGGGCGTGCGTTTGGCAAATTACATAAAGTGCTTGGCATCAAGCTGCTGGAACGTATTCCAGAGGAAGCACGGAAATATGGGCCGAGCATTTATATCGGCAATCATCAAAATAATTACGACATGGTTACGATGTCGAATGCGGTGCAGCCGCGTGCAGTCACCGTGGGCAAAAAAAGTCTGGTCTTTATTCCCTTCTTTGGCCAGCTTTATTGGCTGACAGGTAATATTTTGATCGACAGGGAAAATCGGACAAGAGCACATGGCACGATTTCACAGGTTGTCAAACAGATCAAAAAAAATCGGGTTTCGATTTGGATGTTTCCAGAAGGAACGCGCAGCCGTGGCCGTGGATTGCTGCCTTTTAAAACAGGCGCCTTTCATGCTGCCATTGCAGCAGGTGTACCTATCGTGCCGGTCTGTGTTTCGACAACACACGATAAAATAAAACTGAATCGTTGGGACAATGGCACCGTTATTGTTGAAATGTTGCCTCCGATTGACACCACAAAATATACCAAAGATCAGGTTCGTGAATTGGCAGAACATTGCCGAGAAATGATGAAAACGAAAATTGAAGAATTGGATAAAGAAGTCGAGGCACTTAATCAGCGTAGATAGCTAGCTGGACGGATTATCACTATAATTTTTCGATAATTTTAGAAATTCTCTCCTATTCGCGATATGATTGCGTTTGATAAATTAACGTTTTTATTAAACGCAATCGGTAGAATAATCAATCCTGATAGCCACAATATCAGGGTATTCATCCCCGCAATTATTTGAATTAGGCAATCATTGGAAATTGCTATTCGGGTTGTGAAAATTATTTTTATCGTAAAGAGACTATTCCTTCTGTGGAGACCTTCTGTGGAGAAAGTATGTCACTGAGTCGGCGCCAATTTATTCAGGCTTCTGGTTTGGCAATGTGTTTAGGGGCGCTTCCTTTTGTCGTTCGGGCCAACAAAAATCAACAAACAAAATTGCCGCTCCCTCCCTTACTGGAATCCCGCAGAGGGCAACCCCTGTTTTTAGCCATACAAAAAGCCTCCTGGTCGTTTAATGGTCATAATAAAGCTCAAGTCTGGGGCATCAACGGACATTATCTGGGGCCAACCATTCGGGTTCACCGAGGGGATGATGTCAAACTGATCTATAGCAATCGGTTATCTGAACCGGTTTCAATGACAGTTGGGGGATTACTGGTGCCTGGAACCTTGATGGGAGGTTTGGCTCGTTTGATGGCACCGGGGGAAAGCTGGTCACCGGTTATCCCGATAGATCAAGTTGCATCAACCTGTTGGTATCATGCCAATACCCCAAATCGTATGGCACGGCATGTCTATGCTGGCCTTGCAGGTATGTGGCTGGTGGAAGATGAAAGTAGCCGTAGCCTGCCTTTGCCCAGACATTATGGAGTCGATGATTTTCCGGTTATCTTGCAAGATAAGCGATTGGATAATTTTGGTGCTCCGCAATATAACCCGCCGGCTAATCAAGGTTTTCTTGGTGATAGCTTAATTGTTAATGGTGTCGAAAATCCTTTTGTGGAGGTTGCCAGAGGTTGGGTCAGATTACGCTTTCTGAATGCATCTAATGCCCGACGATATCAATTGCAACTCAGTGATGGGCGCCCTTTCTACATGATTGCCACTGATCAAGGCTTGTTGCCTGCTCCTGTGGCAGTACCGTTATTGTCACTCGCGCCGGGAGAACGGCGAGAAGTCTTGATTGATATGTCGAAAGTGGAGAGTGTTACCGTTACCGCGGGAGAATCTGCTGGCGTAATCGATCGTTTGAAAGGCTTGTTTGAACCTTCGACCAAACTGCTGTCAACGACGGTATTAACCCTGAAAGCCAGCGGGTTGCTTCCTTTGGTGACAGATCAACTACCGACTCAGCTTATCGTTGATAATACACAGATCAACTCTACCATTCAAAGTCGTCAGATTGAGTTGGGCGATTATTCTCAAGGGATTAATGGCTCATTGCTGAATGCACATCGAATCGATATCACAAGCCAACAAGGTGCATGGGAACGCTGGATAGTCACAACGTCAGTGCCCCAGCCTTTCCATATTGAAGGAGTAAGATTTAAGGTCATCAGCTTGAATGGCAACCGCCCAGAACCACAGGATTATGGCTGGAAAGATACCGTTTGGATCGATAGTCGGGCAGAATTGCTGGTTAATATGATGCAGTCGTCTTATGAACATTTTCCTTTCATGTATTACAGCCAGATATTGGAGATGGCAGATAGTGGGGTAGCCGGACAGTTAATTGTCAATCCTGCTGGTTTTTAAATGAAATTTTTGCACTGACTTTACTCGTTTCTGGCTCTGTTTCAGATAGATATTCTGTCAAATTGTATAAAGTTGTTATTTTGCTGCCTGCTTGTTAAGTAATAATCGTTAAATAACGGATTGTTTAACAATTCGCGGGCAAACTCACTATTTGTTTGGATAAATGGCTAATTTTATCGACTGCGAGTAACCCTTTCCGTATAGTGTCCCAAATTTTCATACTACTTAGCTGTAAGGTGATTTAATGATTATCAGCTTGATTGCTGCGATGGCTATGGATCGAGTTATCGGTATGGAAAATGCCATGCCGTGGACTTTACCAGGTGATTTAGCCTGGTTTAAACACAATACACTCGCAAAGCCAGTTGTAATGGGGCGAGTGACTTATGAATCGATTGGTCGCCCTTTGCCAGGACGCCTGAATATCGTGATTAGCAGCCAACCTGCAAGTGATGATCGGGTGACTTGGGTTAACTCTATCGAAGCTGCTTTATCAGCCGCTGGCGATGTTAAAGAAGTGATGGTGATGGGAGGAGGAAAAATTTATGAGCAGTTTATTCCTCTGGCTAATCGTATGTATATAACTCACATTGACGCAGAAGTGATTGGTGACACGCATTTCCCTGATTATGAACCTGATGAATGGGACTCAACGTTTACCGAATATCACGATGCAGATGAAAGCAATTCTCATAGCTATTGTTTTGAAATTCTGGAACGCCGAGAGTGAGCTAATCTTATCTTACGTGCGGAGTGCCCTGGGGCACTCCGGTGTCACCGTCAGATTTATCATTTATCAGACTTATGATTTAGTGAATAATGAATTCTGACTGAAATACTGTTTATCTTCCCAACGAAGCAAAGTCAATTTACCTCCCCAACAACATCCTGTATCCAGAGCGTAGATGCCAGCGGGTGTACCTTTACCTTCCAGAGCAGCCCAGTGACCAAAGGCAATTGAATAGTCTTCAGGAATGCTGCGGGGTAATTCGAACCAAGGTTTTAGGGGAGCAGGCGCATTTTCCGGTTTGGATTTGCAGCTCATATCCAATTGACCATGTGGAAAACAATAACGCATTCGGGTCAAGGCATTGGTACTGTAACGTAATCGGGCAAGTCCGCTTAACTCTGGCGTCCAATTGTTTGGCATATCCCCATACATCTCATTGAGAAACAAGGGGTAGCTGTCACTGCGAAGAATAGCTTCTACTTCACGGGCACATATTTTGGCTGTTTCCAAATCCCATTGTGGAGTAAGCCCGGCATGTGCCATGACGAGTTTCAGTTCATCATCGATTTGCAGCATTGGCTGTTTTCTCAACCAATTTATTAATTCATCAGCATCCGGTGCCGCGAGTAATTCATCCAGCAAATCTTTTGGTTTATTGCGACTGATCTTAGCGTAAACCGCCAACAGATGCAGATCGTGATTGCCTAATACCAGTTTAACTGCGGAGCCGAGCTGCTTGATGTAGCGAAGTACTGCCAATGAATCAGGGCCACGAGCGACCAGATCACCTGTTAACCATAAAGTGTCTTCACTGGAATTAAAATCGACTTGTTCTAACAAAGCACGAAATTCACGATAACAGCCGTGAATATCGCCAATAAGGTATGTAGCCATAATTAATTTATCAGTGCTGGAATAGCCAGCCGGAATACGGGAATGGCGACACGGAATGGACGACCATCGTGATCGATCATGTTATAGTGACCTTCCATTGTCCCCAGAGGTGTTTCTAAAATAGCGCCACTGCTGTAGCGATATTCTGTTCCCGGTGGGATCAAAGGTTGTTTTCCCACAACCCCTTCACCCTGAACTTCGGTTAGGTGACCATCACTGTTGGTAATGCGCCAGTAACGGCTGATAAGTTGCACAGGGGAATGCCCAAGATTACGAATTGATACGGTATAAGCAAACACAAAACGTTGTTGTTCCGGCTGTGATTGACTTTCTACGTAAGTACTTTGTACTTGAATATGAATTCTTGGTTCATTGAGCATAGGTACCTCCTGTTGCTGCAACGCCTGTTTATTTGTTTAGGCAATTTCAGGTTGAGATGATAACCAATTCGCCATCTTACAGTATTGCTCGACAGAGATGTTTTCAGCCCGTGTGTTTGGATCAATACCCAATTCAGTTAACTGTTCAACAGAAAAAATGTTCCCAAGGCTATTGCGGATCGTTTTTCTCCGTTGGTTAAATGCCTGAGTTGTGATCCGGGCTAACATGCGAATGTCCTGAACAGGATAAGGCATACTCTTGTGTGGGATCAAACGAACAATAGCAGAGTCCACTTTTGGCGCTGGTGTGAATGCTGTTGGCGGTACTTCAAGAACAGGGATTACCTGACAATAGTATTGTGCCATCACACTTAAGCGTCCATAGGCTTTACTGTCAGGCCCGGCAACAAGGCGATTCACAACTTCTTTCTGCAACATAAAGTTCATATCAGCGATAGCATCAGTATAGCTGAAAAGATGGAACATTAACGGCGTAGAGATGTTATAGGGCAAGTTACCAAATACACGCAGGGATTGCCCATGTTCTTTAGCAATCTGACCAAAATCAACGGTCATTGCATCTTGTTGAATGATTGTCAGCTTATCTTTCAGTTTGGGGTGGACATGCAGACGAGCCGCTAAATCACGGTCCAGCTCGACGACAGTCATCTTATCCATGCGTTCACCCACTGGCTCTGTCAGTGCTCCCAGACCTGGGCCGATTTCCACGATGGCCTGACCAGCCTGTGGGTTCATCGCATTGACAATACTATCAATGATAAATTGATCGGTTAAAAAGTTTTGCCCGAAACGTTTACGGGCATGGTGCCCTTGATGGACTTTGTTATTCATTACTGTTTTGTATCATTTTAATTGCTAGATTCAATGCGGTGATAAAACTACCCACATCAGCTTGACCTGTCCCCGCCAGCTCCAGTGCTGTGCCATGATCGACAGAAGTTCGGATAAATGGCAGTCCCAACGTAATATTTACGGCCCTGCCAAAACCTTGGTATTTTAACACGGGTAACCCTTGATCGTGATACATCGAAAGCACGGCATCAGCATGATCTAAATATTTGGCTTGGAACAGGGTATCCGCAGGTAATGGACCTTCCAGCCATATCCCTTCTGCTCTCAGACTGTCTAAGGCGGGAATGATGATATCGATTTCTTCATGTCCCATATGCCCACCTTCACCGGCATGAGGATTCAGACCGCAAACATAGATATGGGGACGGGGAATACCGAATTTGGTTTTTAGATCATGATTAAGAATGGTGATCACTTCCCGCAGAGAATCAAACGTAATTGCTTTGGGGACATCCATAATCGGAAGATGCGTGGTTGCCAGAGCCACCCGTAGCTCTTCCGTTGCCAACATCATGACCACCCTTGAGCATTGGCTGTGGTCAGCAAAAAACTCAGTATGTCCGGTAAAAGGCACGCCGGCATCATTAATGACACCTTTATGTACAGGTCCGGTCACCAATGCTGAGAACTCCCCATTCAGGCAGCCATCGCAAGCTCTTGCTAAGGTTTCCGTAACGTAAGTCCCGTTTTTCCGGTTTAATTCCCCTGCAATCGTCGGGGAGTGGAGGTTAACGGGCAGGATGGTCAGGGTTCCGGCTGCTTGTGATGAAGAATTGTGTTCTGGAGAATAAGTTTGCAGTTGCAGGGGTAAATTCAATTGGTTAGCTCGGGATAGCATCAGCTCTGGATCAGCACAGACAACCAGTTGGCTAGGCCACTCTTTTTGAGCCAGAGCAATGACTAAGTCAGGACCAACCCCGGCTGGTTCGCCGGGGGTAATGACGATGGGTTTATTATTGTGCATTGTTACCATCTAAAATTTTCACATAAGCAGAGGCGCGTAATTCCTGCATCCAGCTTTGTGCCTCTTCATTGAATTTACGGTTGAACAGCAGGCGGTAGGCGCGATCTTTCTGTGCGGCGTCTGTTCTGTCAACTTTGCGGCTATCCAGCAGTTGGATTAAGTGCCAGCCGAAAGAGGAGTGAACAGGCTGGCTGATCTCACCTTTTTGCAGCTTCATCAACGCATCACGGAAAGCAGGATCGTAAGCACTCGGCAAATTCCAACCCAGTTCTCCACCGCGCATGGCTGAACCTGGATCTTCAGAATGCGCTTTTGCTGCTTCTTCGAATGAGGTTTTGCCACTTAAGATCTCTTCTCTGAGTTTCATCAACTCGTTGCGTGCCTGCTCGTCATTCATAATAGGTGACGTTTTCAGCAGAATATGGCGGGCATTCACTTCGGTGACGGCAATAGACATCTGACCACCACGGATATCATTCACTTTCAGAATGTGAAAACCAACGCCAGAGCGAATTGGGCCAATAATCTGTCCCTTATGGGCAGATTGGAGCTGTGCAGCGAACAGGGATGGCAGTTCTTGCAGTTTGCTCCAACCCATATTTCCCCCTTTCAGGGCTTGGGTATCACCGGAATAGGAGAGTGCTAATTTACCGAAATCCACGCCATTCTGGAGTTCAGATAAGATTTTTTTGATTGTGGTTTCAGCTTTTTCTACCTGCTCTTGGCTCGGGTTTTCCGGCAGAGGGATCAGGATCTGGCTGATATTTACCTCAGAGTCCTGACTGTTTTGGTTGCTGATTTGGTTAGCCAGTGAATCAACTTCCTGTGGCAGGATAGTGATGCGGCGGCGTACTTCATTGTTACGTACTTCTGCAATCATCATTTCTTTGCGGATCTGATTACGGTAAGCATCAAAGCTCATACCCTCTGTGCTCAGATTTTGTTTCAACTGAGCAAGGTTCAAGTGGTTTTGAGCCGCAATATTCGTGATCGCAGAATCTAAGGCTTGGTCAGGGATAGTTATTTGCATCTGGTTTGCCATTTGCAGAACAATATCATCCATAATCAGGCGCTCAAGGATTTGGTGACGCAATGTTTTTTCATCCGGTAATTGCTGGCTTGCATGTTTTGCATTGAGTTTCACGGATTGTAAAAGGCTGTTGACGTCACTTTCCAGTACGACATCATTGTTAACAACGGCAGCTACCTTATTCAGCTCTTGTGGAGCCGCCATTGCGACAGAGTTTACTGAAAACATCAATCCGAAAATCAGCGATCTCCAGTTCTTCATACATTTCCCATCATATCAATCCCGCCTTGGCGGGGTTATTTTGTTTACATTGCGTTTAGTGGTATCAGAATGCACGTTGGTATGGAAGAATACCTTGCTGCAACATTTTCTGACTACCTAAACTATGATTGTTACTTAAGCCACGAAGTTCAACATTGAATGACCATTTGTTGTCATATTGACTGCTGTCGAAGCGCCAGTCGGTGATCTTGCGTTCATAACCTACACTGACTGCCCAGCAGCAGGTGTTGTATTGCAAACCGACCATCTGGTTTGCTGGCTGCTTCTCTTTGGTATCGTAGTAATAAGCCCCGACAAACGCCCAACGATCTGATAACGGCCAGCTTGCCACCATACCAATTTGAGAAATTCCTTGCTGGTAAGCGGGTGCGCCTCCCTTGAGTGTGGCTTGAATATAATCGCGGTCAACAAAACGGTAGCTTAGCTGCAACATGCGGTCAGCATCACGACGGTATTCCATTATGGCATTACCCA
This sequence comes from Xenorhabdus taiwanensis, assembly GCF_036512875.1. Lineage (GTDB taxonomy): Bacteria > Pseudomonadota > Gammaproteobacteria > Enterobacterales > Enterobacteriaceae > Xenorhabdus > Xenorhabdus taiwanensis. The sequence continues at coordinate 3,515,465 of NZ_AP028978.1, read as the reverse complement.
TAGTGAAGCTGTTCAGACGATTATCATATTGTAACCCGCCTTTGATGCCCCAGGAATCATTGATTCTCCAGTGTACATCTCCAGCCCAGGTTGTCGCCCCCGTTCCTTTTTTATTCCCGATGATATCTTTGCTACCTGGAACAGATTCAGTATCTTCGGTACGTGGACGTTCAAAGTAGTAGATTTGACCTAAAGATAAGCTAAAACGTTCAACTAAATCTTCATTATAAATACGGGTAGTCACGCCAGTGGTAAATTGATTGGCAGACGAGATGCGATCTAAGCCGCTGTAGAAGCGATCGCGGAACAGCCCGGTATAGTCCGATTGCAGTAAAGAAGAATCAAAGTTATTGATGTTATTTTGATTCTTATAAGGCACATAGAGATATTGAACACGTGGCTCCAGCGTCTGGGTATAATTCTGGTTAAAATACATGGCGCGTTCAAACACCATCTTCGCATCTGATTTAAATACCGGCAGAACACGGTTGACTGATCTTTCCAATGATGCCGTATCAGGCTTATTTTTGGTCGCTTCTGAAATATCTTGCTCATAGTGCGTCGCCATCAATTTAAATTCATTATTGATGCTTGCCCAGCCATTAGAGAGTGGTAAGTTAATGGCGGGTTCCAAATGCCAGCGTGTTGCATCCGGCCACTGATTGCCGACACTGGTAAATTTCGCTACTTGGGCATAAGTATGAAAATCAAATGGTCCCAGATTATTCTTATAGTAATTAAAGTCTAACTGAGGGGCTGCCCGATAAGCTTTTTTGCTCTCACTTGGGGTAAAGATTTGGAACTGTTTGGTTGTCAGTGTGGTATTCCAGTTTTGCTGGGCATAGCCAATACTGAATTTCTGAGTGGCATAGCCATCGGTGCTGGAACCGTATTGTGAGTTGAAATCACTGAAATAGTTCGGATCACTGACTTTGGTATAATCAGCACTGAAACGCCAAACCTGATTCATGACACCACTGTGATTCCAGTAGAACAACCAGCGGCTGTTGCTATCCCGCTCAGGTCTGATATTGAGTCTTTTATCCTCTTTATACAGACGGTCGTGACCAATCCAATCCAGCGCAACTGTACCTGCACCCGCTTTGGTTAAGTAACGGAATTCATTATCCAGCTTCAAACCTCGCATCGAGATGAGATGCGGGGTAATTGTGGCATCATAGTTGGGTGCAATGTTCCAATAGTATGGCAACAGGAATTGGAAGCCATCTTTGTTGGAAAAACTGGCATTCGGAATTAAGAAACCAGAACGGCGTTTATCTCCGATGGGTAATTGCAAATATGGCGTATAAAACACCGGCACATTGGCAACGCGAAAACGGGCATTCCAGATTTCAGCGACTTCTTCTTCACGGTCAAGGATGACCTCAGAACCCACGACACTCCAGCTATCATTACCGGGCAGGCAGGAAGTGAATATCCCATTATTCATGATGGTGTAGCGGTTCTCATCACGCAGCATCATCTTATCTGCGCTACCACGTCCTTGACGGCCAACCATCTGGTACTTGCCTTGTTCAACGTCGGTATCTTTATTGTTCAGATTCGTCCAGGCGCGTGGTCCCTTCAAAATGATCTGAGGGTCATCATAGCTGACATTACCCACTGCGGTAACAGTGCGCACAGGTTCTTTATCCTGCTCTTGGGTCTGTTCGAGCCGAACTTTATCGGCTATCAGTGTCTTATTTCCCTGTTGGATATTCACATTGCCAATGAACTCAGCCGCATTGGGATATTCACCGTGAGAATCATCGGACTGAATATAAACTGGCAGTTTATTAGGATCGCCTGTGATAATTGGCTTATCGTAGACAGGTACACCCAGCATACATTGTGCTGCAAGGTCAGCATGAGCTTGCTGACTATAAAGCGCTGCCCATACCATTGTGGCCAGCAGGGTAGGATAACATTTATTCATAGATGTTTATGCGGTTCCGTCATCAGTGGCATCGTGCCGGCAAACGCTCAGAGACTAACGTAGTTGAGAGATATGCGCCAGAGCAAAGTTTAACTTTGCTAATCTTGTTGTTAGGCACAGAGCTTAATGGATAGTATGATAATGCAAAATTGTGCTCAGAGCATTGGGGAATTGAAGACTATATGCAGTATTGGGGAAAATTATTCGGATTGATATTTGGGATTGCATCTGGTGCGGGTTTTTGGGGGATCGTGATTGGCTTAGTGCTTGGTCACATCTTTGACAAAATCAGGATGCAGAAGTTGGGGAGAACGACTAAAGGCCCAACCCGGCAGGCGCTGTTTTTCCGCAGTACTTTTCAAGTATTGGGGCATTTAACCAAAGCCAAAGGACGGGTAACAGAAACGGATATCCAGCTTGCCACCCAATTGATGAACAGAATGCAACTGCATGGTGAGGCACGGCTTTCCGCGCAGCAGGCGTTTCGTGAAGGCAAACAGCCCCAATTTCCTTTGCGTGAAACAATGCGACAATTACGCCGTGCTTGCTTTGGTCGTTCTGATCTGATCCGCATGTTTCTGGAAATTCAGCTACAAGCTGCATTTGCTGATGGCGAACTGCATCCCAATGAAAGAAAAGTGCTGTTTGTTATTGCCGAAGAGTTAGGTATTTCCCGTACTCAATTTGAACAATTCCTTACCATGATGGAAGGCGGCCGCCATTTCAGTGGACAGTACCAGCAGTATGGGCGCTATCAAGGCCATGAGCAGCAGCGTGCGACATTGGAAGATGCTTGTAAGGTATTGGGCGTCAATAAACAAGATGATGCGACCACTATTAAGCGAGCTTATCGAAAACTGATGAGTGAGCACCATCCCGATAAACTGGTGGCAAAAGGTTTACCACCAGAAATGATGGAACTGGCGAAACAAAAGACGCAATCCATCCAGTCGGCTTACGATTTGATTAAAAAGGAACGGGGCTTTAAATAGCGCTCGTCAAAATTCGGCTTTACACTCAAAATGCATTGGTGTGCCATAAGCCGGATGAGTAATAAAGAGTTCTTGAGCATGTAATTGCAGGCGAGGCGCCATTTCTCTTGCCTGAGTATGAGCATAGAACTTATCTCCCAGAATGGGATTACCCAGTGCCAGCATATGCACGCGAAGCTGATGCGAGCGTCCTGTGATGGGCGCCAGCCTGACACGTGTTGCCTGGGCCTCATATTCCAGTACCTGATACTCAGTTTGTGCGGATTTGCCTGTATCAAAACAGACTTTTTGTTTTGGGCGATTTGGCCAATCGCAGATTAAAGGCAGATCCACCAAACCTTTTTCCTGTTCCAGCTTTCCCCATACCCGTGCGATATAAACTTTTTTCGGCTCACGTTCACGGAACTGGCGTTTTAACTCACGCTCGGCGGCTTTGGTCAGCGCCACAACCATGATACCGCTGGTCGCCATATCCAATCGATGGACTGATTCGGCTGTAGGAAATTCAGCTTGTATCCGTGTCATGATACTGTCTTTGTGCTCTTCTGCTTTACCCTGCACAGAAAGTAACCCACTGGGTTTGTTGACAACCATAATGTGCTCGTCCTGATATAGCACATATAACCAGGGATCTGTCGGGGGATTATAAGACTCCAGCATAGTGGCTCCAATGAGTCGGGAAAACAAAACTCAGGGACATCTTACGGAAAGCGCCCCTGAGTTTACCGAATGACAGGTTATTGCTGTCTATTTATTGACGTCTGCTTATTGATGAGAAATAACCACCAAACGAATCGCATCCAGACGCCAGTTGGCTTGATCAAGATTGAGCAGCAGATGTTTATGCTCGGAGCTAATCGCTTCCAGTTCATCATCACGAATATTCGGGTTAACCGCTTTTAGGGCTTCCATACGTGACAATTCAGTCGACAGCGCTTCATCGGCCTCTTTCTTCGCTTTCTCAATCAACGCACGCGCTTGCTCTTCAATCAGAGGTTCAGATTGTTGCAAGATGGCATGAACTTCTTTCTGTACCGCATTAACCAGTTTACTGGCGTTATGACGGTTAATCGCATTGAGCTGACGGTTGAAACTTTCAAACTCAACCTGAGGAGCCAGATTGGTGCCTTTCAGATCCAACAAAAGACGCACTGGTGTTGGTGGTAAGAAACGAGTCAATTGCAGGTGCTTCGGCGCCTGAGCTTCAACAACGTAAATCAACTCAACCAACAGTGTACCGACTGGCAGAGCTTTGTTTTTCAGGATAGAAACGGCACAGCTTCCCGTATCTCCCGACAGGATTAAATCTAGGCCATTACGAATGATAGGGTGTTCCCAGCTCAGGAACTGAGTATCTTCGCGGGAGAGGGCTTTTTCTCGGTCAAATGTAATCGAGCAGCCATCTTTGGGCAATCCAGGGAAATCAGGAACCAGCATATGATCGGATGGATGCAGGGCAATAATATTGTCGCAGCGATCTTCTTGATTGATGCCAATGATATCGAACAAATTCAGGGAAAAATTTACCAGATCCGTGTCGTTATCTTGCGCAGCAATCTTTTCTGCCAGTTTCTGGCCTTGCTCGCCACCGTTGGAGTTCATCTCCAGCAGACGATCACGTCCTTGTTCCAATTGCTGTTTAAGCTTTTCATGGTGCCCGCGACATTCGGCAATAAATTCACTGAAGCCAGTTTGCTCATTGGGTTTAGCCAGGAAATTGAGCAGGGTTTCATAATACTTGTCATAGATAGAGCGACCTGTTGGACAAGTATGCTCAAAGGCATCCAGCCCTTCGTGATACCAGCGCAGGAGAATGGATTGCGCAGTGTTTTCCAGATAAGGCACACTGATTTTAATATTACGGTTTTGACCGATACGATCCAGACGACCGATACGTTGTTCCAGCAAACCAGGGTTGAAGGGCAAATCAAACATGACAAGTTGGTTGGCAAACTGGAAGTTACGCCCTTCTGAGCCAATCTCAGAGCAGAGCAGCACTTGCGCACCTTCTTCCTCAGAAGCGAAATAAGCGGCGGCACGGTCACGCTCCAGCAAGGACAAACCTTCGTGGAACACAGCACTGCGGATGCCTTCGCGTTCACGCAGAATTTGCTCCAGTTGCAGTGCCGTTTCTGCCTTGGCACAGATCACCAACACTTTCTCATCGCGGTTTGCCATCAAGAATCCCATCAGCCATTCTACGCGAGGATCGAAATTCCACCATGTGGCATTTTCTCCTTCGAATTCCTGATAGATCCGCTCAGGATAGAGCATATCTTTGGCGCGAGACTCCACTGTCTTTTTGGCTCCCATGATTTCAGAAACCTTGATTGCCGTCTGATATTGGGCTGGCAGGGGTAACTTGATCTCGTGCAGCTCACGATGCGGGAAGCCTTTCACACCACCACGGGTGTTACGGAAAAGTAGTCGGCTGGTGCCGTGGCGATCCATCAACATCGTGATCAGTTCGCTGCGGGCATCTTTGCTTTCCTCATCCTTATCGCTGTTTGCGGCTTTCAGCAGAGGCTCAATATCTTGTTCACTGATCAGTTCAACGATAGCATTTTGCTGGTCATTGTTCAGGGTTTCACCGGACAACAGCAACGTCACGGCATCCGCGACAGGGCGATATTTCTGTTGTTCATCAATAAAGGCTTGATAATCGTGGAAACGATTTGGGTCCAACAGGCGCAGGCGGGCAAAGTGGCTTTCTTGCCCCAACTGCTCTGGTGTCGCCGTTAACAATAAGACAGACGGGATTTGTTCTGCCAATTGTTCAATAACTTGATATTCGCGGCTTGGGGATTTTTCGCTCCATGCCAGATGGTGAGCTTCATCCACCACCATCAAATCCCAGCTTGCTTCCAGCAGAAGTTCAAAACGTTGCTTATTGCGGCGAACAAAATCTAAGGAACAGATAATCAACTGCTCAGTTTCGAACGGATTATCGCTGTCATGCAGTGCTTCGCTATATCGGCCATCATCAAATAGGGAAAAACGCAGGTTGAAACGGCGCAGCATTTCTACCAGCCATTGGTGTTGCAGGCTATCTGGCACAATAACTAACACACGTTCAGCCCGTCCGGCCATTAATTGCTGATGGATAATCATCCCGGCTTCAATCGTTTTCCCCAGGCCGACCTCATCCGCCAGTAATACACGTGGTGCGTGGCGCTTGCCTACTTCATTGGCAATATGTAATTGGTGAGGGATCAAACTGGCACGGATACCACGCAGCCCACTTTCTGCCAGACGGAACTGCTCGCTTTGGTGCTTACGGGCACGAAAACGCAAAGCAAAGCGATCCATGCGGTCAATTTGACCTGCAAACAGGCGATCTTGTGGCTTATTGAACGTCAGCTTGCTATCCAGAAAAACTTCCCGCAAGCAGATATTTTCTTCTTCAGTATCCAGGCGAGTACCGACATAGATCAGCAGGCCATTATCTTGTTGGACATCCTCGATCTTGATTTTCCAGCCTTCGTGACTGGTCACAGTATCGCCTACATTAAACATAACGCGGGTGATGGGGGAGTCATTGCGTGCGTAAAGGCGGTTTTCTCCGCTGGCAGGGAAGAGCAACGTTACCATGCGCGCATCAAGCGCCACGACTGTTCCTAATCCAAGTTCGCTTTCTGTATCGCTTATCCAGCGTTGACCAAGAGTAAATGGCATAAATTTTGGCTCAGTTTTCTGTTAGACAATATTATTTTATGGTTGCAGGATGGCTGCTTTTGTCGGATATCGTTCGTTATTGGTTATCGATAGGGATAGTTTTCAATTGCACTCTACAATGCCCATTTTTCGATAAAGGGGTCGCAAAAGTACAGTAGCCCATTAGAGGTGCGATATGTTAATTGAAGCGGGGCAAGTCGTCACCTGCAAAAATATCCATTATTCGAAAGACATGTTCATTTGCCCTGTCAACAGGGGCATAAAATCATCTTGAATAAATGGCAAAATGGCGTCAGCAATCGGTTTTAATTGCTTATTGATATAGTGTTCGTAATCGGGGACAGAAGTTTGGTTCTCCAATGGTTCAGGGCCGGCCTGAGTGATGATGTAGCTGATCCAGCCCCCATTTTGGTACTGTAAAGGACGATTGTGCCGTTGATTATATTCATCCGCCAAACGTGCTGCCCGAACATGGGGAGGGACATTGCGCTGGTAATCAGACAATTTACGGCGTAACCGTTTACGATAAACCAGACGGTCATCAAATTCACCTGCTAGCGTTTTAGCAATATACTCACGAATATAATGCTGATGCGGTTGTTGATGAAAAATCAGGGTATACAGCTCCTTCTGGAATATTTGTGCCAGTGGTGTCCAGTCCGTCCTTACCGTTTCCAGCCCTTTGAAAATTACCTTATCACCGCTTAATCCGGCATAACGTTTTTTACTGCCTTGCTCCGTTCCGCGTACCGTTGGCATCAGGAAACGCCGATAATGTGTCTCAAATTCCAGCTCCAGCGTACTTGCAAGATTAAATTCAGTTTTAAGATGGTCTCGCCACCATTGGTTAACAAATTGCGCTAAAGAGAGCCCGATTTGACAGGCTTCCTCTTCTGAATGTGGGCGTTTTAGCCAGACAAACGTTGAATCCGTATCGCCATAAATGACCTGATAGCCCTGTGATTCGATAAGCTCGCGGGTTTGGTGCATGATTTCATGGCCACGCATCGTAATTGATGAAGTCAGGCGAGGATCAAAAAAATGACAACCGGAGGCACCGAGTACACCATAAAAGGCATTCATAATAATTTTCAGGGCTTGGGAAAGGGGCGCATTCTGTTGCTGTTTGGCCTTGTCGCGTTCATGCCAGATTTGTGTGACGATATCCGGCAGGCAATGTTGTGTACGGGAAAAAAATGCCTGACGAAAGCCGGGGACGGCGTGTTCACTGTCAGGATTGGCAAGGCCTTCAACCATGCCGACCGGATCAATCAAAAACGTGCGAATGATCGATGGATAGAGGCTCTTGTAATCCAGTACCAACACTGAATCGTATAACCCTGGAAATGAATCCATCACAAAACCGCCTGGACTGTTATCATCGAAATACGTTGGCAGGACGGGCGCAACATAGCCAATACGGTGCATTTTGGGCAAATAAAGGTGCGTGAATGCCGCCACAGATCCGCCGCTGCGATCCACCGCCAATCCTGTTACCGTGGCGCGTTCCAATAAGAAGACCATCAAATCGGTCTTCTCAAAGATACGGTTAACCAGAATACAATCCTGCAAATTATAGTGAGCGAGGGCAGGCTTATCTTGCTGAAAACGGCGGTTGATCTCATCCATGCGATCATAAGGATTATCGACGGCTTTTCCTTCCCCCAGAAGTTGTTGTGCTACATATTCAAGACTGAAAGAAGGAAAATTCCAGGTTGCGGTTTTCAGTGCATCAATGCCGTCAATAATCAAACGGCCTTCTGCTGAGGCGAAAAAATGCCCTGGCTTGAAACCATGTTCTCGCCATTCAAGCAAAGCCTGATTACGCCCGAATTTTAACGGCACGTTATAGCGTTCAGCATGTTGCTGTAACACTTTCAAATCAAACTGAACCAGATTCCAGCCAATAATGGCATCAGGATCATAATGTGCCAGCCATTCATTGAGTTTTTCCAGCATCATCGGACGACTGGCAACATACTCTAATTTGAAATCGAGGGCCTGCTGATTACCCTTTGCTGGCCCTAACATAAATACGGTTTTCTCGCCGCATCCGGCTAAGCTAATGGAATACAGCTCTCCATGTTGGCTGGTTTCGATATCCAGTGACACCCATTGCAAATTTGGCCGATAGGTGGGATTAGGTTTCATTTGATAACTGCCGTCGGGTTTCTGGCTGAACCAAATGGGAGCAGTGATAAAGCGCTCCATCATAAACCTGTCGGGTGGGCGGATATCAGCTTCATAGAGGGGAATATTTTGTTCTTTGAAAATTTTCTCCAGATGTTGCAATTGGTGGTAATGCGGGCAATACAGCGCCGCAACAGGCTGGCGATTGAAATCTTTTAATGGCAATGCCTTTAATTCGCAGTGCCGCTCTGGTGCGAGTAAAAGTTTTGCTTTAGGCAGATCATATTGAGGCACAAAGGCAACCGCTTTTTGACGAGGAATAGTAATGCGGCGTGCACCCGCTTCCGTCGCCAGCCAATACACTAACTCGATACCCAATGGAGTATCTTTCCAGTGACGAGTCAGGATAAAGCCTTGTTCAACGTGATTTATCTGCATAATCTTTCTCTTATGAGAAACCAACCATATTTAGTGTTTTAGGGATCATTTCAATCATAGCATTGGTTATGGTTATTTATACAGTGCTTTGTGTTGGATTATTTTCTATAGTTAGGAGAATTTATTATTTGATTAATTAATAAGGATATAAAAATATTATTTATAATAAAGAAATTTTTACCAGGGAAATATTAACATTTTAAAATTATCAGAAAGATCAATTGTTTTTTCGTATGTCAGTCACTTTTGTTGTTATTATTAATTGGGTAATATTCTTTCGATTTTTTACTGAGAAAATGAAACATTAATTGAATCTGGTAAATATTGATGAATAATCCCAATAAATTGACACAAACAGATATCAAAGCCTTACTATTATTTATTGCTTTTACTCTGCTGTATTTGTTGCCTGGCGTTTATGGACATACACCTTGGAAACAAGATGAAAATTACAGTTTTGGCATTATTCATACCATGTATGAAACAGGGAATTGGTTAGTAACCATGAATGCAGGGCAACCTTTTATGGAAAAGCCTCCCTTGTATTATTGGACAGCGACTTCATTTATTCATTTGTTATCCCATTGGCTTCCGATGCACGATGCAGCCAGAACCGCCTCTTTATTCTTTTCAGTGATCAATTTTTCCTTTTTTATTTTGTTGGCGCGTCGCGTGTTTGATGTCAAAAACTTTACCGACAGTCGAATATGGATAGCTTTTGCTTTGTATGCCAGTGCACCTGGTTTAGTGCGTCACAGCCACGATATGTTCACTGATACCTCACTAATAACCGGAACAACTCTCGGATTATATGGCTTATTGGGATTGATCAAAAACGAAAAAACAGGTTACTCCTGTTTATGGTTAATCATTGGTACAGTTGTAACTCTCTTATCAAAAGGGGTATTTATTCCGGGATTATTATGGATTTGCCTTGTTCTGGCTCCCGTTTGCCTTAAACATTGCCGAACCAAACAATATTGGCTAAATGCTTTATTGTCAGGGATCATTGCACTGGTTTTAATCCTGCCGTGGCCGGTCATGTTATTTATTGAACATCCTGATTTATTTAAAATCTGGTTTTGGGATAACAATATCGGGCGCTTTTTAGGTTTTTCTGTTGAAGATCTTGGGGCAAGGGGAAATTTGACCATGATCCCAGAGGCCGTGCTATTATTTGCCTTACCGTCAGGAATATTGGCTTTTATCTTTATATTGACAAACCCAATCAAGATTCTGTCAGATAAACATTATTTCCTGTGTGCAGCATTTGTTGTCTTAGGGGTTGTTCTATTACAAATATCTGCCTCTGGACGTGCATTATATTTACTGCCTTTTATTGCACCCATGGCGATCCTGGCTACAGGGGTTTTTATTAAAATACCGCAAATAATCTATAAATATTTAACCCTATTCTCTTCCCTATTTTGGTCTGCCCTGATTATATTTTTATGGGCTTGTTATTTTTTGTCGCTTTCCACGGATTATAAGCATTGGTTAATTCCATTTAGCCGATGGTTACCAATGAGTTATCAAATGCATTTTTCGGGATTTATTGTTACTGCTGCAGCCTTGATCACTGCGGTATGGATAGCTAAAAGTTGGCTTCTTTCTAAATCACCGGACTTGCGCGCTGCCCAAAATTGGGTTTTAGGTATTGCTACAGTTTGGGGATTAGTATTTACATTATTTGTTGGCTGGATTGATTACACTAAGGGGTATAAAGAGGCATTTCTTGACCTAAAACAGAAGCTGGCGGGAGTGTATAAAGATAATGATTGTATGGCATCGTATTATATTGGGGAATCGGAAGCGCCAATGCTCTATTACTTTGCCCGTGTTTTGCATCAACAACAGCGTAAATTTGAAACGCCCGAAAAATGTGATTGGTTAATTGTATTATCCGAAGAGATAGAACCCGCCCCCGAAGGGATGGCGCTATTTTGGCATGGACATAGGCCAAATCGCGATCGTGAGAATTTAGTTGTTTATAAGAAAGTAGGGTTGGGTGATACAGAAGGTATCATACGTTAAGTATAAAAAAGCCCGCTATTGCGGGCAGTATAGAAATTATTTTCGATGTAAATCACGTATCATTGCTTCACGTAAGATAGCATTAAGCTTCGTTTGATAACCTTTTCCTGGTTGTTTAAGCCAAACCAACACATCATAGAGAAGTCACGTTTAATCGGAAATGGCGATTTCCCAACATCATAACAAGCTCTATTTAAGTGGTTATCCCCAAAACCACCGCCTCAGCAGCTTCGCCCCTCACCAATTTCTCCGTCACCCCATCGTAATAAATTTTGCCATCCACAATCAGCAAAGAACGTGGCGCGATTTTGGCTGCATCATCAAGATTATGGGACACCATCAATAACGTCATTTGTCGTTCACTGCATATTTGATCCAGTAATTCCAGCATTTCATTGCGTAAAGCCGGATCAAGTGCCGAAAAGGGTTCATCCAGCAATAAAATCGGTTGATGACGGACTAAACAACGTGCCAATGCTGCCCGCTGGCGTTGTCCGCCAGAAAGTTGAGCGGGCAGGCGCGATAAACACTCCTCCAGTGACACCTGAGAGGCAATCTGTTGCAGCGTTTTTTTGTGTTCAGCACTTAACCGTAATCCCGGATGCAATCCCAAACCAATATTTTGCTCAATGGTTAAATGGGAAAACAGGTTATTTTCCTGAAACAACATCGAAACCGGCCGTCTGGAAGGTGAAGTGTTTGTATGATTTTCGCCATCCAGCCAGATAGTACCATGTTCTGGAAACTGAAACCCCGCGATTAAACTTAACAATGTACTTTTACCGGCCCCGCTTGGGCCGAGGATGGCAATGCGCTCTCCGGCTTTTACGCTCACATTAAAATGCATGGCAAAGTGTTCATAAGTATAAATGACATTTTCAAGTTTAATCATGGCGTCGGCTCGGTAAGCGTTCAATCACAGTGAATAAAACAAAACACAGCAGGAGCAGCAGAAATGCGGTCACGGCGCCATCCTGACTGCGATATGCCCCAATTTGTTGGGAAAGGTAATAAGGCAAAGTGCGGAAATCTTCATTGCCAAATAAGGCGATCACACCAAAATCGCCAATGGACAATACACAGGCGAAAGCCAACGCCTGTGCCAATGGAGTTTTTAATGCCTTAAGCTCGATCCAATACAGGCGGTGCATTCCCTGAATATTGAGGGAGTAGCATAGGGGATTATAACGCTCTGCCAGATCACGCATTGGATTTTCCAATACTTTGAGTGCGTAGGGGATCGCCATCAATGCGTTGGTCAGGATAATCAATCCGTAAGGTGATTGAGGTATACCAATGGTTGTGTTTAGCAGGAGAAAAAAACCGGTGGCAAGGACGATCCCCGGCATAGCAAGGATCAACAATCCGCTGGTTTCCATTGCTTGTCCCCATCGAGAGAAATGGCGTAAGCGTAATTCGCGGCTGCTCCATAGCAACATCATGGTGAAAATAATACACAGTAAACCTGCGCCCAGTGCAATGATAATGGAGGTTATAAGGGCTTGCCATAAAGCTGCCTGGCTTAAAACATTAAAAATATCACGGTTCAGGCCATCAACGATGACTGCCAATAACGGGGGAACTAATAGCAGTAACGCGATGCCAATCAGTAAACCATCAGATAATTTTTGCAACCATGAATCCTGTGGATTACGCCATTGTTGTTGATGTCCATAACCAACGGAAAGTGCGCCTTTAAGTTTTTGGCTAAGGAGTACCAAACCGAGACAACAAAAAAGTTGTATTAAGGCAAGCAGGGCGGCATGACCAAGATCGTAGTCGTAGCTGAGAGCCTGATAAATAGCAAGTTCAATGGTCGTTGCGGCTGGGCCACCGCCAAGAGCAAGAACCGTCGCGAAACTGGCAAAGCACAACATAAAAATCAGTGCGCCTGTCGGTAAAATTTGGCGGCGCAGATAAGGCCACTCAATAAAACGGAAATGTTGCCATTCACTCATACCGAGCTGGGCGGCAAGTTGGCGCTGCTCAATAGCAATATTCTCCAGAGATTGCAGCAATAACCGTGTTGCCATTGGCATATTAAAGAAAATATGCGCCAGCAAAATCCCTTGTAAACCATAAGGTGTAAAACGATATTCAACGCCTATCCATTGGGAAATATTAGCCACCCAGCCGGTCTGACCATAAACGGTGAGAATACCAAACAGAGCCACCAAAACAGGGAGAATTAAGGTCATGGCGCATAAGCGCAGAAATAGTGTCTTTCCTGGAAAATGGCGACGGTAAAGTGCTCGCGCCAGAAAAATAGCGGGTATTACCGATAAGACGGCAGACAAAAATGCCTGCCAGAAGGTGAATCGAATGACATGCCAGAGATAACTGTCATGCAAGAACACCTGCCAATGGCTTTCAGGCGCATTGAACCACAGCGTCCCGAATGCTGACAGGGCAATCATAATTAACAGGCCGGAGGCAATAACCCCCGGCAATAACCAACCCGCGATTAACGGCTGACAGCGCTTTGCCATGTACGGATCCATTTTGTACGGTGTTTTGCCACATCATCTGCGTTGAATTGCAGCGATTTCTCAGGAATGGGAAGTTGTTTGAAAACGTCGGGCAAAGGGATATCAATGACGGGATACATCCATTGGGTTGTTGGAATGACTTGCTGAAATGCCGGAGAGAGCATGAAATTCATAAACTTTTGCGCCAGTTCTGGCTGTTTACTTGAGGCCACTTGAGCGGCCACTTCAATCTGCAAATAATGCCCTTCCTTGAAGATAGCGGCGGCGTAGTTATCTTTTTTCTCTGACATAATGTGATAGCCAGGTGACGTGGTATAGCTCAACACCATATCACCTTCACCTTTCAGAAACAGACCATAAGCTTCACTCCAGCCTTTAGTGACGGTGAGTGTCTTTTTGGCAACTTTCTGCCACTCCTGAGCAGCTTTGTCGCCATAGAGTTCCTGCATCCAGAGCAGTAGCCCTAATCCTGGCGTGCTGGTGCGTGGATCTTGGTAAATAATCTTCCAATTCTGGTGGCTATTGATTAATTCATCCATACTTTTGGGGGGATGAGGCAGGGTATTTTTGTTGTAAATAAAGGCAAAATAACCGTAATCGTAAGGAATAAACGTCGTGTTGTGCCATGTGATGGGCAATTTCAGTTTTGAAGTATCAACGTGACTTGGTGTGAATAACCCTGTTTGCTGAGCGGCTTGAATCAGGTTGTTATCTAACCCCAGTATAATATCTGCGGGGGTTTTTCTGCCTTCCATCCTCAAACGGTTCAGTAAAGATACACCATCTTCCAACGCAACAAATTTCAGTTCACAGCCACATTCTGCTTCAAAGGCTTTTTTGATGGCAGGCCCTGGTCCCCATTCAGAGGCAAATGAATCATAAGTATAAACTGTCAGGATAGGTTTTGTCTGAGCAAAGACACTGGCAGAAAGAGACAGCAGGCTGATAGCAATAAAGCTGGAAAATAATTTCGTAAACACTTTGCTCTCCTATAGTTGCATATATCAATAGTTATATACATCAATTACTTAATGTTTGTTATTAGCAGATAGCAAAGGATCTGAGAAGGTGCTAAATAAAAATGACATCTATTATATCAATGAGTAGCGTCTCAAATCCCTACGACGGTACTAACCGGTTCAGGTTCGACGGGTTTGTTCTCAGCAGTACTGTTTTGCGACAGCCGCACCCCGTTGAGATAGCGGTATTGTAGAGACTTCGGCTACGTCTGCAAAGTCTAATCATAGAGGTTTACCGCTTGAGATGAGTGTGAAACAATTAGCTATCTTTTTAAATTTGTTATATCGAGAGGTAGTCTGGTGATCGATGATGATGGCTACCGCCCGAATGTAGGAATTGTAATTTGTAATCGCCAAGGGCAAGTTCTGTGGGCTCGCCGTTATGGGCAGCATTCCTGGCAGTTTCCTCAAGGGGGTATCAATCCAGGGGAATCACCAGAACAAGCGATGTATCGCGAGTTGTTCGAAGAAGTTGGTTTAAATCGCAAAGATGTACGGGTTCTCGCCTCAACCCGGAGTTGGTTGCGTTACAAATTACCCAAGCGTTTGGTGCGTTGGGATACAAAGCCTGTTTGTATCGGGCAAAAGCAACGTTGGTTTTTATTGCAGTTATTGTGCAATGAAGCGGATATTAATGTGCAGCGCAGTAAGACACCGGAGTTTGATGGTTGGCGCTGGGTGAGTTATTGGTATCCTGTCCGGCAGGTTGTTTCTTTTAAACGCGATGTATATCGCCGCGTGATGAAAGAATTCTCTTCTATTGTGATGTCAACACAGGAGCCGGTTTCATTATTCCATTCACCTTATTTACATCGTCGTAGAAAAAGTTAGCAAAATCCGCCGTAAATCCCCGCCAGTACGGGCGGGGATATAAGTGGTGGGAGCAAATCACTTGCCTGTGTTATTATCTGCGATTATTTGTCTTAAGCCATTCAAGTCATATAATTTACTCTCACAAGATCATTCATTCACACAACATTATTTTTTAGTGGGGAACGATGAGCACTAGCTATCTGGCATTTCCTAATATTGACCCAGTCATATTTTCAATCGGGCCTGTATCCCTCCACTGGTACGGTTTTATGTATCTGGTTGGTTTTGTTTTTGCCATGTGGCTGGCAAATCGCCGTGCGGCAAAGCCGAACAGTGGCTGGGATAAAACTGAAGTTGAGAACCTACTGTATGCAGGGTTTGTCGGGGTTTTCGTCGGTGGGCGTCTTGGTTATGTCCTGTTCTATAATCTTCCGATGTTCCTTGATAACCCGCTTTATCTGTTTAAAGTTTGGGATGGAGGAATGTCCTTCCATGGTGGACTGGTAGGGGTTATCTGCGCCATGTGGTGGTTTGCGCGCCGCACCAAACGCCACTTCTTGCAAGTCTCCGATTTTGTTGCTCCATTGGTTCCCTTTGGTTTGGGAATGGGGCGTATTGGTAACTTTATCAATGGAGAATTGTGGGGGCGTGTTACGCTTGATACGCCGTGGGCGATGTTATTCCCAGGCTCTCGCAGTGAAGATATTGCAATAGCCACCGCCAATCCTTCGTTATGGCCTATTCTGGAAAAATATGGTGTCCTGCCCCGCCATCCATCACAGCTATATGAGATGGTGCTTGAAGGCATCGTATTATTTATCATCCTCAATTTATTTATCCGTAAATCGCGCCCGATGGGGAGTGTTTCAGGTTTATTCCTGATTGGTTACGGTGCATTTCGCATAATAGTCGAATTTTTCCGCCAGCCTGACGCCCAGCTTGGGCTGTTTGAAGGGATAAGTATGGGGCAAATCCTTTCTATCCCAATGATTTTATTTGGAATATTTATGATGATATGGGCGTATAAATATCCTGGCAACAAAACCCGCAATAACAAGGTACAAGAGGCAAAATGAAACAGTATCTGAATTTAATGAAAAAAGTGCTGGAAGAAGGCACGGCAAAAGATGACCGCACGGGAACGGGAACACTCTCTATCTTTGGTCATCAGATGCGTTTCAATTTGCAAGAAGGTTTTCCGTTGGTAACAACCAAGCGTTGCCATATTCGTTCCATTATCCATGAATTGCTTTGGTTCTTGAATGGCGATACCAATACCAAATACCTGCATGATAATGGCGTGTCTATCTGGGATGAATGGGCTGACGAAAATGGCGATTTAGGGCCTGTTTATGGTAAACAATGGCGTGCCTGGGGCTCGGCGGATGGTCGTCAAATCGATCAACTAACCCAGGTTATTGAGCAGTTGAAAAGTGATCCTGATTCACGTCGGATCATCGTTTCTGCATGGAATGTCGGGGAGTTGGATAAAATGGCCTTGGCGCCATGCCACGCTTTTTTCCAGTTCTATGTAGCGGATGGCAAACTTTCCTGCCAGCTTTATCAGCGCTCTTGTGACGTGTTCTTAGGGTTGCCATTCAATATCGCCAGTTATGCCCTGTTGGTGCACATGATGGCTCAACAATGCAATCTTGAAGTCGGTGATTTTGTTTGGACTGGTGGCGATACTCACCTTTACAGCAACCATTTGGAACAGACCAAACTGCAATTAAGCCGTGAACCACGCGCGTTACCTAAGTTAGTGATTAAGCGTAAGCCAGACTCATTGTTTGATTATCGATTCGAAGACTTTGAAATTGTGAATTACGATCCGCATCCTGGTATTAAAGCACCCGTTGCAATTTAATCCTCTTTTTCCATCCTCAAATTTGAGGATGGAAAACTCATTTGCTCCTGTCAATTGCTCATCTTCTTAATTTTATGAGCTACCACGCAATTAAAATGTAACGAAATAAAATAACAATTTTCCCTTCAAAGCTCTTCGCATAATTAAATCGTGGCACTGTTCATTGAGTTTCTAATGGTAGATATTCCTCTTGAGCAAAATTAAGCTGAATATAGACGTCAGAAAACAATGGAATATAAACACATTAACAATCAAAATGGATTTACCTTATTAGAATTAATGATAGCGATGCTCATCATTTCGATTAGCTTGTCCTGGGGATTGTATCATTGGGGGAAATATCAAAGCCGCCTGCGTTTGCAATCCGCTGTGCATAATGTGTTGTCTTTTATGGAAAGGCAGCAGGCTTTAGCAAATTATTTAAATCAGGATCGTACCTTATGGTTAGTGATAGGACAGCCTTGGTGTTTAATATCGTCTGTCACCAAAATCGTTGCTTGTGATGAAGGTGATGGAGAACGAATTTATTCTCCTCACGAAGATGTATTTTTGTCATTTTCTACGACTGATCGCATTGATTTTTACGGGATCAGAAATACAGCAATGCCAGCCAGTTTCACGCTGGCAAGCCCAGCAGGTGAAATTAATGTCATCGTTTCTGGACGTGGGCGAATCAGGACATGCAGCAATAAAATTAGCCCGTTTCCTAATTGTGAGGGAATAAAAACTCCATGATTCTGACTATCTTCTGTTGCAAGCAAAAACAGGCAGGATTCTCTTTATTGGAAATAATGGTAGCTCTGTTAATCAGTAGCGTGATTTTTGTTGCCATGACAAAAACATATCCGGTTTTATCAGGCCAAATTCTCGATCTTTATCGTAAATATAGATTGCATTATTTGGTGAACAGAACGGCTTATTTAATGGAAAAAGATATTCGGCGGGCAGGTTATTGTCGGGATAGAGAACAGTGCGAAGGTGAGCCATTGATAATTAATAATAAAAATACAGAAACTACCAACTCCTGTTTTATTGTTGCTTTTGATCTCAATTTAAATAATCAATGGGAAAAACCAGGTCACATTGAATCTGAATTTTTTGGTTATCGCTTAAATAACCGAGCTCTTGAGTGGGGGAGAGGAGTGGAAGATTGTCAGGAAAGTGGTTGGGAAAGGTTATTTGATCCAAAAGAGATTGTTATTGATGCCTTTCATCTTGAAAAATCACAAGTAAAAAGCGGAGTGATTTTTGTCACTTTGTCTATTGATGCCCATTGGTTGAAATCCCCAGCAATAGTGTACCGCCATCAAGCCACAATTCGGTTGCGTAATATCGGGAAATAAAGGTATCGGGGAAAAAACAGATGGCAGATAAGCAACGGGGAAATATTCTGCTGATATCGATAATGATGCTATTGGCGCTGAGTTTGATGATGTTGAAAGCGCTCCATTACCAACAGAAAAATGCGATGCTTATGATGATGGATGAACAAAATTATTTGCAGGCTTTTTGGCGAGCTGAATCATCATTGATATGGGGAAAGTCGCAATCATGGCCGATCAATCAGCAAGAAACAGGGACTTGGTTTTGTCTGCAACAAGCGGAATTTCATTTGAAAAGTTGCCTCAGACACTATTCGGACACTCTTTTTTTATTAAAAGGTGTTGCTCAATTTGCATCAGGAGAAAAGCTTGAACTTTATCAATGGATGAAACAGATGAAACCTTTAAATCAAGATACACTTATTCCTGTTGAACTGATTCCTATTGAAAGCGGTTGGTTGGATTTTTGCCCTGTTGTTCAAGCTGAGTTTTGTTTATGAAAACCGGACGACAAGAGGGGATGAGTTTACCGGAAGTCATGATTGCATCTGCCGTATTTGCGATCTCTTTATTGGGTTTAATGCGTTACCATCAAGCACTGTCAGCTAATTTCCAACAATATTGGGGGCAGCTTAAGGCAGTACGATATGTCCATAATCAGTTGGAACAGTATGAACGTTTGTCAGGTCAGGTTGATTTGCAGAAAACAGAAGAAGAGGCAGCTATACAGCGGGGCTGGAAAATGGAGGTTCAGCGAGAATTTCGTTCCTGGGGGTGCTATCAGGTAACGATTAAGCTGACAGTACATTACAATAAATCCAGTAAATTGGAACGCTGGTTTTGTGCAAGTGGGAGCATTGATGTTTAAAGTTTATCATTCAAATCAACTCGATATTCTCAAGGAGTTGATGGCGATATTGATCGGAGAAGATCCCCTTTCTGACCCATTTGGCAAAGAAGTGATTTTGGTTCAAAGCCCAGGGATGTCACAGTGGTTGCAGATTCAGTTGGCAGAAAAATTGGGTATTGCTGCGAATATGGAGTTCCCACTGCCTGCAACGTTTATCTGGCAGATGTTTACCAAAGTGTTGCTTGATGTTCCCAAAGACAGTGCTTTCAGTAAGGATGCCATGAAGTGGAAATTAATGACCTTACTGCCAGATTTGTTGATGGAGCCGGAATTTTCAGCGCTCAGGCATTATCTTGATCAGGATATTGATAAACGCAAAATTCATCAATTAGCTGGCCGAATTGCCGATCTGTTTGACCAATATCTGGTTTATCGCCCTCAATGGTTAGAAAGCTGGGAAAATGGTCAATTAATTGATAGTTTGGGCAGTAACGGTAACCAGTTATGGCAGAAAAGGCTATGGTTTGAACTGACAGCCTATACCCGTCAGTTACAACAACCTTTGTGGCACCGTGCCAATTTATACCAACGATTTATCTCAGCGCTGGAAGAAGGGAATTTTCCATTGAAGGATCTTCCTCCGCGCATTTTTATCTGTGGCGTATCTGTATTGCCACCTGCTTACCTGCAAGTATTGAAGGCATTGGGTAAACATATTGATATTCATCTTATGTTCACTAACCCATGCCAATATTATTGGGGAGATATTCAGAGTTACGCTTTTCTGGCCAAGTTAACTAGCCGTAAACCAAGACATTATAAAAGCGAACAATTGCTGGAAAGATTTAAGAACCCCGAAGAGGCGCCATCACTCTTTAATGCCGAAGGGGAGCAGGATCTGAATAACCCATTGCTGGCATCTTGGGGAAAATTGGGAAGGGATCACCTCTACCTGCTGTCACAATTGGAGCCAGACTCTGATATTCATGCCTTTGTTGAATTAGAACCTGATTCTATCTTGCACCAAACCCAGCGAGATATTCTTAATCTTGAAGATCATGCCCAGATTGGTTCTACCGAAAATTCCTTCAACAATAGTCTGAAAAAGCGTTCATTTAATGGTGCTGATCGCTCACTGACTTTTCATTCATGCCATAGCCCGCAGAGGGAAGTCGAAGTATTGCAGGATCAAATTCTGCATTTATTGGATGATGATCCTTCACTGACACCAAGGGACATCATTGTGATGATGGCAGATATCGATAATTATGCCCCTTATATTCAGGCTGTTTTTGGTAATGCACCTGATGATCGTTATATCCCCTTTGCCATCTCTGACCGTAAAGTTAGTCAGGCGCATCCTGTCTTGCAGGCATTTATTACCTTGCTAGATTTGCCGCAGAGTCGGTTTACGGCAGAACAGGTGTTGGCATTATTGGAAGTCCCTGCTTTAGCTAACAAATTCTCGATTCAGGAAGAAGGATTGCGTTTATTGCGGCGTTGGGTAAAAGAATCGGGAATTTGCTGGGGATTGGATGATGACAATATTGAAGCATTATCGTTGCCCGCTACGGGGCAGAATACCTGGCGCTTTGGCCTGACACGTATGCTCTTGGGTTATGCGATGGATAGCCATGCCGGACCGTGGAATGATGTTTTGCCTTATGATGAATCCAGTGGCCTTGCTGCCGAACTGGCAGGGCAATTGGCCGAGTTTTTAATGGCACTGAATCGCTGGCGTAAAATTCTGAGCGAAGAACAGCGATTGACGGATTGGTTGGTTATATGTCCACAACTGCTGGAAACTTTTTTCGAAGTGGATGATGAAATTGAATTGGTTCTGGCGCTTATCACGCAGCAATGGCAAAAAGTGATTGATGCTGGCCTGAATGCTCATTACGAAGAAAGCATTCCTTTAGTGCTGCTACGCGATGAGCTGGCGTTTCGTTTTGATGATGAAAAGATCAGCCAGCGTTTCCTTGCCGGAACACTCAATTTTTGCACCCTGATGCCTATGCGTTCTATTCCTTTTAAGGTTGTTTGCCTGTTGGGAATGAATGATGGAGTTTATCCACGTACTATCCCGCCACTTGGGTTTGATCTGATGGCAGAAAAAACCCAGCGAGGGGATAGGAAACGGCGCGACGATGACCGCTATCTCTTTCTGGAAGCGTTAATTTCGGCTGAGCAATTTCTTTATATTAGCTATATTGGCAAATCGATTCGAGATGATACTGAGTGCAATCCATCCGTATTGGTCAACGAGTTACTGGATTATATTTGCCAGAGTTTTTGCTTATCCGGCGATGAAATGTTGAATGTTGATGACAGCGCCAAAAATGTCAGAAAACATCTGCTGTCACAGCATGCTCGTGTGCCTTTTGCGCCGGAAAATTTCTTACCTGACCATCAATTACAAAGTTATGCTACAGAATGGTTGCCAGCCGCGACACAACAGGGTGTTTCAACAACTGATTTTTGCTGCCAGCCGATTGCTTTTGATCGCAGTGAAATAAAAGAAGTGGCATTAGATGAATTGATCCGCTTTTATCGACACCCTGTCCGGGCTTTTTTTCAGCAAAGGCTGAAGGTGCATTTTATCATTGAAGAGATGGAGTTACCTGAAGAAGAACCTTTTGTGCTGGATAACCTGCAACGTTACCAATTTAACCAACTACTGTTAAGCATCCTGATTGAACAGGGATCACCTGAATCGCTGTTTCACCATCTCCGTGCGTCGGGAGGATTGCCATATGGTTCCTTTGGTGAAGTTTATTGGATGGAGCAACTGGAATCCATGCAGCCTTTAGCCTCCAGAGTGCGTGAAGAGAGAGCAGCCTCTGCTTTCATTGACCTGTATGAGCCATTAGACACGGTGGTGTTGGCTGGCAGAATTAATCAGGTACAGCCTGATGGAATTTTACGTTGGCGATCAGCGAACTTAACGGCCAATGATGGTATCCAATTATGGATTGAACATCTTGCCTATTGTCTTTCAGGTGGAACTAGTGAAAGCCGCATGTATGGAACAGGTAAAAAGGGAAAAAAAGAGAAGGAAGATAAAAAGGTGTCAGAATATCGCTTCTTACCGCTAAAACAAGATGACGCGAAACACTATTTGAACCAGATGATAGAGGGCTATTTTCAAGGAATGTCTGAACCTCTCCCTTTGTTTTGCCGAAGCGGTTGGGCATGGCTGGTTGACTGTTTTGATAAGGAAACTTGTGAAATAGATTTTCGCGAAGAGACTCAACAAGGTGCTGAAAATAAATTAATGGAACACTGGCTGGGAACACATGACAGAAAAGGAGAAAGCGCTGATCATTACGTACAACGGGCTTTCCGGCAAGCTGATCAATCACTTCTGGAGCGAATGAAGCGTGAAACTCAACGCTATTTATTGCCGATGGCACGCTATTCCAATCAATGAGATTTGGTGTTCTGATGTTACCGTATTTGTACTTAATTTCAATATATATCAATTAATTAGATTAATTTTGATACTGTATATTTTCGGGAAAATTAAATGGCAACCATTGAAGTCAAGTGTCGATTTTGTCAACGAACTGAATTTGTCAAAAAACACGGTAAAGGCGATGCGGGCCATCAATGTTACCGTTGTTTATCCTGTAAACGAACCTTCCAACTTGAATACGCCTATAAAGCATGGCAGACAGGCATAAAAGAACAAGTCGTTGATCTCGCCATGAATAATGCCGGTATCCGTGATACCGCATGGGTATTACATATCAGCATTAATGCTGTCGTTCGTGCTTTAAAAACTCAACCCACGGGGTGTAACTACACTACCACTGAATAATTTGGAAATTCAGCTCATCTGTGAAGTTGACGAGATGTGGTCATTTGTTGGGAATAAAAAGCAGCAACGTGAGTTATGGTACGCTTGGGAGCCTCGAATGAAGCGCATTATTGCCCATGTTTTCGGTGATCGGAGTAAGAACACACTGAAGAAACTACTAAAAAAATTATCCCGATTTAATGTCGTTTTTTGGTGCACTGATAATTTCAGTGTTTACAACATGTTACCGACAAATAAGCCCCTCATCGGAAAAACCTTTACACAGCGTATTGAGCGTGAAAACCTGACTCTCCGTATTCGCATTAAACGATTGAACCGTAAAACATTGGGTTACTCAAAGTCTCCTATAATGCATGATAAAGTCATCATTGGTACGTTCATTGAGCGAAAATATTATATTTAACCATAATCAACGGATTGAATACATGACCTATGTATTTTTATAATCATTTCTCAACCTAAAAAAACTGAATAATTCTAACTTATCAGAAATTAATAATAAATTCATCTGTGTTTTTATTTGAAATTAATATTTTGTTTTGTTTTGTTTTGTTTTGTTTTGTTTTGTGTTAGTCAATTGATTGAATGTGTGGTTCATAATTTATATGATTTTTATCATATGTTTTAAAGATGTATTTTTGTTCTTTTCTTTCTTTTAATTTTATTTATTCAATGATATATTCAATTTCATTGTGATATTTTTTGTTTTTTTATTGCTGGATCTTCATGTGAAGATTTGGCAGGTGATTTATTTTAACAAGAAATAGATGTTTTTTAGTTTACTAATGGAGAGTATATTAGAAATGGCAAACGTTATTTACTTAGAAGTTAAAGGTGATAATCAAGGATTGATATCACAAGGATGTTCTACTATAGACTCTATCTGTAATAAATATCAAAAAGGACACGAAAATGAAATTCTAGTTTATGAATTCTCATCTGATATGTCAAGAGATCAAAATGTCAATTATCAACCTATTGACATCAGAAAGCCAATTGATAAATCATCTCCTTTATTATCACAAGCCTTAACTAAAAATGAAAAGTTGACATGTATTTTCCATTTCTATAGGACATCAATGCAAGGTGGATTGGAACTTTATTATAAAGTAAAACTGACAGGAGCTACATTAGTTCGATTAAATTGTTTTTATCCAAATTCGGTTACTCATAACGATGTTCAGCCACAGGAAAGTGTATCTATAAAATATGAATCGATAACTTGGGAGCATGTGATGGCAGGAACCAGTGCGTACAGCATTTGGGAAGAGCGAGTATATTGAGATTATTATGCCTAAATATATTGTACATACATTAGATGACTTTATTACTTATGAGGCTAAGCTGAGAAGAACGACTGATCTTGCCGCTCGATATATATTAGATGATCCTGGAGTTAAAGCTAGATATCGTAAAGAAATAAACGATGTAATTGAAGATATAAGAAGAGATTATAATAATAGTGGATTTAATGTAGAAAAGAAGAGAGAGTTAGTCAGAGAGCTTAAGTATGAATACGAAAGTGAAGAAGAAGCATATCAACAAGCTAGGAGGCTTGATTATGGAAAATATAAATTCACAGAAATTTTTGAAGACACGGGAGTAATAAAATATGCTAAAACAACAGGAAAGATTTTAGGTGGTGTAGTTCAAACAGTGGGTGGATATTATGTTTTTAACACTGGAAAGGCTTTAGGTCCAGCAGGTACATATTTAAATATGAGAAGGATAGGTATGCTTGCTATGGCTACAGGAGTAAGTAATGCAATTGAAGCAATTTCTCCTATTGTATACGAATATACTAATGGGAAGTATGACTTTGGAAATCCTTTACAAGATATTACTGAATATGCATTTGTAAATTTGGGAGCTAATGAAGGAATGGGAGAGTTCGCATATGATATTGTTGACTTTGGGGTAAGTTCATATTTAACTTTCGGAGCATATAGAAGAATAAATGCTCCAAAAAGAATTCTTAATAGTTGGATTGATGGTAACTCATCTAATAGATTATATAGGGCGATAAAACAAGATTATAAGCGAAAATGGGAGACAATGAATAAACCCATGTTAATTTTACAAGGAGCAAATACCATACGTAAATTTAATTTGATTATAAATAAAGATGAAGAAAATTGATCTAGTTTTTTGTGTGAATTATATTTTGAATGTGAGTTATTATTGGTTTTTAAATAGATATTTAAGGAATTATAATTGAAATTTTGAAATAGGCCACTGTAAAAATGGCCTATAATTTAAAGTGTTTTTATCTTGATTTGAAAATAAGATAATTTGATGCAGGTGATGAGTTTGCAACCTGCGAGGCGATAGTTTGAAAATACAAAAGTTAAAATGCTAAGAGGTAACATGAAGATCAAGAAAACAATAACAATATAATATAATGCATCAGGGTGTTGTATTATGGTTGCTATAAAAACAATAAACATACAGATTAACATTGCTCTTAATGATGAAAAAGAATCATCGGACTTTTTTGTTATCCAGGCAAGAAAATTCCCATCAGTTGTTTCTCTTTCAAAAGAGAAATATCTAATTAAAGTTAATTGTTCTTTAAATGTGAATGTTTTTATAATTAATCCTCTGAGTTTAGTGTTTTTCTCGATGTGGATTTTTTTTCTTTTTTTATTTATCGGTTGACTAGCGTTATGTTCTGAACTAGGTTCGAAAAATATTCTGTTGGTGAAAGCAAAAAAGAACAGTTTTATCCCTATGGTATAACTGTAACCGATGTTTTTAGCTTGATTTAATATTGCCCAAAAGGAGGAAATTAAATAGATAAAGAAAAGGTAATTGATCCAATGCGCTTTGGAGGGAACCATATATAATGTAATGGCGATTATAATAAAAAATAGAGTAACTCTTTTTACAGATGCCAGAGTTTCATAAGCTAACCATTTTATCCAAGCAGTAAAATCATCGGAAGTTTCATTTTTTACTAATGTAAAGCTTTTGAGTAGGGTAAATTGCTCTGTAAATGTAAACAGTTTAATTATTGATTTCCTAATTTTTTTGTCATGAGTTAATCGCATAGTTATCCCAAATTTATCAGATTAAATTGTAATTTATTTTTGATTCAGCATAATATAATAGAATGAATAGTAGTAATTACTCAAGTATCACCATTAGATGAGCTTAAAAACAAGATTTGGTCACGTATTAAATCCATTGATTAGCATACTGACCTCATTTTATCCCCGTGAGGTAATCTGTTACCCCATGCTATCAGCTCTTTTCGACTACATTTACTCTTTTTAAGATGCTATGACGGCCGCTACTTTGTTAATATGCTTTGTCGTATTTTAGTGCTCGTACAATGACTTATGGGGTAATTCGTGGGGTAATAAAGTGATTTATTCGCCTTGTATTTAACTAAAAATTATTAAAAATCAATAGGAAGTAAATTAATGCTAAGTTATCGCCATGGATCATTATTTAAATAACTAGGGAGAATATTAGGTTATGCCTAAATGTCTTATCCGCATCATGACGGTGCTCTTTCTGCTATTTTTTGGGGTTACTGCATATGCACAATCGCCTTGGCAGCCATTGCCAGATACGATCCACAAAAGCGAGCGCGATCCCCGTCAATATAAAGCTATTAAATTGCAAAATGGCATGACAGTTCTGCTGGTTTCTGATGAAAAAGCGATTAAATCATTGGCTGCCGTATCTCTTCCGGTTGGTCATATGGAAAATCCAGATAATCAGCTTGGTCTGGCTCACTATCTTGAGCACATGGTGTTGATGGGGTCCAGGCGTTATCCGCAACCAGGAGGATTTGCTGAATTTTTGCAAAAACATGGTGGAAGCCGTAACGCCAGTACCACCGCCAATCGTACTGCATTCTATCTGGAAGTTGAAAATGATGCCTTAACAGAAGCGGTTGATCGTTTTGCGGATGCACTTACTGAACCTCTTCTGGAGCCAGTTAATGCTGATCGTGAACGCCATGCCGTTGATAATGAAATGACTATTGCACGTGCGGGTGAAGCACATCGCATATGGCAAATCCGTTCTGAGACCATCAATCCAGCTCATCCTAATGCCCGCTTTGCTGGCGGAAATTTAGAGACGCTCAAAGATAAACCCGACAGCAAATTACAGACAGCCCTGATTGATTTTTACCAACGCTATTACTCCGCTAATTTGATGAAAGGGGTTGTGTATGGCAATCAATCCATCGACAAATTGGCTCAGATTGCGACAGAAACCTTTGGCCGTATTCCGAACCGACATGCTTCGGTGCCTGCCATTACCGTTCCGGCAATCACAGATAAAGAAAAAGGTACCATTATCCATTATGTGCCCGCACAACCTTACAAAGCGTTGCGACTGGAGTTTAGCATTGCTGACAACAGTGCAGATTTTCGCAGTAAGACGGACGCCTATGTCGGGTATTTGCTTGGTAATCGCAGCCAAAATACCTTGTCTGACTGGTTGCAAAAGCAGGGATTAATCGAAAGTATCGGCGCTAGTGCAAATCCCAAAACTGATGGTAATTCAGGAACGTTTGATATTTATGTTTCGCTAACGGATAAGGGCCTTGAACATCGTGATCAAGTTATCGCAGCCATCTTTTCTTACATTAACCTGCTAAAACAACAGGGGATTAATAAGAATTATTTCGATGAAATGGCTAAGGTTCTGAATTTGTCTTTCCAGTATGCGTCAATCGTACGCAATATGAACTATATTGAAGGGTTGTCTGATGCCATGCTGGTATTGCCTGTATCCCATGTGCTGGATGCGGGTTATGTTGCAGATGAGTTCAATCCAAAAGCAATAGCTAGTCGTCTGGATGAGTTAACGCCGGAAAATGCGCGTATCTGGTTTATCAGCCCAACAGAGCCACATAATAAAGAAGCTTATTTTGTGCAGGCTCCGTATCAAGTCAATAAAATTACGCCAAGACAGCTAGCGGAGTGGAAAAAACTTGAACAAGGAGACTTATTTTCTTTGCCTGAGTTGAATCCTTATATTCCTGATGATTTATCCCTGGTAAAAACTTCGGGTAGCCAAAAACACCCTAAAATAATTTTGGAAAAACCAAATGTTCGCTTGCTGTATATGCCGAGCCAATATTTTGCGGATGAACCTAAAGGCAGTATTGCACTGGAGATGCGTAATCCAAATGGATTGAAAAATATCAAAGATCAGGTTTCAGATACCTTATTGAACTATTTGTCTGCACTTGCACTTGATCAATTGAGTTATCAGGCATCGGTTGGGGGAATGGGCGTTTATACAGGTTATGTTGATGGTTTGAAAATCGGTGTCAATGGTTATACACAGTACTTACCAGAGTTGTTAACTTCAGCAATTGATCAATATATTTCGTTTACACCGACTCAAGAAGAACTGGAGCAGGCGAAATCGTGGTATCGGGAAAAAATGGAAGTCGCCAATAATGGCAAAGCTTTTCAAATGGCGATGCAACCCATTTCCCGCCTCTCTGGTGTGCCTTACTTTGAGCAAACAGAAAAATTAAAAGTGCTGGATACCATCACTGTTGGCGATATTGTCAACTACCGTCAGAGCATGATCCAACATTCGGCACTACAGGCTTTGGTCTTCGGTAATTTCACTGAACAGCAGAGTATTAATGTCGTTCAATCAGCACAGAAGCAGCTCGCTAATCAGGGAACGGTATGGTGGACTGGCAAGAGCATTGTTATTGATCGTAATTATGCGGTTAACTTCACTGGAACGGCGAATAGCACGGATAATGCTTTGGAAGAAATCTTTATTCCAACAGGGTATGACCGTATCCAAGGAGCGGTTTATTCCAGTTTGCTGAGTAGCATTTTGTCGCCGTGGTTCTATGATCAATTGAGGACGACAGAACAGCTTGGTTATGCGGTTTTTGCTTTTAACCAAAATATCGGTAAACAGTGGGGATTGGGCTTCTTGCTGCAAAGTAACAGCAAACAACCGGATTACCTGCATCGACGTTACCAGAGCTTCTATCAACAGGCTGATAAAAAGCTGAAAGCGATGTCTGATGCTGAGTTTGAACAGTATAAAAAATCACTGCTGACAGAAATGCGTGAGCCACCACAGACTTTCTATTCAGAAGTGGCTGGCTTTGATGCGGATTTTGGGCGCAACAACTTCAAATTTGATACGCGTGAGAAAGCCATTGCCGCGATGGAGAAAGTCACTAAAGAACAGGTTATTGAGTTTTATGAAAAAGCCGTTCTTAAACGTCAGGGATTGGCGCTGGTTTCCCAAATTACCGGGAAAAAAGGTACAGCTCATCAATATGCAGAGCTGAAAGGCTGGCAAACTTACAACTATGTGTCAGATTTCCAGAAACAATTACCGGTTAAGGTGAATGCTCAGTGAGCAAAGAAATACCCTCTCATAAGCTTAACCCGTTAACACTGCCGCTGTATGGTCAGCGGCTAATCGAAGCTTCTGCGGGAACGGGAAAGACTTATACGATAGGCTTGTTGTATCTGCGGTTGTTACTAGGATTAGGTGGCTCTGCCGCCTTTTCCCGTCCGCTGAATGTCGAAGAGATTCTGGTTGTTACTTTTACGCAA
The DNA here is from genome assembly GCF_036512875.1 of Xenorhabdus taiwanensis. Classification (GTDB taxonomy): domain Bacteria; phylum Pseudomonadota; class Gammaproteobacteria; order Enterobacterales; family Enterobacteriaceae; genus Xenorhabdus; species Xenorhabdus taiwanensis. Next base: position 3,485,514 of record NZ_AP028978.1, on the reverse strand, counting down.
GCAGCAACAGATGAATTGCGTGGACGTATCCGTGAAAATATCCACCAGCTCCGTTTGGCTTGTATACGAGAAGAAACAGCGGTTAGCGATCCGATCTATCAGCAATTACTGGATGAAATTCCTGACAAGGAAAGTGCGGCCAGTTGGCTATTAGCCGCTGAACGCCAGATGGATGAGGCGGCAATTTATACCATCCACGGCTTTTGCCAGCGCATGTTAGTACACAATGCGTTTGAGTCTGGTGTTCTGTTTGATCAAACCTTAATTCAGGATGAAAACCAGTTACGTAAACAAGGCTGTGCTGATTTTTGGCGCCGTCACTGTTATCCCCTGCCATTGCCAATTGCTGCGGAAGTCAGCCGGATATGGAGTGGACCGGAAGCATTATTAAAAGATATTTCGGGCTATTTACACGGAGATATGCCGTATATCCTTAATGCCCCTGATAGTGATGAAACGTTGTTTAGTCGTCATCAGAAAATCATTGAGCAGATTGAGGCGATAAAACACCAGTGGAATGCCACTGTTTCTGAGTTAGAAGAACTGATTACTAATTCAGGTGTTGATAAGCGCAGTTACAGCAAAAAAAATTTACCTAATTGGCTGAATAGTGTTTCTGAATGGGCTAAATCACCAACCGAAGATTACCTGTTGCCCAAAGAATTGGATAAATTTTGTCAATCGCGTTTATTAGAAAAGACTAAAAAAGGGGAAGCTCCGCAGCACGCGCTGTTTGTTACAATTGATGGTTTGTATCAGTACCCATTGACGTTGAAAGATATCATCCTCGCCAAAGCGATTGTTGAAGTTCGCCAAGCGGTTAATCAGGAGAAGCTGATCCGTGGTTATATGGGTTTTGATGATTTGCTGACCCGTCTGGACAGTGCCCTGCAACGTGCAGGAGGAGAACAGCTTGCAGCAACCATTCGGCAGCGCTATCCCGTCGCAATGATTGACGAGTTTCAGGATACCGATCCACAACAATATCGCATTTTTCAGGTCATATATTGCCATCAATCAGAAAATGAACGGGCTGAAAACGAAACAGGCTTATTGTTTATTGGCGACCCAAAACAAGCGATTTATGCGTTTCGTGGGGCAGATATTTTTACCTACATTCGTGCTCGTTCTCACGTTAAGGCTCATTACACGCTGGAAACAAACTGGCGTTCTTCTGCCTCAATGGTGCAGTCTGTCAATAAACTGTTTTCTCGCCCGGAATTCCCGTTTTTGTTTGCACAAATCCCATTTCTTGACGTTAATGCCGCAGAGAAAAATCGTGGGCTGAGATTTTCCTTATATGGTGAGGATCAGGCTGCTTTACGATTTTGGTTACAGTCTGGTGAGGGGGTTTCCAAAGGAGAATATGAGCAAACTATGGCTCGACAATGTGCTGCCCAAATACGGGATTGGTTGCAGGCAGGGCAAGAAGGAAAGGCGCTTTTATATCAGGCAAAAAATCAACCAACAGAAGTAAGCCGTCCGGTGATGGCGGCAGATATTACGGTGTTGGTGCGTGATCGCCGAGAAGCAGCGCTAATCCGTAAAGAGTTGAACGCACTGAAGATACCATCGGTTTATCTTTCCAACCGAGAAAGTGTGTTTGATACCCCAGAAGCGAAAGATTTGCTGTGGTTGTTACAGGCAGTATTGGCACCGGAAAAAGCGCGCGAATTGCGAAGTGCATTAGCCAGTAGTCTGTTTGGCTTAAGTGCACAACAAATTGACCAGTTGAATAATGACGAAAGGGCATGGGATCGTCTGGTTGATGAATTTGACGGCTATGCTCGTTTATGGCGTACTCGTGGCGTATTACCCATGTTGCGGGCAATAATGGTGAAATACCGGATAGCAGAAAACCTGCTGGCAGGGGATGACGGTGAACGCCGGCTTACCGATGTTATGCATATTAGTGAGCTGTTGCAGGAGGAATCTCAGCAATTAGATAGTGAACATGCCGTTGCCCGCTGGCTGGCACAACAGATTTCACGCCCTAATCCGCAATCAGAAAACCAGCAACTGCGACTGGAGAGTGATCGACATCTGGTGCAGATCTGTACCATTCATAAATCTAAGGGGTTGGAGTATCCGCTGGTTTGCCTGCCTTTTGTTTGTGGTTACAGGAAACAGAAGCAGGCTGTTTATCATGATCGTCATAATTTTGAAGCTCATCTTAATATTTCCCATGATGATGAAGCGTTGAAAGAAGCTTTGGCGTTGGCTGATGAAGAACGCTTGGCTGAGGATTTACGCTTGCTCTACGTTGCATTAACACGTTCGGTTCATCACTGTAGCATCGGGGTAGCCCCGCTTATTAAAGGAAATAGAGGAAAAACAGGCGATACTGATTTGCATTTATCTGCCCTTGGGTACTTACTGCAAAAAGGACAGAAAGGTGATGCAAAATTACTGGTTAATAGCTTGAATGAGCTTTGTGATAACGGCATAGAGATAAGGCAAGTGGGGGATACCGCTGACTTGCAATGGTGCCCACAAAATGAAAATACTTTGTCGTTGGAAGCCAAAAAATTGCAACGTCCTGTTCGGGATGACTGGCGGGTGACGAGTTATTCGGGGTTACGATACTCCGCTTCTCACGCTACTTCTCCTGCTTATGCTGGTACATTTGGAGAATCCGTTGATGTGATAGTGCAATCCATTTCTCCGAAGCTGGACATTGATGCCTGTGGTGAAAAGCAGGGAGAACAATCTTTACAGATGACACCGCATACTTTTCCACGTGGGGCGTCTGCCGGCACATTCCTGCACAGTATTTTAGAAGAGCTGGATTTCAGTCATCCACCGGATCAGGCATGGTTGGTGGAAAAATTGGCGGCGTCAGAGTTTGATGAAAACTGGGCACCGGTATTGGAACTGTGGATAGAGGATATTCTGGGCGCAGAGTTGAACGGGCAGGGAATGAAACTTGTCAGTGTGCCTCGTCATCTCCAGCAAAGTGAAATGCAGTTTTACCTGCCAGTGGATAAGTTATTGCATGCAAGGGAAATGGATGCAATAACCCGTCGTTATGATCCGCTGTCTGCGCAATGTGCTCCATTATCCTTTCATCAAGTCAAGGGCATGTTAAAAGGTTTTATTGATTTGGTTTTTTGCTGGCAAGATAAGTTTTACGTCGTGGATTACAAATCAAACTGGTTAGGTGAGAACAGCCAGTCATATACGCAAGCAGCGATGGCAAGAGCCATGATAGAGCATCGTTACGATTTCCAGTATCAGCTTTACACTTTAGCTGTGCACCGTTATTTGCGTCATCGGTTAGCTCATTATGATTATCGTCGCCATTTTGGTGGTGTGATTTATCTGTTTCTGCGTGGTATTGATAAGGATAATCCAGGGCATGGTATTTACTCCTACTTGCCTCCCTTTGAGTTTATTGACGAATTGGATACGCTTTTCAGTGCTGTTGGTGAGGAACAAAGCGGATGAATTCCATGATGTTATTATTGCAACAGGCGGTGAGCCAGAAGCTGCTACGCCCTTTGGATGTGCAGTTTGCTTATGCGATGATTGAGGATGAAAACCCGCTACTACTGTTGATTACGGTTTTGTTAAGCGCTGAATCAGGCGCGGGGCATGTCTGTTTGCCACTGGAGCGGATTTCACCAAAATATTTTTTTGAAGGCAGGCAGCCGGATTTAGCTGTATCGCTTTGGTCTTTGGCCGGAGAACCTGATCAACAGCAAATTCTGGCTGTTTTACAGACATGTCCGGCGGTAAGTACGGGAGAATCTCCGGCACCGATGATCCTTTCCCATCAAAAGGGGAGTGATTACCGCCTATATTTACAACGCATGTGGCAAAGTGAAAAGCGGGTGGCGGATTTTTTTGCTGCTGTGGAGTTCACTGCGACTTTTAATCAACTTTCCCATGATCAAACAGCTCTTGATGAAATTCAGCTACGTCGCATTTTGGATGAGCTTTTTGGTGTCACTGTTGACGGGGAAATTGATTGGCAGAAGGTTGCGGCAGCAGTAGCTGTAACGAGCCGTATTTCTGTGATCTCTGGTGGGCCAGGAACCGGCAAAACCACAACAGTAGCGAAGTTGTTGGCTGCCTTGATCAAGTTGCATGAAGGGAAAAAATTAAGTATTCAATTGGCGGCACCAACCGGTAAAGCTGCGGCCAGATTAACTGAATCGCTGAGAGAAGCGGTCAAGAAACTCGATTTGACGCCAGAACAGTGGCATAGCATTCCAGAACAGGCACAAACTATCCATCGTTTACTGGGGGCGCAACCCGATAGCCAGAAACTGCGTTATGGGCGTGATAATCCGCTGTCCCTTGATATTTTGATCATTGATGAAGCCTCAATGGTAGATTTACCGATGATGGCTCGCTTGGTTGATGCTTTGCCACCACGGGCGAAAGTGATTTTCTTAGGGGATAAAGACCAGCTTGCATCGGTTGAAGCAGGAGCGGTATTGGGAGATATTTGCCGTTTTGCTGAACAAGGTTATAGCGTCAGGCGGGCTGAGCAATTGGAGCGCTTGACTGGATGTCAGTTAACATCTTATTCCACCTTACATTCCGGTAAAAATACGCCTGCCGTGCGGGATAACTTGTGTCTGCTGCGCAAAAGTTATCGCTTCAACTTGGCTTCCGGCATTGGGCAATTGGCATCCGCTGTGAATCAAGGGGATCACAGAGGAGTTGCGGCAGTGCTGAATCAGTCTTTTCCCGATGTTGATTTTTATCCACTTGCAGCGGATGAGGATTATCAACGTTTGTTGACGGAAACCGCTGCTGGTTACTCTCAATATTTGGCAATGGCAAATGAACGGATGGCGGAAGACGCCATTTTGGCAGTATTTAATCGTTTTCGATTATTGTGCGCGTTAAGGGAAGGCCCTTTTGGTGTTACGGGGCTGAACCAACGAGTGGAACAATTACTGCACAGGAAAGGTATCATTACCCTGCCCCAAAATGTGGAGAGCCGTGGTTATGTCGGACGCCCTATCATGATATTGCGTAATGACAGCACCCTTGGGTTGTTTAACGGAGATATCGGGATTATGCTCAAAAATCAGGATAATGAGCTGAAAGCCTATTTCCAGTTGTCTGATGGACAGATTAAAGGATTTCAGCCGAGCCGGTTGCCCCAACATGAAACGGCTTATGTGATGACAGTGCATAAATCTCAAGGGTCTGAATTTGAGCATACGGCCTTGGTGTTACCGACCCAACACTCACCAATAGTCAGTCGGGAATTAGTGTATACTGCACTGACGCGAGCGAGGGAAAAATTGACGATTTATGCCAATAAGCCAGTTTTGGATAAAGCTGTGGCTACAGCAACACAGCGGCGGAGCGGGTTGGCAGATTGGTTCAACCCGCAATGAAAAGCAATGTGGTCAAGGATTATAGGGTTAGCCTGACGTAAGTAAGTTTCAGCAAGCCTGTAAATCCAGCATCAAAATTTTGGAACGGCGCTGATAGTTATACAGCGCTTGTTTTTCCACGGGCAACATATCTATTTCTGCGGGCTTAAAGCCTTTTTCCTGAAACCAGTGAATACTGCGGGTTGTGAGTACGAAAAGTTTTTCCAGCCCTTTTTGTTTCGCCTGACTGGAAATTGAATCTAGCAGAATTTCACCTCTGGAAGAGTTTCGGTAGTCTGGATGTACAGCAACGCAGGCCATTTCTCCGATTTTTTCATTGGGATAGGAATATAGGGCAGCGCAGGCGATAGTGATATTATCGAGTTCAATCAGAGTGAAGTTATCAATCTCCATTTCCAGTTGTTCACGTGAACGGCGTACCAAAAGACCTTGTTGCTCCAACGGGCGAATAAGTTCAAGAATGCCACCAATATCATTAATATTGGCGCGGCGTATCTGTTCGGAACGTTCCATAACTATTTGAGTACCGATACCTTCGCGGGAAAATAGTTCCTGAACTAATGAGCCATTTTCTTGATAACTGATCAAGTGGCTGCGGCGAACACCACGGCGGCAGGCTTTAATCGCTCCCCTTAAGAAACGCACGGTTCCTGAATGATAATCACTGGAGTTTTCCAATTTGTGCAGGTGAGCTTCTCCTTCATTAAGGAACATTTCTGATAAAGTGTTACCTTCAGCGTCAAGCACACCCTGAGATGAGCAAAATCCAATTAATTTTTCTGCTTTTAATTTGATTGCCAGTTGTGTTGCAATTTCTTCGGAAGTGAGGTTAAAACTTTCTCCTGTAACGGAAACCGCAACGGGCCCAATCAGCACAATAGCACCATTATCCAGTTGTTGGTTGATTGCTTTCTCATCAATACGACGAATTCTGCCACTATGACAATAATCGATGCCGTCATCGATTCCCAAAGGTTGGGCGATAACGAAGTTTCCGCTGACGACACTAATATTAGCGCCTTGTAATGGGGTATTGTTTAAGCCCATGGAAAGACGTGCTGTGATTTCTAGCAGTAATAGGCCTGCTGACTGTTTGACCAAATTCAGTGTGTTGGCATCGGTTACTCTGGTGTGTTTGTGGTAAACCGATTGGCAATAGTGTTCGGCAATATTCTGTTCAATTTGTGGGCGGGCACCATAAACAACGATTAAACGAATGCCCAGATTATGCAGTAATCCAATATCGTTGACGATATTAGAAAAATTCTCATGGGCGATGGCTTCACCTCCCAGCATAATGACAAAGGTTTTACCTCGATGTGCATTGATATATGGGACTGAGTGACGTAAGACTTCAACCAATTCGGTACTGCGTTCGTTCATGAAACCCTCTCTGATTGAATTTTTATTCGTATTTTTTGTATTTTTATTCTTTTTGAGGGGAAATGGCAAGAGGAAACATGGATAAAAATAACGTTATTATTTATATTGGTATAAATAAATTAGATGATCAGAAAATACGTTTTTTGATGACAGAAGTGTGCTAATTAATTAGAGTTCCTGCCTAACTATTATGTTTGGTAAAGATTACTGCGTTTGGTTGTTTTTAAGCGGAATAAACAATGAGTCATTCAGACCATAATACTTCACGTCGTCGCCTGCTGAAAGGCGCAGCCGCTGTATGGTTATTAAGCATCAGCCCAATAGGTTATGCAGCGACTTCAAAAGTTATTGCTGTTCGTATTTGGCCCGCATCAAGTTATACCAGAGTGACGCTGGAGTCTAATATTCCACTTAAATATCGCCAGTTTTCGCTTTCAAAGCCTAATCGTATTGTTATTGATTTGCAGGGTATTCAACTTAATCACATTTTGAGCAGTATGGGGGCACAGGTTCAGCGGCGTGATCCTTACTTAAAATTAGTGCGGGCAGGGCAATTTAATCCTAAAACGGTACGTTTAGTCTTTGAAATCAAACAACCTGTCTCCCCGCACATTTTCACCTTGCCACCAATTGCAAAGTTTAAACATCGTTTGGTGCTCGATTTGTATCCCCAAAAGGCTGTTGATGTGGTTAATGATCCTTTATTAGCTCTGCTTGAAGAGTATAACAGTGGGAGTTTAGAGCAACATTTGCCTGCACAAACACGTAAACCCGGCAAGGCAGGCAAAGACAGGCCGATTGTGATTATGCTCGATCCCGGTCATGGTGGTGAAGATTCTGGAGCAATCGGGAAATATAAAACCCGTGAAAAAGATGTCGTGTTGCAGATTGCCCGTCGTTTACAGGCACTCATCAAACGTGAGCCGGGCATGAAAGTTTACATGACGCGTAATGAAGATGTGTTTATTCCCTTGACGGTGAGGGTGGCAAAAGCGCGTAAGATGCAGGCTGATCTCTTTGTTTCTATTCATGCGGATGCCTTTACAAATCGCTCAGCACGGGGATCATCCGTGTTTGCGCTTTCCACTAAGGGCGCGACCAGCAATACAGCCCGTTTTCTCGCCCAAACTCAGAACGAGGCCGACTTAATTGGTGGAGTCAGTAAAAGTGGCGATAAATATTTGGATCATACCATGTTGGATTTGGTTCAAACCGCGACTATCAATGATAGCTTGAAATTTGGTAAAGAAGTGCTCAAGCGGGTGGGAAGAATCAATAAACTGCATAAAAATAGTGTCGATCAGGCGGGATTTGCGGTATTGAAAGCACCAGATATCCCTTCCATTTTGGTAGAAACAGCATTTATCAGTAATCTGGAAGAAGAACGCAAACTTAAGACAGCGAAATTCCAGCAACAAGTGGCCGAATCTATTTTCGCTGGTATTAAGGCGTATTTCAAGAATGGGGCTGAATTGGCACGGCGTTAAAATATCTGCTAAGGCTTATTGCTTATGATGCAATGATGGTTATTTACTTTATATTCATATTTAAACCGGATTTAAATATTCATTTTGAAATCAGTGGAAATCAGGTAATAGAATAGGAAATAATAATCAGATGAAAATTGAAGGGAAAAAATGAAAAAGAAAATATTTGGTTGCGGGGGCCGGATTTGAACCGACGACCTTCGGGTTATGAGCCCGACGAGCTACCAGGCTGCTCCACCCCGCGTCCGTCTATTTGCAGATCTTGATAGCAATCATGAATGCAAACACTAAGTAATGACATCATATAGCATTGGTTGCGGGGGCCGGATTTGAACCGACGACCTTCGGGTTATGAGCCCGACGAGCTACCAGGCTGCTCCACCCCGCGTCCGTCTATTTGCAAATCTTGATGAGTAACCATGAATGCAAATACTAAATGATGACATTTTTTACTGCCAATTGTCTTTGCTGCCAGAGCAAATCGATGCGACATCATACCGAGGATGACATGCAATCGAATTGGTTGCGGGGGCCGGATTTGAACCGACGACCTTCGGGTTATGAGCCCGACGAGCTACCAAGCTGCTCCACCCCGCGTCCGATGTCGGCACACTATACTCAGGAACGGAGCGGTTGCAAGTTTTTTTATTGATATTTACTAAATTTGTTTGTTTTTTGATTTAAAAATGGCCTGATTGTTTTGTTTTTGCTCGATGGGTTTGGCTGAAACGGTAAGCTATTTTATCTAACTACATTTCATTATTTATGAGTGTTTGGTATTGTTCGCGGTTCGAGTAAGCGATAGCCAGAGATAAGGCATTAATATGAGAGTTTACGGCAAATATCTTTTATTTGGATTTGTCATTTCGTTATTATCGGGATGCCATTTCCGACCCACTGATCAGGCGCAGCAGTATAAGGATGGGCGAATTATCCGAAACCTCCAGTTGGTGAATATCCCTAATGCTGAAGGTTCTCCGGTTAATGCTAAGGACTTTGTGACTCAAGTTGAATATATCAGCAAAGCTTCTCCTCGTCTTTATGACAATAACCGTAAATTATTTAATGCAATTGAGCATTGGATGCTGTCTGGTGGTGATACCCGTGACTTAAATGAGTTCGGTTTGCTGGCTTATCAGATGGAAGGTGAAGATAAATACGGCAACGTGAAGTTTACTGGTTATTATACGCCGGTTTTGCAAGCACGACATACTAAGCAAGGAGAGTTTAAATATCCATTGTATCGTATGCCAACTCATCTACGTTCCCGTTTGCCAAGTCGCGCTGAGATATATAGAGGTGCTCTGAGCAAGAAATTTATTATTGGGTACAGTAATTCCCTGATGGATAATTTTATGATGGAAGTTCAAGGGAGTGGTTATGTCGATTTTGGTGATGGACGCCCATTGACCTTTTTTGGCTATGGGGGAAAAAATGGGCAGGCCTATCGCAGTATTGGCAAGGTGCTGATTGACCGTGGAGAAGTACCGAGTGAAAAAATGTCGATGAAAGCTATCCGTCAGTGGGGAGAACAGCACAGCGAGGCCGAAGTGAGAGAAGTGCTGGAGCAGAATCCTTCATTCGTTTTCTTTAAACCTGAATCCTATACCCTTGTGCGGGGAGCCAGTGCTGTACCCCTTATTGCAAAAGCATCGGTCGCGTCTGATAAATCATTGATCCCTCCTGGAACCGCATTGCTGGCAGAAGTGCCTGTGCTGGATGAAAAGGGCAAATTTACCGGTCAGTATCGGATGCGTCTGATGGTGGCGCTGGATGTTGGTGGTGCCATCAAAGGGAACCATTTCGATATTTATCACGGTGTTGGGGAGAAAGCGGGTGAAATGGCGGGTTTTTATAATCACTATGGCCGTGTTTGGGTATTGAAGAAAGTATCATCTGGTTTTTTGGCGTCAAACCAGTAAGATCCCCTCCAGTTCAAACCATCAATCGATAACCTATCTCAATAGAGGTAGGTTTTATGCAGGATTTATTTAGCAATGCAAGTTTCTCTCTCTGATGCTTATCTTCAGCGTTTTGCTGGTACGGCGCGGTTATATGGCCAGAAAGCGCTTTCATTATTTGCCCGTGCACATGTCTGTGTTGTCGGAATTGGCGGTGTGGGTTCATGGGCGGCAGAAGCGTTGGCGCGTACCGGTATTGGTGCTATTACGTTGATTGATATGGATGATGTTTGCATCACCAATACCAATCGCCAGTTGCACACCTTGGTACAGAATGTGGGCTTGCCAAAGACAGAAGTCATCGCGGAGCGGATACGAGCGATTAATCCTGAGTGTCGGGTTACTTGCATTGATGATTTTGTCACCCCGGATAATGTGGCTGAATTGATGTCCACGGGGTTTAGCTATGTTATTGATGCCATTGATAGCATACGACCAAAAGCAGCGTTACTGGCCTATTGCCGCCGCTATAAGATCCCGCTTGTGACGACTGGCGGAGCGGGCGGACAACTTGATCCTACCCAGATTCAGGTGGTGGATTTAGCAAAAACGGTGCAAGATCCATTGGCGGCGAAATTGAAAGAGCGCTTGAAGTCGGATTACCGCGTAGTGAAAAACGGCAAGGGAAAATTAGGCATTGACTGTGTTTTTTCAACTGAACAGCTAGTTTATCCGCAATCTGATGGCACAGTTTGTGCTGCCAAGAGCACTGCGGAGGGTTCCAAGCGAATGGATTGTGCTTCTGGTTTTGGTGCCGCAACCATGGTTACGGCAACTTTTGGTTTTGTTGCTGTATCCCACGCATTGAAAAAAATGGTGGCGAAAGCTGAACGGGAAAATGCGCTTTAAGCGAATCTAATGAATGTAAATGTTCGCTATTTCCTGAATGGTATTTATCAGGGATTTCACACCATTGAGCCTTGAGCCACTGAGTTGTTGTTCAAGGCCGAGATGTTGAAATAGCTCTGTCAAAGGCATTTGCACAACCTGCTCTGGGGTTTTGCCTTCTACGGCGGTCAGCACGATGGCTAATAACCCTTTGACAATACGGCCTTCACTATCGCCATAAAAATGTAATCGGCCATCTGCAAGTCGTTGATACCCTAACCAGACGCGATTCTCACAGCCTGATCTTTCGATATTTTGTTGTCTTAGTTCATCCGCCAGAGGAGGCAACTTTCTGGCGAGACCGATGAGCTGGCGATAACGATCTTCCCACAATTTACATTGCTGAAATTTTTCAATAAGTTGTTGTTCTGTAATTTCTGTTCCGAATGGATGCGGAGCCAGAATGCTGTCTGAGAGTTGTGTCATGGGTTATTTATCTTGCAATATATTCATCGATTACTGATAGGGCTGCCATGATAGAAAAATATCAATCATTTAGTAGTGCTAGCGCAAACTTTACGGCGCTGATCAATCTATCCGCATCTTGCTGGTTATTATAAGGCATGAACGAAGTGCGCAGACAGCCGCTGATACCAAGGGCATCCAGCAATGGCTGGGCACAGTGTTGGCCTGAACGCAGGGAGATATTTTGTTCTGCAATCAGCGTTGCTAAATCACTGTGGTGTATTCCGGCGATATTGAAAGCCAGCAAACTGGAACCGGCCACACGGTAACTGTTAAATCCCGTCAGTGTACTGAGTTGCTGTTCGGTGTAATCCGCCAGGGCAATCGCATGGGATTCAGCAAGCTGGATATCGATGGTTTTCAACCATTCCAGGGTCGCTGCAAAGCCAACCACGCCAGCAACATTGGGTGTTCCCGCTTCAAAACGATAAGGTACGGCTTCCGGTGTAAAACTATCGAACGAGACTTGGGTCAGCATTTTGCCACCGCCATGCCATGGTAACATCGCGTTCAGTAATTCACTTTTACCATACAATACACCCAATCCATTCGGGCCATACAGTTTATGGGCAGAGAAAGCATAAAAGTCGATATCCAGTTGCTGTACATTGACAGGCGCATGAACGATACCCTGAGCACCATCGACCAGAACACAGCAATCATATTGATGGGCGAGTGCGGTGACTTGTGCCAAATCTACTGCGGCACCGGTAACGTTAGACATTTGGCTGATGGCAACTAAGCGGCTTTTTTCATTCAAGAGTTCTGCCAGCGTATCGATTTCTGGTTGGCGTTGATTGCCAATCGGCCATTTAACGATTTTGGCGCCGGTTTGTTGCGCCAGAATCAGCCACGGTAACAGGTTCGCGTGGTGTTCCTGTTCGCTGACAATGATTTCATCACCAGCGTTCAGACGAGGTCGAAAGTAACTTTGGGCAACCAGATTGATAGACTCAGTGGTTCCTTTTGTCCAGATGATATCTTCAGGTAATGGTGCATTAATTAATTCCGCTACCAGTGAACGAGCTTTCTCATAACGAGCAGTCATGGCTTGCGCAGTGGCATGTTGGCTGCGGTGCACTGTTGCACTGTGGTTTTGGTAATAGTGCCCGATCGCTTCAATCATACATACCGGTTTTAATGCCGTGGCTGCACTATCCAGAAATGTGGTGGATTGTTGCAGGGCTGGAAATTGCTGGCGGAATTTTTCTGAGTCAAAGGCTTTCATAAACGCTGCTAATTTAATCGTTTTGTGATAAAGAATGAGTTTTTCTTTAATCAAGAGATAAGGAATTCTACAGGAGAAAGCAGGGAAAAAAAGCACCGCAATTGCGGTGCAATAAAAAATCACTATGGACAGACAGGGTAAATGTACAGGAAGTGAAAAAACAGTAGCTTATGCTACAAAGTCTGGTTTCCCAGACAACTTGCAAACACAACATCACAACCACAAAGCCAAAAGCTTCAATGTATCGCTACAAAGAGACTTTTCGTTCCGGCTTAGGAAGTGCGCACACTATAGGGATTTGCTGGTATATCATCAATGGACAAATTATAATGCTTCGGATTACAAAAACTAATAACTGAATGAAAAGAGTTACCGGTATCATCACTACTAAATAAGAAACGAACATGTCTAAACGTTTACCTCCACTCAATGCGTTACGCGTTTTTGATGCTGCGGCCCGTCATTTAAGTTTTACTAAAGCGGCAGAAGAATTATTTGTGACTCAGGCCGCTGTTAGCCATCAAATGAAAAGTTTGGAAGATTTTCTGGGATTAAAACTTTTTCGTCGTCGTAACCGTTCGCTATTGTTGACGGAAGATGGTCAGAGTTATTATCTCGATATCAAGGAAATTTTTACCGCCATCAATGACGCGACCCGCAAACTTCAGGCTCGTAGCGCCAAAGGGGCATTAACGGTTAGTTTGTCTCCTAGTTTTGCGATTCAGTGGTTAGTACCACGGCTTTCAGGTTTTAATCAGAGTTTTCCGGGAATTGATGTCCGTATTCAGGCTGTGGATCGGGAAGAAGATAAACTGTCTGATGATGTCGATGTCGCGATTTTTTATGGACGAGGCAACTGGCCGGGATTGCGCACCGATCGCCTTTATCCCGAATATCTGCTGCCTGTCTGTTCTCCTGCGTTGCTGACGGGTGATCGCCCATTGAAAACTCCTGCAGATCTTGCCAAGCATACTTTATTGCATGATTCATCCCGTCGGGATTGGCAAGCCTATGTACGCCAGCTTGATATGCAGCAACAGATTAATGTCCAGCAGGGGCCAATATTCAGCCATAGTGCGATGGTGATCCAGGCGGCTGTGCATGGTCAAGGTGTTGCGCTAGCCAATAATGTTATGGCACAAAATGAAATTGATGCAGGGCGTCTTGTCTGCCCATTTAATGATGTTTTGGTTAGCAAGAATGCATTTTATTTGGTTTGTCACGATAATCAGGCAGAATTGGGTAAGATTGCGGCTTTCCGCAAATGGATACTAACCCAGGCTGCAACTGAGCAAGAAAGGTTAGGGTTTATTACCCAATATACCTAATAACTGACAAACAGAGACAGGAGCCTGTGATGAGCAGTCGAACTATGCTTATTTTTGTTGGGATCAGTGGTTTTTTCTACGTGGCATTGGGCGCGATGGGGGCACATATGTTAGCACCTCTCCTGACACCACGTCAGATGGAATGGATTCATACCGGCCTGCAATATCAAGGTCTGCATACACTCGCCATGATGGCTCTGGCAGCATTGTCGATGCGCCAGCCTGTAGCACCGTTTGGTTGGAGTGGGATTTTTTTCACGGCGGGAATTGTGCTGTTTAGTGGCAGCCTTTATTGTCTGGCCTTTTTACCGCTAAAATTTCTGGTTTATTTGACCCCAATTGGTGGGTTTAGTTTTCTCATTGGTTGGTTATGTGTATTAATTGGCGCTCTGCGTCTAAGGAAATCGGCGCTTAGCCATGAATAAAGTTGCTTTATATTGCCGCCCAGGTTTTGAAAAAGAGTGTGCGGCAGAGATTACCGATAAGGCGGGTAAAAAAGAAATTTACGGTTTTGCCCGTGTGAAAGAGAACAGTGGATATGTGCTGTTTGAGTGTTATCAGCCTGATGATGCGGATCGTCTGATCCGTGAAATACCGTTCGGTGAATTGGTTTTTGCTCGCCAAATGTTGGTTGTGGGCGAATTGCTGAAAGATTTGCCGCAGGAAGATCGCATTACCCCGATTGTCGGTATGCTGATTGGTGTCATTGAGAGGGCAGGTCAACTGCGTGTCGAGGTGCCGGATACCAATGAAGGCAAGGAACTGATGAAGTTTTGCCGTAAGTTTACGGTTCCGTTACGTAATGCGATGCGTCAGGAAAAACTTTTGCTGGCAAAGGAAAATTATAGTCGTCCTGTTATCCATGTCTTTTTCATTGCTCCGGGCTGTTGCTATGTCGGGTATTCCTATAGCAATAATAACTCCCGTTTTTATATGGGGATTCCTCGCCTTAAATTCCCTTCAGATGCACCAAGCCGTTCAACGCTGAAACTGGAAGAAGCCTTTCATATATTCATTCCTTATGACGAATGGGAAGAGCGTCTGGGTAGTGGCCTGCACGCGGTGGATCTTGGTGCTTGCCCGGGAGGATGGACTTACCAGCTCGTAAAACGCAGCATGATGGTTCATGCAGTAGATAATGGCCTGATGGCTGATAGCTTGATGGAAACAGGTCAGGTAAAGCATCATCGTGTGGATGGCTTTAAGTTTGAGCCGCCAGTGAAAAACATTTACTGGCTGGTTTGTGATATGGTTGAAAAACCTGCCAAAGTTGCCCAATTGATGACGGATTGGTTGGTAAAAAGCTGGTGTCGTGAAGCGATATTCAATTTTAAGTTGCCGATGAAAAAGCGTTATGAAGAAGTCGCTCATCTATTGCAAAAAATAGAACAGCAACTGAAAGAGAATGGTGTGAATGCGCAGATCCAGGCAAAACACTTGTATCACGATCGTGAAGAGATTACCGTACACGTTCGTCGTATTTGGTCCCTGTATGCAACTGATCGGGATTATTGATACAATCCTTTATCGTTAAATATGCTGCCTTATTGGCAGCAATTATTCTATCTATCTTCTTATTATCCTCCTTGTCTGTTGTCATACCACTTGATTCAACTATTTCAGTTACCCTTATCCCAAATACACAATGTGAAATCCAGAAATGTGGAATTAATTTCAAGTTGGATGAAAAACAACCTAACTTTAAAGAAGTAGGTAAAAAAACAGCTAAAGAGATAATTCTTTCTTAAGATCAATTATCAGCAGATAAAAACAACATTATTTATTACTAAATTATGTTGTTTTTTTATTATCAAAAAAATTTCATTGATAAATTAATAATTAATTACATAAATTAAATTTGTTCAATATGTATTCTAAAAAAGTATATTAATTATTTTTACACAGACAGTAACTAACGCTATTTTATTCTGGAGTTTTATTTCTAAGAGGGCCTTAGAAAGAATTTAAAACTCTTACCTCCGTTATTATCAAAATTTCGGGTTCTTAGGATATTTGTCTTGTTTTTACAGGAGATTTATATGGCCTCAAAGAAAAAGTATACCTATACGGGGTTATCTGATTCCAATTCCGTTCAGGAAGTTAATTCATTTCTTAAAGCCTATGTTCCAAATTACGACACTTCTATTCGGGTTGCTCATGATCCATTAGGAAACAACGCGCCTGATAAGCTTCTGCGAGGCCACTATAAGTGGTCCAATAAGTATGTTGATTCTTCTGGCACTTTAGAACTATCGTACCATTTCATGGAATCAACACCGGCTATAATGCCGTTATTTGAAATTTCTGGCTTCAGTGCTTTTAATGAAGAACAAAAAGAAGCAGCGAAACTTTCTTTACAATCCTGGTCTGATGTTGCCAATATTAAATTTACCGAAGTAAGTAGTGCTAAAAAAGCGAATATCACTTTTGGTTTCTTTGATCATAGTGACAACAATGATTATGCATTTGCAACTCTGCCACAAGGACAAAAAACCGCTTTTACATGGTATGACGCTACAAGCCATACTTTTGTAGACAATGATATTGATGTGAATGGTTATGCTCGTCAGACTTTCACTCATGAAATTGGTCATGCACTAGGGTTGGAGCACCCTGCTGATTATGATGCTTCTGATAAAGTGCGTCCAGGCTATATCACTAAAGCAGAATATTTTGAAGATACTCGCGCCTATACGGTCATGAGTTATTTTACTGAAAAATATACAGGCCAAGATTTTAAATATGAATATTCATCGGCGCCTCTGTTGAATGATATCTCTGCCATTCAGAAATTGTATGGTGCGAATATGGAAACCCGTACGGGTGATACCATATATGGTTTCAATTCTAATACTGACCGCGACTTCATGACCGCAACCGATGCCAACAGCAAACTGGTGTTCAGTGTCTGGGATGCGGGTGGTGAAGATACTTTTGATTTCTCAGGTTTTACCCAAAATCAGCGTATCAACCTGAATGAAGGTGCTTTCTCTGATGTGGGTGGCTTGAAAGGCAACGTTTCTATTGCCCGTGGTGTCGTTATTGAGAACGCGATTGGTGGTAGCGGCGACGATATTCTGGTCGGTAACAGTGCAGACAACATCCTGAAAGGTGGCGCAGGCAATGATATTATTTATGGCGGTCTGGGCGGTGATCATCTGTGGGGTGGTGAAGGTAACGATACCTTTGTTTACCTGGATGGCAAAGAATCGCTGCAAGATAATCCAGACTGGATCCACGATTTCGTCTCTGGTGAAGATAAGATCGATCTGTCTGAATTCAATTTCGGTGGTACTGGCGATATCAAATTTGTGGATTCGTTCTCAGGTAAGGCGGGCGAAGTGCTGTTCACTTATGATGAAGTGAACGAGGTAACTGATCTGGAAATCAGCCTGGGTGGTGATTTGGCGGGCAACGATTTTCTGGTGAAAGTTGTCGGTCAACCGTTAACTGAAGCAGATTTCATCGTCTAATTGATGTCATCACGTTAATCGAATATTGCCGTATTCCCCGCAGGATACGGCAGTATGGTGGACATGATGGAAAGGTGGAAATGGTGGATTTCTTGCTTTGTAGCTGTCGGTTTTATAGATCGAAATTGTTCTTATCGATAATTTTCTCTCTCTTTTTGGCAGGAGGATGTATGGCGAGTAGTTTGAGGCTGCCAGCCGCAGGTGAGTTGAAAGGATTATGGCAACTCTCCGATGGAAATAAGTTGTGCAGTATTGAATTGACTGATACCCGTTTACCTGAGGGTTCGCTTTGGGCTGTGCAAGGTAATGCCTGTGTGACTGAGCTGATTGGGCAACCTGTTGAAGGATGGTATCCATCACCAGATGGCATCACATTGACCGATGATGATGGCAATAGTTTGGCCTTTTTTAGTCATGAATCAGAACAGTGGGTTGCTTACTTGGTTGATGGTAGAAAACTGGTCATGACATTCTCCCAATTTTCAGCGTATTGCCAGTGAACGATCAGCCGCTATCACGGTGTTGACCAAAACTATACGTATGGCCTTGCAGTCGTTGTTCCTTGGCTTAGGTGGCTGGTTGGCAATTATTAATATCTTTATTGAAAATGATTACTATTATCATTAATATTCCATCAAGGTGAAGTGAAATTTCTTTAACTTTCAATAAGGAAACCGTTATGCCAGTTTTTCCATTTCAATTTACGCCATCTGGGCCTATGTCACCTATAACAACTAAGCCTTGGTCACCGACATCGATACCATCTACGAATAATCTTGTGCATAAGGAAAATGGATTCAAAGATATTAACGGTAACGTCCATGAATTGGAAAGCACTGTGAACTGGGATAATGGAAATGTGACTAAGATAGTTGATGTGTATTTTGCAGTGAATAAAAATAAGACAATTGAATCAGTTACCTCTCACATTGACATAGTAGGAGTAAATGATACTTTTAGCGAGGCTATATTATGATTGGTTTATTTTTTAAAAATAAAAAGAATTTAATTTATTCCATATTATTTTTATCTTTTCTGGCGCAGAGTTCAAATATGATCAAGCATAACATTCCATCGGCTATATTTAATTATCCAGATGATTTTTTACCAGAATTATCTATTCCAATGCCTAAAAATGAAAATGAATATTTTGAGTTAGTAAATAAAGCAAATGCTGGAGATCCCGAAGCAAATTGGATGCTTGCTGCAATACAACACACTGTAGGTAATCATCAGGAGGCCAGTGAAAGATATCATTTATCTATTTCTAGAAATGATAAATTTAAGCTAAAATCTATGATTAATTTAGGATTTATTCTTGAAAAAGAAAATAAATTCTCTGAAGCACGGTCTCTCTTTGAACAGGCTGGAGAAAATGGCCATTTTGAAGGTTACCGCACTATTGGGACTAATTATTTGAATGGAATAGGCGTAAAACAAGATTTTGATAAAGCGAAGGAGTATTATAAGAAAGCAAGTCAAATTGGGTGTAATGAATGCACGTATTTTATTAACAATTGGAATGATGTCGTTAAATTAAAAAAATCAGGAAAATAAATTTCGACATGAAATAAATAGCGTAATTTGATTTCATGAAAATCATCTAAAAATACGGTGGCCAAAGAAGGAGATGATAGCCGCCATATGATGAATAAACAGCTGAGTTAAAAATTCATTCTTTCTGTTTTTGTTGTTAATTATAACTGCTGTATTTTAAAACAGGAAAAGAAGAGTGGTAAGTAACCTCAAGTAGCAAGAGAATACGGAGCCAAAAAAAGATGGAAAAGACATCAGATTGAATTAACTTATACTCATTTGATCGATATTATTGCAAGACTCAATCTATTGATGATTAAGGGATTATTGTGAAATTACGCTTTCCGAAGGATGAAATCACGGAGGTTATCCGTGCACGCAGCAAGGTCTTCTGGACTATTGGGGTATTCACGGCATTCATCAACTTGCTGATGCTGGTTCCCTCTATTTATATGCTGCAAGTCTATGATCGCGTACTGCCATCCAGTAATGAAATAACCTTGCTGATGCTGACGTTGATCACATTGGGGATGTTCGCCATGATGGGCGGGCTGGAATATATCCGCAGTCAGGTCGTGATCCGTATCGGCAGTCAGTTTGATATGTGCCTGAACCAACGGGTTTATACCGCGTCCTATGAATCCAATCTGAAAAATGGTTCCACCGATGCAGGGCAGATGCTTAATGACCTGGCGACCATCCGCCAGTTCCTGACCGGCAATGCCCTATTTGCCTTTTTTGATGCCCCTTGGTTCCCTGTCTATCTTTGCGTCATCTTCCTGTTCAGCCCGTATTTGGGGTTGTTGGCGCTACTTGGGGCGATCATATTGATTGTACTCGCGGTGTTGAACCAGTGGTTATCTCAAACACCTTTGGCAGAAGCCAGTCATCTGTCTTTGCGCTCCGCCAACTTAGCCAGTACTAATTTGCGTAATGCCGAAGTGATTGAAGCACTCGGTATGTTACCCGCATTGCGTCATCGTTGGTTTGGCTTACATCAGCGCTTTCTCAATTTTCAGCGTATTGCCAGTGAACGTTCGGCCGCTATCACGGCACTGACCAAAACGATTCGTATGGCTTTGCAGTCGTTGATTCTTGGCTTGGGAGGTTGGTTGGCGATTGAAGGCAATATCACTCCCGGCATGATGATTGCGGGTTCCATTTTGATGGGAAGAGCGTTGTCGCCGATTGAACAGTTGATACAAGCCTGGAAGAGTTGGAGTGCGGCTCGCTTGTCGTGGCAACGGTTGGATAAGTTACTGAAAGCGCAACCGGAACGCAAAAGCGGCATGTCATTGCCAGCGCCTAAGGGCGTGTTGCTGATGGAAAAAGTATCCGCAATGCCACCGAGTAAAACACGGGCACTCCAAACCTCGCAAAACAGATCATCACCAAATAACCAATATGTCTTGCAGGATATCAATTTTGCCTTGAATTCCGGTGATGTGTTGGGTGTGATTGGCCCCAGTGCGTCGGGGAAATCGACATTGGCTCGCCTGCTGGTAGGGGTATGGCCGGCGCAAGAAGGCGTTGTACGGCTTGATGATGCTGATATCTATCAATGGAATAAAGATGAATTAGGGGCATTTATTGGTTATCTGCCGCAGGATATTGAACTGTTTGGCGGCACGATTGCGGAAAATATTGCACGCTTTAATGACGTTGAAACTGAAAAAGTCATCGAGGCGGCGAAAAAAGCCGGTGTTCATGAGTTGGTGCTTAATCTTGAGCGGGGCTATGACACGGTAATCGGTGCGGGTGGCATAGGGTTATCAGGTGGACAGAAACAACGAATAGGTTTGGCGCGTGCTCTGTATGGTAACCCATCGCTTGTGGTGTTGGATGAACCTAACTCGAATCTGGATGATATTGGCGAAAAAGCCTTAAGCCATGCGATTGCGCAATTGCGGGAACAAGGTAAGACAGTGATAGTTATCACGCACCGACCTTCATTGCTCTCACAAACAACCAAAATTTTGCTGTTGGTACAGGGAAAGATGAAAATGTTTGGCCCTTCCCAGCAAGTGATGGCGGCGCTATCCCAATCTCAGTCTTCGTCACAATCACAATTAAAAGCGGTCGAACGTGCCTCGTAACATGATTCAGCCATATTTCAATCCTTGGGATATTTCTATCTGGGAGTAAAGATGTCCTATCAGACTCACGTAAAGGACGCCCAAAACGAGGTGTCGGAATTATTGCCGCTGGATGCAAATCGTTATCTGCGAATAGGTTGGCTGATTATTGGGATCGGCATTCTGGGGTTTTTCATCTGGGCGGCATTTGCCCCACTCGATAAAGGGGTGGCTTCTTCTGGTACTGTCGTGGTTGATGGTAATCGTAAAACGATACAGTCTCCGGTTAATGGCATTATCAGTCAAATTCAGGTGAAAGAAGGGGAGCAAGTGAAGGCTGGACAGGTTTTGGTTCAGCTCAGCCAGGTGCAGGTTAATGCACAAATTGATTCCCTGAAACAGCAGCTTTACACCACATTGGCAACAGAAGCCCGACTTTTGGCCGAACAGCGAGGACAAGATGCCATTGTTTTTCCACCTATGTTACTGAATCAACAATCGGAGCCACGCATTAACGAGACTCTGGCCTTGCAAAAACAGCTCTTTTTATCACGTCGTGAGATGCTGCGTAGTGATCTGGCGGGAATGCAGCAGGCTGAAGAAGGACTGCATTTTCAAATCAGGGGGCTACGTGAAGCTCTGGTGAGTAAACAGCAACAGCAAGTTTCGCTCAAGGAACAGGTGACTAATTTGCAACCCCTGACGGAAGAGGGTTATTTTCCCCGCAACCGCTATCTGGAATTACTGCGTAACCAAAGTGAATTAAGTGGCAGTATCGCGGAAATGACCGGAAAAATTGGTCAGCTTGAAAAACAGCGGCAGGAAACGCAGCAGCGAGTTATCCAGCGTCAGGCGGATTACCAACGTGAAGTGCGCAGCCAGTTGGCCGATGTACAGGTTCTGGCGAATGAGCTGAAAAATAAGCTGGAAACGGCACAATTTGATCGGTCGCATACTTCTATTATTGCACCGGTGGATGGCTCGGTGGTTGGATTAACCGTGTTTACCCAGGGGGGCGTGGTGGCTGCCGGTGAGAAATTAATGGAAATCCTGCCGACCCAGAGTGCGCTGGAAGTTGAGGCGCGTTTAATGGTGAACCTGATTGATAAAGTTACTGTGGGGCAAGATGTTGATTTGATGTTTACCGCGTTTAACCAGAACCGGACGCCGAAAGTCACGGGCAATGTGATGGTGGTTTCGGCTGATCGTTTGGTGGATGAGCGTACAAGAGAGCCTTATTATCAGATGCGATTGAAAGTCAGTCCTGAAGGCATGGATAAACTGGCAGGGTTGAATATCAAACCGGGGATGCCGGTTGAGGTATTTGTCAAAACAGGTTCGCGTTCGTTGTTGAGTTATCTGTTCAAGCCATTAATGGACAGGGCGTCTACCTCGCTGATTGAGGAGTAATGGGGATGTTGATATATCACTATGTTGCCAATAGACGGACTTTATTATCTTCCCTGTTTTTCAGGACATTGTTGCCTGCATCAGTATTATTGATGTTGATATTGATATTTCCCCGTTTTGCCAGTGCGCTTTCCTTAACGGAGGCTTATGCGCTGGCATTGCAGCACGATCCGACGTTTCAGGCTGCTATCAAAGAGCAGGAAGCGGGGCAGGAGGAGAAAAACCTTGGGCTGGCGGAACTGCTGCCCAAATTATCTTTCAGTTACCAGAATGCACCCAAAAATTGGCAGAAGATGGATTCGCAATCTTTGGATCAGCGAGGAAGGATCGTCAAAGAGAGCCGTGATCGACAGTATGACAGCTACAGTGGGGCGATTATTTTGACCCAACCCGTGATCGATTTCGAGGCATGGGCGCGTTATCGCACTCGTCAGGCTTATGCCTTGATGAGTGATAGCCGCTTTCGGGCGGATAGCCAGCAACTGGCCGTCAGAGTGGTGAACAGCTATGTGACCGTGGCTTATGCTCAGGATCGGCTGGCACAGGTTGCCCAACAGCGGGCAGCCTATGAGGAACAACTGGAACGTAATCAGAAATTATTTTCTTCCGGTGAAGGCACCCGTACCGATGTAGCAGAAACTCAGGCGCGTTACAGTCAGGTATTGGCTGATGAGTTAGCAGTGCAAGATGAGCTGGATGCTGCTATTCGTGGCTTGCAGTTATTAGTTGGCATCCCGTTACCAGTAGATGTGCCCGTGAATCGTTTATCTGATTCTCCGCGGTTTAAAACCATCAGACTGGAATTAGAACATTACACTGATTGGGAACAACTGGCATTACGTCAGAATCCACAACTGGCTGCTGCCCGCCAGAGAGTTGATGTGGCGTATCACGATATTGAGCGTAACCGGGCAGGATATCTGCCAAAACTGGAGCTATATGCTTCCCATAGTGAAAATAAATCCAGTAGCGACAACAGTATTGACCAAAAATACCGGACAGATTCCATTGGATTGCGAATATCCATGAATCTCTATAATGGCGGAGGGACGGCGGCATCGGTACGCCAATCAGCCGCAAATTATGGTAAAACTAAATTCGAAATGGATGCACAGACTGGGGAAATCCTGAATGCACTGCGGCGCAATTATAACGCTTGCGTGAATGGTGAAAAGCGGATAAGAGCCTATGAAATGGCAGTGGAAGCGGCCGCATTACAAGTGAAAGCAACGCAAAAAAGTGTGGCATTGGGGCAGAGAGTGAATGTCGATATATTGAATGCCGAGCAACAGCTTTATACCGCCCGCCGTGAACTCTCTCAGGCAAAATATGACTATATGAAAGCGTGGATTGGGTTATTAGGTGAATCCGGTCAACTACAGGGTGAACATATTAAGCTAGTTGCTGATTATTTTGGTTGAGATGAGTGCGCTGTTGAAATGATTAAGGTGTGATACCCCGTTTTTTTATCCTTAAGATCCGCATAATAGAAACGGGTATCACACACGTACACCGATAGAAAGCGCTAGGGTTTATCGATTAATAAGTCGCAATTGCTGCAAATTACCCTGTAGAGACAAATCAGTTCTTAACGAAGCAATTTCACGGCTGATGTAAGCTATTTCTTTGTGAGACTCCAATTTTTTTCGCCATTTATCTGGCTGGGCGTCCAGATTCTGGAATAAATTATCCAGTGAACCTGCTTGTTGCAGCAGGGTGGCCGCGGTTTTGGGGCCAATTCCCTGAATGCCGGGAATTTTACTGCTGCTAATACCTGCAAGCCCCCAATAGTCGGGAAGTTGGTTAGGTTCAACGCCAAACTCCTGGTGGACAAAAGGCAGATCCAGCCAGCGCTTTTGGAAGTAATCCCGAATTTGAATATTGGCAGAAAGGAGCTGGCAATAGCCCTTATCCGTTGAAACGATGGTGACATTATGCCCGCTGTGAGCAACTTTTGTTGCCAGTGTTGCGGCTAAATCATCCGCTTCATGCCCTTGTGCGTGCCAGCAAGCGACTCCCAACGCATTAAATGCCTGTTTAATTAAGGGCAATTCTTGTTGTAAGTTGTCTGGCATGGCAGAGCGGCCTGCTTTGTAATCAGGGAAAAGGTGGTGGCGCCAGCTATGGTTGCGACCATCTTCCTCGAATACCGCAACAGCGTGGGTGGGGGATGCATGGGTGATTAACTGTTTTAACGCATGTTCACAGGCCGGAATACAAGGGCTTCCTTGTACTGCATGAATACGTCGAATCAGGTTTAAGGCGTCTACAATCAAAAGGTGTATCATGGTCGTTATATTCCATCCATGGAGCTATTCCCTGGCATCAGCCTCATTGAATTGAGCAAAGGTATCCGCGATTTATTTGATTATCTCATAACAGGGTTCATAAGCAGCGCCTCCAGGGAGTTTCATGCGATCTTGCTCGATAAAATCTTGCAGGAGATTATCCATGCGATGCATGATATCTGCATCGCCGTGGATCCTGAATGCCCCATGTTTTTCTATGGCGTGAATACCCACTTCTTTGACATTGCCTGCCACAATACCAGAAAATGCGCGTCGCAGTGCTGAGGCAAGTTTTTCCGATGGCTGGTTTGGGTATAAATTTAAGTCAGCCATGTTTTCATGGGTTGGAGTGAACGGAGATTGTAGATCAGAGCTGATTTTCAGTGACCAGTTGAAGCTATAAGCATCTCCGGTCGCGCGGCGCTTCTCTTTGACCTTCGGCATGGCTTTTTTCATTATACGTGCGACTTCTGAAGGGGCATCCACAATAATGTGATAGTGATTGCGAGCCTGTTCCCCCAGAGTATTAACGATAAATTCATCCAGCACCTGAAAGTAATTGGCGCTCTCTTTGGGGCCAGTCAGAACCAGCGGCAGAACCTGATTTTTGTTTTCAGGATGCATCAGGATAGACAACAAATACAGCAATTCTTCTGCCGTTCCCACTCCGCCGGGGAAGATAATGATGCCATGGGCGATACGGACAAAAGCTTCCAGACGTTTTTCAATATCAGGCATGATGATTAGTTCATTCACCAGCGGATTAGGTGGCTCTGCCGCAATAATTGAAGGTTCTGTGATGCCGATAAAACGACTTTTTTTGTAATTTTGCTGGGCATGTCCTACTGCGGCGCCTTTCATCGGTGCTTCCATTGCACCAGGACCACAACCCGTACAGATATTCAGTTCACGTAATCCAAGCTCATTGCCTACCCTGCGCCCATACAAGTACTCTTTCTCATTGATGGAATGGCCGCCCCAACAAACAATCATATTCGGCTCTTCTGAGATATGCAGTGCCTTGGCGTTGCGAAGGATAGAGAAAATAGTATTGGTAATGTGCATACCATTTCCCATATCCAGATTATGTGTTTTCTGTGCATCGGTAATTTGCCCGTGGACAAACAAAATATCGCGCAGTACTGCAAAAAGATTGGCTTGCAGAGAACGGATGATTTTTCCATCAACGAAAGCTTCTTCGGGGGGATTAATGAGTTTCAGCTTTACGCCACGTTCTCTGCGCAGTACGTTGATATCAAAATTTTGATATTTTGAGAGTAATTCCTTACTGCTATCTATTTGACTACCTGAATTGAGAACCGCCAGTGAACAGTTACGGAAAAGGCGGTATAAATCACTGCTTGCGGTACGCTTAAGCATATCTACTTCAAGCTGAGAGAGTAAATCCATTGATCCTAATGGATTGACATGTGTAATCAAGAATGACTCCTTTTACCCCTTGTGGGGATTCCTCAGTAATGATTTACACCCTATTGGGTATAGCTGACTTCATCCAACCGTTTAGCTCGCGGCCACTCATCAGGTTATTTCGATTATTGGCGGGCTAACCTTCCAGTTGTTGGAATAAACGCTTCGTTACTGCGCCACGGATTGATATCCAATCCTCCCCGACGGGTATAGCGGGCATAAACAGTGAGTTTTTCAGGCGCACATAATGTCATTACATCATTGAATATGCGCTCGACACATTGTTCGTGAAATTCATTGTGATGCCGGAAAGAAACTAAATAGCGCAATAGTTTTTCTTGATCGATTTTTGCGCCTTGATAGCGGATCATAACCGATCCCCAATCGGGCTGGTTGGTGATCAGGCAGTTTGATTTTAGCAAATGACTAACCAGAGTTTCCTCAACAACAGGACCAGTTGCTGCGTTGTTAAGGTAATCGCGATTGAATTGATAATCATCAATATCAATATCCTGATTATCGATGCATTTTCCTGCAAATTCGCCAATTGGTTGTTGGTTGAAATCGTGCAGGGGATGCAGAACAACCTCAATGTTGCCATTGGCACAAGCAGATAAATCTTGTTGCAAGGTTTTCTGTACTGTTTCCCAATCAGCAAAGCGAGTCTGGTTCAAGCTGTTTAGATAAAGTTTAAAGCTTTTTGATTCGATAAGGTTTTCACTGGCTGCATCTAAGCTGACATGACCGATGGCAACTTGAGGAACGCCGCGTGCGTTGAGCCAGGAGAGTTCGTACATGGTCCAGATATCTGCACCATGAAAAGGGAGATTATCAGGAAACAGCCCAAGTGGCTCGCGGTTCATACTGCGGGGAACCGCTTGTAATAAAGTAGGATCATAGTTATCGCGGTAGGGGGTTGGTTTACCCAATGTGAGTTGGGAAAGAGCGTGATTATCTTGATATAAAGACATTAGGATTCCTTAAGGCTAAAAAATCTTACATTCAGATAGTCTTAGCGCCTTGGTGACTAAAATTATCTGTACTATATCAAGGAATCATGATGATTCGTATTTTTATTGCGCATAATCACTCAGGCTCACTGAACCAACGTCATTGTCGATATTATTGACGTGATGGGCTGAGTAAATATCAGTATTATTGAATTTAAATAGCAAATATATTTCTATATCTGCTATTTATTAGAGTTTTTCTAAGTCAGAAAGCGGTTAATTAGAAAACAAGGTATCCAATAATGGCGATCTAAATATGTGGTGTGGATCGTGCTTCTGTAATGCTGAAACGGTTGAAGCCCAGTTATTATCAGCAGGCAAACCATCCGTAAATGATGCAGGGATGGTTTTGGTTAATACTTCCTTATCCTCCCATGCGGTGTTAGAGCCATAAGCCCAACCTTTACTCCATTCGACACGAGCAGAGGCATAAGAACCATCAAATTCGTTGAATAGCCATTGTTCAAATTGGTGGCAAAATTCAATGGAATAGGAAGTTTTTGGAAAGGTTAAGACATCAAGCCAAACGGCGACATCCCATTCTGGATGATCCGAACGGGGACGAATAGCGGATAAGCTGGGAACGGTTGCTCCTGTATGCATCACTTCAGCAGGATCATCTAACCCAGTGACCCTAACTTCAAGCGGGCCATTAATGGGATATTTCTCTTGGTCTGCATAGTGTTGTATTAATTTCTGCCATTGGGTATAAAATTTATTCAGCACAAGCTGGATATTTGCACGTTGTGTTAATACTGCATAACCATTTGCTGTAACACGTAATGTGGTTGGTTTGACATATAACAACAAGTTTTTACTCCAACCCCAGATATCTTTTCCATCGTTTTGCAAGGCTGCATTTATCAGTTGATATTGTATCTCACAGAAAAGAGGCGTTATCTCCGGTAAATCAGTAAGAATACTATCCACGATATCCGATAGGGTTGAGGAAATATTATCGGAAAATGGGTAGTTATAGGGGGCGTTAACTTCAATACTGGAAGCAGGTTTAGTTGGCGCGACACTCCAGACTTTTAGCCACGGTACTTTGGTAAAGGGGAATAAAATGATTTCAGCCCGACCACTTTTATCCAGAAAATAACTAAAAGTCCGTTTTTCTTTTACATTTTCCGGCTGAGAAAATAACTCATCTGCTGGGATATCGGTGAAACTTTGACAGCGAAGGCGTTGATTTTTACCTGCCTGAAATTGTACTTCTAAAATCAGGGCACAACCAATATGCGCTAATAGAGGGGCACAATCAGGGTCATCTCGTTCAAAACGTTTAACAATATATTGCTGAGTTTCTTTATCCCATACAACAGCAGAGAGGGATAATATCGTATTACTCAGAGAGCCAAATATATGCCCAGCCAGTGGAATTTCGTCAACGGCTTTAATGGCAGTTCCGTGCCCGTTTATTGCGAGAACTGCACCAAGTGTTAAATCACCAGGAGCAGGGGTGGCAGTAAAGCCCAATTCTTGTTCTTCCATTTGGGTCATTAATGTTTCCATCAATACGCCAGTTTGTGCAGTCACTATAGAAAATTGAGCACGATGCTCGATATTAACATGGGTGAAATGCGAGGAAAGATCCATTAACATAATGTGATTCTTGAAATTTTTCCCTGATTCCAATATGAGTGGTGACCAATTATGTGATTGTCCGATAGGTCTTAATGTATAATTCTCTTTCCATGCCCAATTGACAACGTTAATCACCTCTTCAATCGTTTTCGGTATGCAACAGGGTATATTATTGGCACAAATTTCTCCTGACCAATTTTTAAAGTTGATCATTTTCCAGATGACTTCTTTGGGAAAATTGGGTAAGTCATATTTTATTTCGCTAACTGTCTCTTTTTGTAAAGAAATATTTTCTTGTTTCATTGGGTCGAGTGATGGCATATTCTATTTCCTTGGTTTTTAATTTGTAGGGATGACTTTTTAATATATTCAAAAATATATTTATTTGTTAAGGATTGTTTTATGAAAATGAAATGCAGGTTATTATTTGAGTGGGCGGTTAATACTATAAATTGATAAATAATCGATGTAAAAATATATCTACTATTTATTTGATAATGTTATAACTTGCATTTTTTAATTCGAAATATATAGGATATAAAATAAAAATCCATGATAAATTTTATAATTCATTGAGATAGATGGTAACATCACCCTTATAAAGCCTGAAAATGTGGATGATATATCAATTTTATGTTTTGGCGTTTGCTTATGATTATTATTTTTATATAAAAATCAAATAATTAATATTTTATTCATCTGTATATTGTTCCAGTGTTTATTGACGTTTACTCACTCTTACGCCACACTGTATATAAACATTTGTATAAAGATCTTGGGTGATCATGGCCGCAGAACTAAACAAGCTCAGTGACAAAAAACTCAAAACCCTACACGGAAAAGAAAGGGACAATATTGAATTTTTTGCCGATGGTGCTGGATTGAGTGCAAAAGCATCTAAAGTCGGTGGTATTAGTTGGGTCTTTACATACCGACTTGATGGCAAGAAGCTAAACCGCCTTACCATTGGACGCTATCCTGATATGCCTCTCAAGCAAGCCCGTGAAACGCGGGATAAATGCCGTAACTGGTTGGCTTCTGGTAAAGATCCAAAGTTACAGTTTAGCTTAACTATGCAGGAATCATTAAAACCAGTCACTGTAAAAGATGCTATCGAGTATTGGATAGAACACTATGGCAGAGAAAATCGGGTAAATATTGATGCCCTTATTCTTCAATTAAAAAAGCATATTTACCCTCATATTGGCGAAATGGCATTATCTGACTGTGAAATAATATATTGGCTGCAATGCTTTGATAAAATGAAAAAGGAAGCTCCGGTATCTGCTGGAGGTATACTTCAATTGTGCAAGCAAGCCCTGAAATTTTGTCGGGTAAGAAGGTATGCAATTAGCCACGTATTGGATGATTTAACTATTCAGGATGTTGGAAAAAAACAGAATAAAGGGCAGCGATATTTAGAAGATAATGAACTTGGTCAATTATGGAAATCTATAAATATAGGTAGTTACCTACCTTATTATAATAATTTGTTGAAAATTTTAATTGTATTTGGTTGTCGTACAAGAGAGATCAGGTTATCTAAATGTTCAGAATGGAATTTTAATTCCATGCTATGGACTGTTCCAAAAGAAAATAGCAAGACAGGTGAAAGGATTATTCGTCCGATACCTGAATGCATGAAACCATTATTAGAAGAACTTATTTATAAAAATAATAAAAGTGATTACATCTTAGGGGAAATTAAAGACGCTGAAACAGTATCAGAATATGGTAGAAACATATGGAAAAAACTAAAGCATGATGATGGATGGTCTTTGCATGATTTAAGACGAACCTTTTCCACAAAATTAAATGATATGAAAGTAGCTCCACATATTGTTGATCTGCTTTTAGGCCATATTTTACCGGGCATCATGGCTATATACAACAAGAGCCAATACCTACCAGAGAAGCTCGATGCTTTAAACAAGTGGTGTGAGAGACTGGATGTATTGGCGGGTAATTATGAGAATGTGGTTATATTAAAAGCAAAATAATAAGGGTGACGTATGGCTTTACCAAAGAGATATTATTATAGAATTGAATCTTTAATTAATTCGAATAAAGATTTATCTGTAGAAAATTTCATACATTACGCGGCTACTAACAGATTAGAATTGTGTGTGAAAATAAATGATATAACAACTATTGAGGACTTTTGCGTTTCAATTCATCCATCATTTCAAGAATTAATTAACAATAGAAAAACTCCCGCTGCAATGGCTAGATATCAAAACAATTTTGGTTATGTAAAAGCAATGGTAGAAAAACCAGTTGATGATCTTATCGTTAATTCCAATTCTAATATATCTCTTTTAGATATTTGTTATACTTTTGCAATAATTGATGAATCAATTAGTAAAAATGAAATACCTTTAATTAAAGGCAATAAAATAAATGTAAAAACATTAAATTTACCAAGAGAAATTAGGATGATTGATTTTGGTGAAAGCATAACCCCAATGGTGATAACTATGAAGGATGATTTCTTTATAGATACATCAGATCTTATTGTCACCGATATCGAACTGGAAAAACTAAATAACGGAGGTGAAATAATCAAAAAAGAGAATAATGAAATATTACCTAAAATTCATCCCACAACAGAAAGACATTCAAAAAATAAATTAGAAGTTATCAGCGCTGCATTTTGCTTTAAAGAAGAAGATTCTGAACTATTTAATGAAAAATGTAGACATAAGGACGGTAGATACAATTTTTCAGCGTGGGCAAAGCAAATTAAGAAAAGAGAAGTTCGACTATTTCCAGATTGTAAAGCGCCAGTATCAGATGAAAAGATGGCTGAATATATAAGCAAAGCGTTAAAGCTACCTCACTCTTAATACCCATTCTAACGATTAGAAAGGGTATTTTAATATTAGCACACCCTTTCTAATGTATTAGAATAACCTTTCTAGTAGTTATAAGCCGTATAAATTAATATTTTTTCTTAATACCATAACCTCACAAAAACAACTAAACAGTGAGGGTAACATGACTATTCAATATACAACTCCTACGCCAGAAGAACGCCGCTCTATCCTTTCCGAATATGGTGAACCTTATGATCGTCTTATCCGTGAAAAAGAACGCCAGCACATCACCTCTATTTCCAGAACGTCAGCATGGAAACTGGAAAATGAAGGCCGCTTCCCAGCCCGTAAGCCATTAGGCCGCAATTCCTGTGCTTGGTTGCTCAGTGATCTGCTCCATTGGGTGCGTAACCCACCAACAGTAGAGAACGTAAATAACCCCTATAGCCGAAAGTCAAATTAATTAAGACAGGGTAAAAATATGACATCTAAAAATATGGCCTTAAATGGTCAGGGGCTTACCTACGCCCAAAATCAGACTAGCGGAATATTAGTCAATGGGTTGCCAATTGAATTAGTGAGTCAATGGATAGAGATATGGACTAAACAAAGTTTCGCTGTCTCTGTATCAAATGAGTTACGTCGCCAATATTACAAGAATGATGCGGAGTTTAGTTTAGCGATGCGTAAGGCTGGTTATGTGCCAGTTAGAACGAAAAAGCTCACAGGTAAAGAACAGCGATTCTGGCTCTATCGCGTGACAGGTAATGACAAGGGGGTGTCGACCAATAAAGATAATAAAATCAATAAGTTTATTCCTTTTGTCCAGTACAGTAAACGACCAATCAGAACATTTAAGCGCATTGCTGTAGATGGTCAGTGGCTCTATGTCTATGCCGATCACATTCGCTTCTTGACTAAAAAACGCCACCGTGTCGAAGGTGTGCGAGTTCAGGGTTACACGGCAAAAGGAATAGAGTTGCGAGGGGTTAAGTGATGCAGGGACTTAATTCTATAACTTTAAGTTATCCAATTATTGCTGGTGACTCCTTGAGGTTAAGGAGTCCTATTGTCGAGGTCATTAACTCAGTGACCTCGAAGAATACCGTAGTCCTCACTTTGGCTGGTCACTCAGAGAAACTTTTCGCTCAGTTCCAATCGGAGAAATATTTCGCTGATGGGTATACGAATATTTTCGGACACCCACGGCAACCCATTGATTCTTTCGAAGTCCTCAGTTTGGGAGGCTACCCGATTATTTCGGGGTGGTTACTTAACTCATTGATATTTAATCACACTGCAAATATGCAGTCTGGTCATAATCTGCACGGAGCTTTTAGCGACGCACAAACTTTGCGACCGTCATTGAGTCAGTCACAAAAAGAAAAGGATAGCACGGCGAATGCTACCCTTTGGGATCACGCATCTTTGCGTCATGAGCTAAATCAATTAGTTAACTACTATGATTATTTCGGGTCAGTCAACCTCCGGACTTATTGTCCGATGGTTAGTTATTGCTCAGATGATGCTTTGGCTTTGCGTTTTTCTGATTTGAGTTTCCGTTCGCAGGCATCAATAACCCATGCAGAAAAATTAGCACTTGAGTTAGAAGGCTTACTCGCCTCCACACTATCGTTTATTTCTTCGATTAGTTCATGGGGGAAACGAATTCCTTTGTATCCTGATTTGTTGTTTTTATGCCCTGTTGCCATATGCCTCATCTCAAAAAAGTGTTTTAACACTTATAAAGATACACCATTGAACAAAATTCCGAAAGTGTTTAAACAAATTCCTCTTGACGTGTTTAAACATTATGGCGTAATGTATTTAAACACCTTCATCGATGTGAGGGTAAAAATAGCAACGCCCCGAAGTGCGGCAAACACTATCGAGGCGTCTGACCAACAACCGTTAACCGGAGTAACGATTATGGCTATACAACAGCATAACCAAACTCGCCTTAAATTTACATTCCTAATTGCATCGGGCAATCAGCGGCTGGTGGATATTCACCCTGTACGCCTGATTACTGTACTGGCGGATAGTGAAGGTGAAGCCCGTCTACTGGCTGGCATCTCTTCCCTGATATTTGTTTCCCGTCAGGCGTGGGATATCAGTATCGATACCCCTTTCAACTGTAGCGATATGTCTACCGTTCAGGGGGTGAACCATGCGTAACCCCGAACCTCATGACTATTACACCCACAAGAACGGGGAAGCAGTACAGGTGCTATCAGTGGCCTTTAACCGTGTGACCTTTGTCCGTGATGGTTATCACACCCCGTGCACCATGCCATTAAGCCGTTTCACTAACGAATACACCTACGCAGGGAGAGCATGATCATGTCTGATATTTACAACCATTTGGTACGTCACGATTTTGAAGCGCTGGACACAAAAATGTTAAAAGAACTGCGTATGGAGTCAGAAGGTGCATGCAGTGCAGTGATGGCGGCGATGTCTGCAATGGGTGAATTGGCTTTCTGGTCAACGGATAATGAGGATTATTCGAATGAGCAGGCCAGACGCGATTTACGCCGTATCGGTGAAGCCCTGATGTACCTGCCCCGAATTGCCGAAGCCCTGAATGACACGCAGCAAAACGCTCAGTTTGAAATCCATCACCGCGAGGGATTCCCAAAATGGTAAGTCATATTGATATTCGGTCGGTGAAAGCAGCGGCGCAAGGGCAATGGCAAGGTTTATTGTCTGCTTGTGGGGTGGATGTTCCAGCAAAGGGTAAGCATGGTGCTTGCCCTATCTGTGGCGGTACTGACCGTTTTCACTTCATAGACGATCACGGTAACGGTGACTGGCATTGTCGCCAGTGTGATAACCCGAATCACGGCGATGGCTTTGATTTACTGGTAAGAAGCAAAGGGATAACGATCACTGAGGCCGCAAAGATGGTTTCTGATGCTTTATTGCTTCCCTTGCCTGAACCCCAGCCTGCCAGAAAGGAGGCGCTAAAATCGGAGGCTCCTCCAATAACCGAGAAAGTGAACAAGCTGGTGGCTCAATCCACTATCGGACAATCTGATTATCTGACCAAAAAGGGGCTGGAGTGCCCCAATCAGAAACTACTAAAAGACGGTTCTTTAGTACTGGTCATTCAGGCACTGGACGGCACAATCACTGGCGCTCAGATTATCAAGCCGAACGGTGAAAGGCGCCTTGTCTCTGGTACGCAGAAAAAGGGAAGTTTTATCCCCTTATCACCAGTAATCGGAACACCAGACACGATCATCATTACGGAAGGCTATGCAACGGCGTTAACGGTGAGCCAATTGTATGAGGGCTGGGTACTGGCTGCCATTGATGAAGGAAATTTACCGACTGTGGCTAAACAGGTCAGGGAGCGGTGGCCGACAGCAAAAATCATTCTGGCGGCTGACAATGATTGGCATGAATTGGGTGAATTAGACGACAAGGGCAAACCCAAGAAGAACGTGGGCAAGATTACAGCAGAGAAGACAGCCAAAGCTATCGACGGGTGGATCACATTACCGCCAACAGAACATAAGGCTGATTGGGACGATTATCGCCAGCAGCACGGTATTGAGGCAGCAAAGCAGGCATTCAGTGAAGGGTTGTATCAAGTAGGTGAGAAAATGTCAGTATCAAAATCTGTAGTTATCAATCTGGACGAACATCGGGCGAAAGAGCGTGATCCGCTAAAACCGTTTATTGATGTACGTAAGAATGGGATTTTCCATGTTGCGCCAAAAGTGGACAAAGAGAGCGGCGAAATTATCAACCATGAGCAATGGCTCTCTAACCCGATTAAGCGTGTTATTAAAGGTGTAAACGACTTAGAGCAAGAGTATCTGATTATTGAGTGGAAAAAGAAAAATATTCAGGTTATTTCCATACCTATGGGAGACGTGGGAGAGCGCGAAGGCTGGCGGGCAATGAAAAATGCCGGGTTACTCGTCACGACAAAACCCACATTGAGGCAAACACTTTCAGATTGGTTGCTTAGGCGTGATTTTGGTGAGGAATGGAGTATTACCCGTAAATCGGGCTGGCATAAAGGCGCATACATCATGCCAGACGGTTCTATTATCGGAAAACCTGAGCAACCGGTTTTATTTAATGGGCAAAGTGCCGCCGCCGCTGCGTATCAAATGAGCGGAACGGTTGAGAACTGGCGAAATGATGTAGCCCGGTTAGCTAACGGCAATATCTTCATGATGTTTGCGATAGGGACAGCCTTAGCCGCCCCCATGACAGGTATTACACAGGCTGACAGCTTTGGTATTCATTTCTATGCCCAGTCCACCGCAGGGAAAAGCACCTCTGCTGACATGGCAGCCAGTTTATATGGTCATCCTGATTTGCAGCGTTTAACGTGGTACGGCACAGAATATGGCATTGCCAATGAAGCGGTAGCACACAACGACGGGCTTTTGTATCTCGATGAAATCGGACAAGGGACAGATCCGAAGCACGTCTACAAGTCGGCTTATACGTTGTTTAACGGCAAAGGCAAGATACAAGGTGCGAAAGATGGCGGCAACCGACCGATGGAAAGTTGGCGAACTGTTGCTATTAGTACCGGCGAGAAAGATATTGAAACTTTCCTCTTAAATGGAGCTGTGAAAATTAATGCTGGGCAATTAGTGCGTTTGCTCAATATCCCAATAGAACGCGCTACAGAGTTACACGAGTGCGAAACAGGGAAAGAACACGCTGACTCAATCAAAATCAATTGCAGGGCCAACTATGGTGTAGCCGGGCGTTATTGGATTGAATATCTTTCTCACCATAAAACCGAAGCAATGGAAGCCTACAGAACCGCACAAAAGCGCTGGAGTAAGTTAATCCCGTCCAGCTATGGCGAACAGGTACATCGGGCAAGTGATCGCTTTGCCGCTATCGAAGCTGCGTTACTTATGGGGCATGTTGTCACTGGCTGGAGTGAGCAGGATTGCCGCGATACGGTACAAGCAGTTTTCAATGTCTGGTTAGCGGAATTCGGAACGGGCAACAAAGAAATTGAGCAGATAGTGGAGCGGGCAACGGCATTCCTGAATACCTACGGAATGAGCCGCTATGCCCCCTTGCCCTACGATGATCGGGATTTGCCTATCCGTGATTTAGCGGGTTATCGGGAGAAAAAAAGCGGACATGATGATGCCCCTGTTATTTTCTATACCCTACCATCGGCATTTAAGGAGGAAATGGCGAAAGGATTTAACCCGGAATCATTCGCAGCCGCATTAGCCACCATTGGAATGTTAAAGAAGCCTGCCAAAGGAAAGGGTTATCAGGGCAGAACGCCCCGTTTGAGGCACTTAGGGAACACGCAACAACGGGCTTATGTGATGATGTTTATACCGGATGAAGAGGAATAAATACCACATCACGAAAACCTGTTTATAGGTTGTCTCGGTTGTCTCAAAGGAGATATAAAATAGTTAACTATATAATATTTATATAAAAAAGTATCTATTCCTGAGACAACCCTGAGACAACTTAACCCTATTTTGAGACAACTTAGGGGCATTTTGAGACAACCCAGAAAATAAAAATAATCTTATCTTTGGCAGGCTATTTTTTTACTGAGACAACCAAAAAGGAGAGTTGAGACAACCTATAAAATCAAATTAAATCTTTATTAATCAAATGGATGTTATTTTTTCTATCGGAAGAACGAGAAATTGAGACAACCCAACATAGCTAAGTTGTCTCAGAAAAAATAATTAAATCATTTAAAATCAATGCATTGGTCTAATTGAGACAACTGAGACAACCGAGACAACCCCTATTCGCCTATCTATATATAGATTTTTTGCGAAAAGGGTACTCATTTAATTTGAGCAACGATTAACCCCAATGGAGGACGCTATGTTAGATGCTTCAACGATTGAAAGACAAGCAGCAGGCACAGCGGCGTACTGGATGGAAAGAGCAGTCAAAGAAATAGATAGTTTGCTCGGTGAAGGGTATGCCAAACAGCACCCAGAGCTTATAGCCGCATTCATGAAGACCGCAGCACGAGATGAGTTAGCGATGAATATTCGAGGAATAGTAGAGGCGTTAGAAACTTTCCAAGTAACAATATATAAAGATGAACAATAATTATACAAGGGAAATCAAATATGAGTGATATAAAAACACTGCGTAACGAGTTTCTTGACGACCGTCAGTTGGAAAGTCTGGAGACAATGGCTCTTAAAGATTACAGATATCACCTTGAAGCGGGGCATTTTTTATTTGTGGAAGGTCACGGCTTATTAGTTGATGATTTTACAGGGCGGCGGTTTGCAGCAAGCAAAGAACAGCTTGATATGCTTATCACCTATTTACAGGAACAGCGCGAGCAAATGCCGGAACATGACAAACGGTATATTTAATGAGTAAAGATTTGTAAATATTCCGTCCTCATGTTTCCCCTTGTTTAGACCTCCTATCACGAGGTCTTTTTTATTATTTTTCATGGTGTTAAATAGTGATTGCTGATACGTGTAGGTACGTTCTGACTTCAATAACTCCGTAGTCTCTCCTCAAAGCGGTAGTTCTCAGACAGCTACCGCTTTCCCCCGAACCTGCATGACAGCAAACCCTTAACCTACATGCAGAGGCACCATGAAGAAATTACTCGAATTGCGCCAACAGAAAGCCGATTTAACCCAACAAATGCGCTCACTGCTCACCAAAGCCGAAGACGAAAAACGCTCTCTTAATGCCGATGAAGCAAAACAGTTTGACGAACTGCGCACTCAGTCTGATTCACTCAATGCCGAAATAGCCCGTTATGAGGCATTATCTGATGAAGAACGCAATCAGGCCAAGAACCAGCCTGCCAATGAAACACTCAGTAATGACGAACTGCGCCACTATATTCTGACCGGAGAAACCCGCACCTTGTCTACGGGCGTCCCCTCAGAGGGCGGCTATACCGTTATCCCGGAACTGAACAAACAGATCATGCAGCAATTGGCTGATGAGTCGGTCATGCGCCGAATCTGTACCATCAAGACCACACGCAGCAACGAATATAAACAGTTGGTTTCGGTCGGTGGCGCCGCTGTAGCCCACGGGGAAGAAGGCAAGGCACGCGGTGAGACGGCGACACCGAAGATGGAAGAAGTGAGCATCAAGCTGTTTCCTATCTACGCCTATCCTAAGACTACCCAAGAAATCATCGACTTTAGCGATGTGGATATCTTGGGCTGGTTGACCTCTGAGATTGCCGATACCTTCGTCGATACCGAAGAAACGGATCTTGTGAGTGGTGATGGTAGCAAGAAAGCAAAAGGCTTTCTGTCTTATCCCCGTGATACCCAAGCCGATAAGGTACGCACTTTTGGCACCCTGCAAAAGCTGGAAGCAACCCGCCTTGAAGCCGATAGCCTGATTGACCTGAAATTCCTGCTCAGGAACAAATACCGTAAGAATGCGGTGTGGGTGATGAACTCAACAACGGCGGCTCAGGTACAGAAGCTGAAAAACGGTAACGGGGACTATATCTGGCGCGAACGTCTGCAAGCCGGTGATCCTGATATGTTGCTGGGTTTGCCTGTGCATTACCTCGAATTTATGCCCGATAGCCTCATTGGTCTGGGCGACTTCAAACGCGGTTACTTCATCGTTGACCATGAAACCGGCACCCGTACTCGTCCTGACAATATCACCGAGCCGGGATTTTATAAGGTGCACTCCGACAAATATTTAGGCGGTGGGCTGGTGGACTCCAACGCCATCAAGGTACTGGAAGTGAAAACAGCCAGTAAATAAGCAAGAGGGGCACAACGCCCCTTTTTAGTCTTGGAGTCTATCGAATGAATGATATTGAATTAAGAACAGCATCACTTTCTGCCAGTGATAAAAAACTGACCGGTTATGTGATTAAGTGGAACAGCCGATCACAAGTCTTGTGGGATGAGTTTGTCGAACAGTTTGCCCCGAATGCGTTTAGTGCCAGCTTAACGGCAAATACTGATGTTCGAGCATTGTATGAACATGATCACATGAACCTGTTAGGCCGTACCACGTCTGGTACATTGCAGCTTGCCGAAGATGCCACCGGATTACGCTTTGAGTTAACCCCGCCTGATACCCAATTGGGGCGTGATGTACTGGCACTGGTTGAACGGGGTGATATTTCCGGCATGTCCTTTGGTTTTCGTGCCATTAAAGATCAATGGGATATTGGTCAAGAACCTTATATCAGAACCGTCTTAGAAGCTGAATTACGGGAAATCACCATCACCAGTCTGCCCGCCTACCCTGAAAGTGGCGTAGAGATCGCCAAGCGTTCGCTGAATAGGGTTAAGCCCAACAATGCTGATTTGCGTCATTACTGGCTGCAACTGTCCGAGGTGTGATTATGTGGCCTTTTAAGCGAAAAGCCCCAGAAAAGCGCAGCATGACCATTGATGAGTTTCTTTCTCTGGCAGGCGTACCTAACACCAAATCAGGGGAGCATGTTTCACCGTCTACAGCCGAAGGCCTGCCCGCGGTGATGAATGCCGCCACGGTGATTAGTGAAGCGGTAGCCACCATGCCTTGTTACCTGTATCGGGTTCGGCACCAGAACGGCAAAGAGTCCCGCGAGTGGCTCAGTGATCACCCCGTGGATTATTTGCTCAATGAATGCCCGAATGACTGCCAGACGCCCTTTCAGTTTAAGCGAACCCTGATGCGCCATTGTTTACTGAATGGCAATGCCTATGCCGTGATAGTCTGGGGAAAAGATGGTCAGCCACAATCGTTGCACCCTTACCCACCGTCAGCGGTTGTACCACAACGATTATCCGATCACCGGTTCGCCTATACCATCACCGAACCTTATAGCGGCAAGGTAAAGACCTACCTACAGGAAGAAATCTTGCATTTACGCTATGCCACGGAAGATGGCTTTCTTGGTCGCTCGCCTGTCACTATTTGCCGTGAGACATTGGGCTTAGGGCTGGCACAACAGCGCCACGGCGCAAGCATTATGAAAGACGGCATGATGGCGGCTGGCGTGATTAAATCCGCTGACTGGCTGGATGGACTCAAGGGCAATAAGGCACTGGAAGCCCTCGAACGTTACAAAGGTGCCCGTAATGCTGGCAAAACGCCCATTCTTGAGGGCGGGATGGAATACCAGCAATTAGGCATGAGCAATCAGGATGCGGAGTGGCTGGCCTCCCGTCGTTTCACCATTGAAGATATCGCCCGTATGTTCAACGTTAGTCCTATCTTTCTGCAAGAGTATTCGAACAGCACCTACAGTAACTTTAGTGAGGCATCACGGGCTTTTCTGACAATCACTATGCGCCCGTGGCTGACTAACTTTGAGCAGCAAATCAAATCCGCTTTATTGCTGAACTCACCCACAAAAGGCATTCGCTATCAGGTGGAATTTGATACCGCTGACCTACTGCGCGCCAATCCGAAAGAACGCTTCCAGAGTTATGAGACGGCGATTAAGTCCGGTGTGATGTGCCCGAATGAAGCCCGTGAACGGGAAGGCTTATCCCCCCGTGAAGGGGGCGATGAATTCAGCCAAGCATGGAAACAAGAGGTCAGTATTAAAAAAACAGAGGTGAAAGATGAGTAACCCCCTCATGACATTGGATGAAATCAAGCAGCATTGCCGGATAGATAAAAGTGATACGTTAGAAGATACCTTGCTTCAAGGTTATACCGAGGCTGCCTTAGAAGTCTGTCAGCAACATATCGGCAAGCGCTTTGATGAAGGCTTGGTATTCAGCCCGGCGATCAAAGTCGGCTGTTTGCTCTATATCGGTTTGCTGTATGAAACTCGTTCGATGGCGGTAGATGCAGAACTCAAAGAAGTGCCTTTTACCATTAAATCATTATGGTCTGTCTATCGTGATGTAGGAGTGTACTGATGCCGTGGCACCCGTTAAAGCGCTGTACTTATCCCGGTTGTAATCAACGGGTGAAATCAGGACGCTGTGAGCAGCACCGCCGAGAGATTAACCGACAGCAGGACAAGCAACGGGGTTCAAGGCGTGAACGTGGCTATACGCCAGCATGGGATAAATACCGCCTGCAATTCCTCAAGGCTAACCCACTGTGTGTGCATTGCTTGAAGCAGGACAACTACACACCGGCAACGGTTGTTGATCACATTATCCCCATCAATGGCGGTAGTGATGTGCTGTTCTGGCCTGCCTCCAATCATCAATCCCTATGCCATAGCTGCCATAACACTAAGACATTTAAACAAGACCCGATAACCAAACAGAAGCGCAAACAGGGTGCTTACCGTGAGCAGGAAGCCGAGGCAGCAAGGCGCAATGACTGGATGTATCAACATGAATAAAGCAGAGGCAGAACAGTTAGTTAAAGGGCTATTAAAGCACAGTGAACCTTACCGACAACAAAATCAGATTGCGCCTGAGAAGCCTACAGCGAGGCGTAAGACGCAACGTGATAGGGAGTTAATGGAATGCTTTCGGAATCGTTAGGGAAGCGTACAGAGGGGGTAGGGGCATCAAAAATGACAACCGCCCCGCTTTGTGGCACCGCCGCCCCCTCGAATTTTTATGCACGGCACTTTTTTCAATAGCAGTAACTTCATAGGAAACAATAGATTATGGCAAGAGCACCCAAACCCCCTGAGTATTTAAATGATATCGCTGCGCAACAATGGAAGTCAAAAGCCAAAATTCTCAATGAGCGGGAAGATCTCAGCCCAGCGGACTGGAACAACTTAGAACTCTATTGCGTCAACTATGCAATTTACCGCAAAGCCGTTGAAGACATTGAAGTGCGCGGGTTCGCGGTGGAAGGTTCACGCGGTGCAGCGACCAGTAACCCATCACTGAAAGCGAAGGCCGATGCCGAGAAAATCATGATAAAGATGTCCTCACTGTTGGGCTTTGATCCGGTATCCCGCCGCCGAAATCCGGTAGAAAGCGATGAACCTGATGATTTAGATGTGCTGATGGCCTGAGTGATACCCCGATGAACGCATGGGAACAGTACGCTTTTGATATCGAAAACGGCAATATTCCGGCCTGTAAACGGGTAAAACAGGCCGTGAAACGCTACTATAATGACCGGAATAACCCGCTTTATGTGTTCGATACCGAAGTCGTAGCGCGTTTTATTGGCTTTGCCCGTCTCTGCCCGCACGTCAAAGGGCACTTGCGCGGTAAACCCATCATGCTTGAGCCGTGGCAGCAATTCGCCTTTGCTAACCTGTTCGGCTTCAAAGTGAAGGCCACCGGTCGCCGCAAATATCGTAGTGCTTACATTCAAGTACCACGCAAAAATGCCAAATCTACCGTTGCTGCAATACTGGCGAACTGGTTTCTGGTGATGGAGAACGGGCAGCAGGATATTTACACCGCCGCCGTGAGTCGGGATCAGGCGCGTATTGTGTTTGATGATGCCCGCCAGATGTGCCTGCTTTCAAAACCACTCAAGAAGCGGGTATCTATCCAGCAACACAAAGTGACTTATACCAAGAGCAACAGCCTGTTAAAACCGTTGGCAGCCAAAGCCGCCACGATTGAGGGCACGAACCCCAGCCTTGCTATTGTCGATGAGTATCATTTGCACCCCGATAACGCGGTTTACTCTGCCCTTGAATTGGGGATGGGCGCCCGTCCCGAAGGCATTCTGTTTGCCATTACTACGGCAGGCAGTAACGTGATATCCGCCTGTAAACAGCATTATGATTATTGCTGTCAGATATTGGATGGCGAAGAACAAAATGAGTCCCTGTTTGCCCTGATCTACGAACTGGACGACGAGAACGAGATTGATGATGAGGCACTCTGGATAAAGGCCAATCCCAATCTGGATGTTTCCGTAGACAGTGACGCTTTGCACGACACTATCCAGAAAGCCCGCGGCATTCCCTCGCAATGGACAGAGATGTTAACCAAACGCTTTAATATCTGGTGTCAGGGTGAAACGCCGTGGATGGGGGAAGGCGCATGGAAAGCCTGCCAGACAGACTATGACGAAAACGACCTCAAAGGGTTGGAATGCTACGCTGGGTTAGATTTATCTTCAACAGGGGATATCACCAGTATCTGTTACACGTTCCCCGTGGACAACGAGCTGTTATTACTGACCCGCCATTACTTGCCGGAAGCCCAGCTACAGAATCCTGCCAACAAGAATCGGGCAGTGTATCGCCAATGGGTACAAATGGGCTGGATACGTACCACGACCGGCGACTGTATTGATTATGACCGTATCCGTGATGATATTCTCAAAGACAGCCAGCACTTTGATATCAAACTGGTAGGCTTTGACACATGGAACGCCACCCACTTACGCACCCAATTACAGGGCGCGGGGCTGGATGTTGAGCCGTTCCCGCAAACCTACATGCGGTATAGTCCCGTAGCCAAATCCGCCGAGGTCTTTGTTAACCGCAAAATCATTCGTCACAACGGCGATCCGGTGCTGGCGTGGGCAATGTCTAATGTGGTGATGGAAACGGACGCCAACGCCAATATCAAGCCGAACAAGAAGAAATCGGCGAATAAGATTGACCCTGCAATTGCGTTCCTGATGAGCTTCGGCACATGGCAGGCAGAACATGAAGAGTTTGCTTTTAGTCTCAATGAGGAGCAGAAGCAGCGGCTGGCTGACTTTGACGGCATTTAGGTAACTTATTGATCTTACTTATTTCTGTCACAGAGACAGAGTTATTAATAATCAAAGCATTACAATTGTAATTAATATATCTATTTGATTTTAATCATTAAATGATATCTGGAGAGAGGGATTTATGGCAAGATCTATCGAGAATGATCCATTAGTTACCATTCGCTTAGGCGGCGTACTGGGTAAAACATTCGGC
This sequence comes from Xenorhabdus taiwanensis, assembly GCF_036512875.1. Taxonomy (GTDB): domain Bacteria; phylum Pseudomonadota; class Gammaproteobacteria; order Enterobacterales; family Enterobacteriaceae; genus Xenorhabdus; species Xenorhabdus taiwanensis. The sequence continues at coordinate 3,441,004 of NZ_AP028978.1, read as the reverse complement.
AAAGTGCATAAACGGTGTGTACTCACAACACGAGAAGCAATTAAAGCACTCTGCGTCACGTTACCCGGTTTTGAGCAGTTTTTGAATAGCAGTGAGCAGCGTGGTTTAACTTATGCCGTGTTCCGTGGCAAAAAGAATCTAGATAAAGATGGGCTTGAATTATCACAGGGAACGGAAGAAATACGCATTGTACCTGTCATCATTGGTAGCAAACGAGCCGGAGCATTGCAAACAATTCTTGGGGCGGTATTAGTTGTGGTTGGTGCTTTTGGTGCCTTTACGCCATGGGGCCAAGCTTCAGGTGGTGCTACATGGGGCAGTTATGCAATGAAAATGGGCGTAGCCATGATGGCAGGTGGCGCAATTCAACTGTTATCCCCCCAACCCGGAGGTCTTGCAATGAAAGACCAGGGCGAAAACAAACCTTCATACGCCTTTGGCTCACCAACAAATACAGTCTCACAAGGTTATCCAGTTCCGATTGGGTACGGTAAGCGCCGCATTGGTGGCGCTATTATCTCAGCCGGTATTTATATTGAGGATGCAATGTGAAAAATAAACCGCAGTTATGGCCAGCAGGTGAACAATTCACCCGTGAGGTTATTATCCAGACAAATACTAATCCATTGCCAGTGCTTATCACTTATACCGTACCGCCGTTCGAGGCAGTTGTTGAAGCGTGGCAGAATACCGATCCAGCAAAAAATTATTCATACCTACGCCAATTTATCGTCGGGTGGGATTTACAGGAAACACTAACAGAGAGTGTATTGATTCCTTTTCTTATAGTTTATCAAGGCACGTATGAGGCTATTTTGAACGGCTGGTGTGAACATATGAAGGGCGTGCTGTCAGTTAACCAAAGGCTATTTTCTCAGGTGTCGATGACAATTAACTAGTTGGTTTTTATGGCCGTCAATCTGACGGTCAGCGATGAAATCAACAACTTAAGCCAACCATAGAGGTAATCCCTATCGTTGCCGTAGATGGTCAAGATTTTGACCATCCCAAAGTGTGATATCCCACTTAGGGTATAGAGGAAATCTCAATACCTTTTGCTTTTGTACATGCGGGATTTTTCCGTATGTAACTGACCCAATTATTTTGAGTTACCTGTCTCGTTGCCCGGAACAAGAACTGCATATCTTTAAGAGGTTTAGTTATAGATCACCCAATAGGTTGAACTGACCCTCTTTAAGAGGGTTAGTTTGTGCCGACGAAATTCGTCGATGCAAAATCCAATATCCGATAATCGGACTTTGGGTGTAACTGATAGTTACTCACAAAATTTGAGCGTCAGTCATGTTGACTCACAGAATTTGTACACCTCTTTAAGAGGTGCGCAAAAGAGTGATATAGAGGCAAATGTATTACCCTCTATTGTGGTAATCACAACGCAGAGGCTTGAGTTTAAGTCGACCAGCACAAGGTTACTTAATGTAACTTAGTGACTGAGTACGTATTACGTTCGCAGTGGTTTAATTTGTTGATTATTATCATGGTTGAAAAACCAGATCATCTATAGGCGGTGGAATATGGCACGCAGACAGAAGAAAAATACACCCTCGATAGTCGCTACGATCACAGGCAAGATTACCATTGCCCCCAAGCGTATAAAGTGCCAGACGGGTAAGGTGATGGCAGTCGCTACCCTACAGGCGCAGAGTGATAAGCGTAGTGATTACCCGCTGCGTGTCGTGGGCTTTGATGAAATGGCACTATCGGTGATGTTATTACGGAAAGGTCAGGTGATCACGGTGACGGGAAGGGCTTCTTACTGGCAGGGGTATCAGTTAACTGCTTCCTCTATCGCTTAATAGGTTCCGACGAAATTAGTCGCAACTCTCTATAGCTCGGAACGTTAAACGTACCAACCTACTCACTTCCGACGATATTTGTCGTCAGTCAGTGGCTCAGGATGTTTAGTGTACTAACTTTATTTTATTCACTCTTATTCTTTCTTTTCTTTCACATTGTTCTTATCTTATGTTTTGTTTACAGGTTCGTTCAGTGTTCTATGTATAAATAATTATATAAACAAACAAAAATCAGTCTCATTTATAATGGTGATTATATGAATAATATCAAATATTTATGATTTGTTTGTGAAAATGTGGATGATATAATCATATGACCTTTAATGTGACAGAGGAACTTTCTGATTTTACTCGACGCTATGTTGAATTATGGCAAGAGAAAACAGGGTTTCCACCAGCCAGCAGTGAGTTGTATGGCATACCTTCACCCTGTATCGAGCATACGGGTGATGGTGTAGTGCATTGGCTTCCTCAGCCGTTTTCTGCCCAAGAAAAGCTTGGTAAGGTAGAAACTGCACTGGAGATCCGTTTGCAGGATTCCATCCATGATTACTATGTGATGCAGTTTGCGGGTGATATGACTGCCAGTTTTGCAGGGCAAAATTTCAGCCTGATTCAGGTATGGAGTGAAGATGATTTTATTCGCTTGCAGGAAAACCTGATTGGTCATCTTATTACACAAAAACGATTAAAACTCTCGCCTACCGTCTTTATTGGAACGACTGATTCCGATATGGGGTTGATCTCTGTGTGTAATTTGACAGGGCAAGTGATTTTTGAACAGTTTGGTCGCCATGAAAGGAAAATTTTATCCGCAGATTTAGCCAGTTTCCTTTCGGTTATCAATCCTGTTGTGATGGTTGATTGCAGATATTGATTGGCTTTTTTGTAAGAGATATCTCACATTTTATGTGAGATATCTCTTTTAATCATAGCGTGAATATTATTCAGTGAAATTATTTTTATTCTATATCAATAATATGCGCAATGTGCCCTTAGTGTGAGTTTTTCATATCTTTTACGATGCTGATTCAGTTGCTTGTTTCAAGAGACTGGATCGTAGATCCTTTCACTGTTCCGCAAGGAACCACTGCAAAACAATAACCAGGGAATAAATCCATCGGGAAGATGGTACAAGGGATGACTAGGTACAGGCAGGAACGCTAAAAACTATCAGTATAATGATTGAATAAAGGATAGCTGACAAGGATGTATTTTGTCAGGGAAATCAGCAGGAAGCCCCCCAGGTAGCAGGATTGCTATGACAGCCACTCAAGAGGAGAGGGAAATCTCTCCTCTTACTTCATTTCTATTTGCTTTTAACTAGTTGCTTTTTGTTATTTGCTGTTAACTATTGCCGCAATTTTTCCAGCCGTAACTTTTCCGCTGCAATCATATCAATGATACTCTTATGTCCCAATGACACGGTGACAATTTTTTGTCATCCGAGCAACAGACAAGCATCAGACGAAACATCATGAGTATCGAGAAACAAATTTTACATAAATTGCAATTAATTGAAGCTACCATGAAAACGGTAGGTGTATGGCAAAATTATCCACCTAAACCAGAAGCCTTTGAAAGCACTGAACCTTTTTCCATTGATACGATGTCAGCAGAAGAGTGGCTCCAGTGGGTATTAATTCCACGGATGCGCGCTTTGATAGAACAAAAAACTTGTTTGCCGACGGCATTTACCATCGCTCCGTATTTTGAAGAAGTGTATAAAGAAGAAGCAGAGCGTTTTTTTCCTTTACTTGAACAGTTACGGGCATTGGACAACCTGTTTACGCAGGATACCTGATATGCTGGAGATTATTTATCAGGATAAGCATATTGTCGCAGTCAATAAGCCTGCCGGATGGTTGGTTCACCGGAGCTGGCTGGCGCGTCATGAAACTGTTTTTGTGATGCAGACATTGCGCGATCAAATTGGACAGCATGTTTTTCCTGTCCATCGTCTGGACAGGCCAACATCGGGCGTTTTATTGATGGCGCTTTCAAGTGAAGTCGCCAGAACACTTGCACAACAATTTGAATTCCATGATATACAAAAAACGTATCACGCAGTTGTGCGGGGTTATGTTGAAGGTGATGATATTATCGACCATGCCCTAATGGAACAGTTGGATAAAATTGCGGATAAATTTGCTGATACAGATAGAGCAGCGCAACCAGCCGTTACTTATTACCGTTCGTTGGCAAAAGTAGAGTGTCCGGTTGAGATAGGGCGTTATCCAACATCTCGTTTCAGTCTGTTGGAGCTGATGCCAAAAACTGGTCGTAAGCATCAATTGCGGCGGCATATGGCACATATTCGACATCCGATCATTGGGGATACTACGCACGGTGATTTGCGACAAAATCGAGGAGTTGCTAAATATTATCAGACAGGCAGGTTAATGTTGCATGCCAGCCACCTTCAACTCAAGCATCCTGTGACAGGAGAGCGCCTTCTCCTCACTGCGCGCTGGGATCAATCATGGCAGAATTTGCTTGAGCAATTTGGCTGGCAGGGTATTGTACCTGATCTGGAATGTCTAACTATTCATGAATGAACGCAGTATAAAACCGATTAAAGAGATCAATATCTATGGCAAAGATTGGTGTTTTCGTTGGTACAATTTATGGTAATGCGTTAGCGGTTGCGGAAGAAGCCCAGCAGATACTTGAGCAGCAGGGCCATAAGGTTGAGGTTTTTGAAGATGCAACCTTAGAACAATGGCAAAAGTATTTGCAGGAAGTTGTCTTAGTGGTCACTTCGACGACAGGGCAAGGTGATCTGCCTGATAATATCCAACCGCTCTATACAGAATTAAATGATAAGTTGGGCTATCAGCCCGATTTGAGCTATGGCGTGATTGCGTTAGGTGACAGTAGTTACGACACTTTCTGTGGTGGTGGCCGTACTTTTGATGAGCTGTTACAAGAACAGGGAGCCAAACGAATCGGCGAGGTACTGTTGATTGATGCCATTGAAGTTGTTGAACCTGAAGTCTTTGCCCAAAACTGGATTGAAGAGTGGGGGACTTTGTTGTAGGGAAACGCTACTACACCGCTTATGCTTTTTATTGAGTTAGAGAATTAGGAAGATAAGCGGTGTATGACAAACTGACATAATTTACTTACGGGTCAGCTTTTCCAGATCAGCTTCAATTTCTGCAATCTTATTTGCAACGACATGTTCGAGATGGCGTAAGTCGTCGAGGATTTTGCGTTGCAAATCCACTTCGATCTGATCATGTTTGCAAATCTGATCTAACTCTTCAATGACATAACGTAGGTTAGTGTTGATCTCTTTGACTTCTTTATAACCCTGACTAGAGTGTGCGTCAGAGATAGTCTTTAACTGGCGTGGATACTTAAACTTAACGCTCTTGGCGAAGAATTCGCCTTTATCCTTGCGGAAATAAATCTTCAGAATGTCGTTATTCGCTTCCTGACGGAGACTATAGCGATCAATATCTTCAGGATGTGTGATCCCCAAACTTTTCAAGTTATCGTACATAGCGCGCCACCTGATCATCTAAATGAAATGGAAAGGCCAAAAATAGTGGATTTATTATCCATTTCGGCATCGTTAAAAGTCAATTGGAGAATGGAGATTGAGGGTATCCGTACAAAACAATTGCTTTATTTGCCGATTTTGAAATAAAGATTGAACAATAACTTATTGAAAGAACTATGAAAGCTTGTTCAAAAGGAAAAGAAGCGGCATGAATGTCAACAGCCACCCAATGGGTGGCCTTGTTATTTTTTTAATTTAATCAATATTTCTTAGCAGTTCATTAATACCTACTTTACCACGGGTCTTAGCATCAACCTTTTTCACGATAACAGCGCAATATAGGCTATAGCTGCCATCTTTCGACGGAAGATTACCGGATACGACGACGGAACCCGCAGGTACGCGACCATAATGGATTTCGCCGGTTTCGCGATCATAAATCTTGGTGCTTTGGCCGATGTAAACACCCATTGAGATCACGGAGCCTTCTTCTACGATAACGCCTTCTACAATCTCAGAGCGTGCGCCGATAAAACAATTGTCTTCAATGATGGTTGGGTTGGCCTGCAATGGTTCCAGGACACCGCCAATACCAACCCCACCGGATAAGTGAACATTTTTACCAATCTGTGCACAGGAACCGACTGTCGCCCAAGTGTCTACCATTGTGCCTTCATCCACGTAAGCACCGAGGTTGACGTAAGACGGCATCAATACGGTATTGCGGGCGATATAAGCGCCCTGACGGACGGCCGCAGGAGGCACGACACGGAATCCTTCTTTTTCGAAGCGAGCCTGATCATAGTCAGCAAATTTCATCGGCACTTTGTCGAAATAGCGGCTTTCAGCACCTTCCATCACCTGATTGTCATTAATGCGGAAGGAAAGCAATACCGCTTTTTTCAGCCATTGATGAGTTACCCACTCTCCGTCGATTTTTTCAGCGACACGCAATTTGCCGCTGTCCAGCATTTGAATAACCTGGTTAATGGCATCGCGAGTTGCACTATCAACGGTCGTTGGGGTGATGTTAACGCGGTTTTCAAATGCATTTTCGATAGTCGTTTGTAATTGCTGCATAAGTATGCGGTTCCTAATTTCTGTTAAGAGAATCTTGTTGTAGTTTATCCTGTGTATCGAGGGCTTCTGTCAACCTTTCTGATAGTTCATCCCTTATTTTTTTATGTAATGCGTTTTGATCTTTATCCGCTAATACAAAAAAGTCTTCCACACGTTCGCCAATAGTCGTAATGCGAGCTCCATGTAAGAAAACCCCCAATTCAGCAAAAATATTACCTACCCGTGCCAATAATCCAGGCTGATCTAATGCAACTAGCTCCATATAAGTACGACGAACATTTTTTGTCGGTAAAAAGTTAACTTTGGTTGGGACATTAAAATGGCGCAACTTGGCGGGCAGATTGCGTGCTTTTGGTACTTTAGGATGCGGATCGTTCACGACTTTCAATAAGGCACGGCGGATAGGTTCGTGACGATCAAATGCCAGTGGATGGCCGTTAGGATCTAAAACAACAAAGGTATCCATCGCCATTTCATCCCGATTAGTAAAGATTTGGGCATCGTGGACACTTAAATTACGCTTGTCCAATTCCCCAACAACGGCGGCAAAAAGCGAAGGTCGATCTTGGCACCAAATAAAAATCTCTGTACCACCGTGAGAGAATGCGGTACTGATCAAAACCATAGATTCCTGAGAGGGATGACGGATTAAATGGCTGGCGTGCCATGCTAATTGATCCGGGGTATGGCGCAGGAAATAATCGGCATGACAACGGCTCCAGATATTGTGTAAACGCTGTTCGTCGATATTTTCCTGACGCAGAAGAGCCAATGCTTGCAAGCGATTGTTACGGATACGTTCCCGTAAATCAGGGGTATTTTGAATCCCCTGACGCAATTGGGTTTCAGTGGCGAAATAGAGTTCACGTATCAGACTCTGTTTCCAGCTATTCCACAGTTTAGCGTTAGTAGCGCAAATATCTGCCACGGTCAGGCAGACTAAGTAATTAAGGCGGTTTTGGTTTTTAACCTGACTGGCAAATTGTTGGATGATTTCTGGATCTTGAATATCCCGACGCTGCGCAGTCACTGACATCAGCAGATGGTCGCGAACCAGCCATTCCACTAATTCAGCTTCGTGATTTGTCAGGCCATGCTGTTGTGCGAAGACGAAAGCATCTTTGGCACCAAGCTCAGAATGATCGCCATGGCGACCTTTGGCAATATCATGGAAAAAAGCTGCCAACCGCAATAGCTCTGGTTGAGGAAGACGTGGGTAAAGTTCAACACATAGAGGGTGGATCACACGGTTATTTTCATCAGCAAAACTTTCGAGTTTTTGCAGTACGCGGATGGTGTGTTCGTCAACGGTATAAGCATGAAAAAGATCAAATTGCATCTGGCCAACAATATTGCTCCAAAATGGCATATAAGCCCCTAAAACACTATGCAGGTGCATTGGGAGTAACGCTCCTGTAACTGCATGGGGGTGGCGCAGAATATCCATGAAAATTTCTCGTGCTTCGGGAAGTTCGCACAACGGAGTGGTTAGATTTCTACGGGCATAGCGAAGCTGGCGCAGTGTTGTGGAATAGATCCCTTCAATGTCACGATGTTCAGCCATGTGATAAAACATTCTCAATATTGAAGTGGGATCATGGCTAAACAGCGTTTCATCAATGAGATCGATACGGTTTCCCCGCAATTGAAACTCGGTGTTAAGAGTGCGTGGTTTCTCATTGGGTTGCAGCGCCAAAATGGCTTCATTAAACAGTTGCAACAGCATGTTATTGAGTTCACTGACGCGGCGGGTCATGCGATAGAAATCTTTCATCATTCGCTCGACTGGCTGATTTCTTTCTCCTTCATAGCCGAGTAGTTGGGCGACACTAAACTGACGTTCGAACAGCAATCGGTTATCGTAACGGGTAACAACCAAATGAAGTGCAAAACGGATACGCCAGAGAAAATTCTGGCATTCGTTTAATTCATTGCGTTCTTCTTGAGTCAGGAAACCAAAATTAACCATTTCATCTAAGGAAGTGGCACCAAAATGGCGATGAGCGACCCAAAGTAACGTGTGGATATCGCGTAGCCCACCAGGGCTGCTTTTGATATCAGGCTCCAGATTGTAACTGGTGCTGTGATAGCGTTGATGGCGTTCTTGTTGTTCAGTAATTTTGGCTGCGAAAAATTGAGCGGATGGCCAGAAGTCATCACTGAAAATATATTTCTGCAAGCGTAGAAATAGCGATAAATCCCCACAAATTAAGCGGGATTCAATGAGGTTAGTCGCGATAGTCGGGTCAGAGAGCCCTTTTTGCTGGCATTCTTCGAATGTCCTGACACTGTGGCCGACTTCAAGATGAATATCCCAAAGTAAGGCAATAAATTGTCCAAGACGAGTTGATTGCTCTTCAGTCAATGGCGATTCGCTCAGAATCAATAGGTCAATGTCAGAGAGAGGATGTAATTCGCGGCGACCATAGCCACCTACCGCAATCAGGGAAAAGGAATCGATCTGATCAAATCCCTGTTCCAGCCATAATCGCTTTAAAAGTTGATCAATATAGTCACTGCGGGTGTAAATCAGCGCATCTGCTGAGATCCCTGCCTTGAATGCGTGCTCAAGCCATAGCTGGAATTCATCAATATGCTGTTTAAGGGCAGGGAATTGCAGATCATCGTGGGAAAATTCCACAGGAGAAAGAGGCGGAACGGGGGCTTGCGCTAAGGAGATATCAACCGGCATATGCAGAAACCTATTGTGAGAAAGCTCGTGAGGAAGCAGACTATGGTGACCAGATTACTGAGAAAATTATAGGATGAACAGGTATTATTGACAGAGATTAAAGCTCCCCATGGGTTGAAGGTAGCAGGGAGCTTATTGATTAAATTTTAATAAGTTGTGTTAGCTAGCTGATAATTATGCGTTCACTAATACCGCTGAAATATGTGCTTCTTCTTCCTGACGCCATGTCATGATTTCACAACCATTATCGGTAACGACAATAGTGTGCTCGTACTGTGCAGACCAACCGCGATCTTTGGTTTTCACTGTCCAGCCATCTTTCATGGAGCGGATACGAAAATCACCGGCGTTGACCATCGGTTCAATGGTGAATGCCATGCCTTTTTGCAATATCACACCGCCATCATCAGCATCATAATGCAGAACGTGAGGTTCTTCGTGGAAACCTCTGCCGATACCGTGACCGCAGTATTCGCGGACAACAGAGTAATCGTGACTTTCTACAAACTGCTGAATTGCTTTGCCAATAGTACGCAGACGGATGCCGGGTTTAACCATTTTCAGGGCAAGGTACAAGCTTTCCTGAGTGACGCGACACAGGCGCTCACCTTGAATGGTTGGTTTGCCGACAATGAACATTTTAGAAGTATCACCGTGGAACTCATCTTTGATGACTGTCACGTCAATATTGACGATATCACCTTCTTTCAGGGCTTTATCATCGCTTGGAATACCGTGGCAAACCACGTCATTAACGGAGATACATACGGATTTAGGAAAACCGTGGTAGCCCAGACAAGCCGAGATGGCCTGTTGTTTTTCGGTAATATGCTTGTGGCAGATACGATCAAGTTCACCTGTAGTGACACCAGCCTTAACGTAAGGCGCAATCATTTCCAGAACTTCGGCGGCCAGACGTCCGGCAACCCGCATTTTCTGAATGTCTTCTTCTGTTTTGATAGAAATAGCCATGAAATGGGTCCATTTAAGTCGGAAAATTACCGACTACTTGATATTAATTAAGGAAAGTGTTGCCAGTAATGGTATCAGCCCACCGAATAGATGCCAATATAACCCGCATCAGTCGCCGTAATAAACGTAATTGTAACAAACATAGCTGTAACAAATGTTGGAGTCTGGTGGTGGTTTATGGTATAAAGCGCGCCGGTATTCTGCGTAATTGTTTCTGATATGATGCAATTCGTCAGGGATACTAAATAGACTCATTATGTGTAAATAACACACACGGATCGGCACATACACCGGGGTGCTCTTATGCGGTTAACTCATTGATATGAATTGCCCGCAGCCAAGGAGTCGGTGTTATGGGATCTGTGGAGGCATAACCCCAATTAACTTTATAGAGGTCTAAAATGGCAACTGTTTCCATGCGCGATATGCTGCAAGCGGGCGTTCACTTCGGTCACCAGACTCGTTACTGGAACCCAAAAATGAAACCTTTCATCTTTGGTGCTCGTAACAAAGTTCATATCATCAACCTGGAAAAAACTGTTCCAATGTTCAACGGTGCTTTGGCAGAGCTGAACAAAATCGCTTCCCGTAAAGGTAAAATTCTGTTTGTTGGCACCAAGCGTGCTGCTAGCGAAGCAGTAAAAGAAGCAGCATTGAGCTGTGACCAATACTTCGTTAACCACCGTTGGTTGGGTGGTATGCTGACTAACTGGAAAACTGTTCGTCAGTCAATCAAGCGTTTGAAAGATCTGGAAGTTCAGTCTCAGGACGGTACTTTTGACAAGCTGACTAAAAAAGAAGCGCTGATGCGTTCTCGTGAGCTTGGCAAACTGGAAAACAGCCTGGGCGGTATCAAAGACATGGGCGGCCTGCCTGATGCGCTGTTTGTTATCGACGCTGAACACGAACATATTGCTATCAAAGAAGCAAATAATCTGGGTATCCCTGTATTCGCTATCGTTGATACCAACTCTGATCCAGATGGCGTTGACTTCATCATCCCTGGTAACGACGATGCAATCCGTGCAGTTAAACTGTACCTGACTGCGGCAGCTACCGCTGTTCGTGAAGGTCGTTCTCAAGATCTGGCTGTTCAGGCTGAAGAAGGTCTTGTAGACGCTGAATAATAAGGCCTGCTCATTTTGTTTGAGCCCTTATTGACCAGGTATTGAAATATATTGGTTAGGGGGCCTGTTATGGCCCCCTTTACCTATCTGGTATAGAACTATTATCTGATATAGAACTTTCCACGCGGAATATTATCTTCCCGCGAGACACATCGAGGAATAAAACAAATGGCTGACATTACCGCTGCTCTGGTAAAAGAACTGCGTGAGCGTACTGGCGCAGGCATGATGGAATGTAAAAAAGCACTGGTTGAAGCAAATGGTGATATCGAACTGGCTATCGATAACATGCGTAAATCAGGTCAGGCAAAAGCGGCTAAGAAAGCAGGCCGTGTTGCTGCTGAAGGTGTTATTCTGGTTGAAGTTGCGGCTGATGCTAAATTCGCAGCTATCGTTGAACTGAACTGTGAAACTGACTTCGTTGCTAAAGATTCTGGTTTCCTGGCGTTCGGTAAAGAAGTTATCACTTCTGTTATGGCAGACAAAAACGCTGACATCGACGCACTGAAAGCGAAGTTCGAAGAACAGCGCACTGGCTTGGTCGCGAAAATTGGTGAGAACATCAATATTCGTCGCGTTGCTATTCTGGAAGGTGAAGCGGTTGGTTCTTACCTGCACGGTTCCCGTATCGGTGTTCTGGTTGCTGCTGAAGGCGCAAACGAAGAACTGATCAAACACATTGCAATGCATGTTGCAGCAAGCAAGCCAGAATACGTGAACCCAACTGATGTTCCTGCTGACGTGGTTGAGCGTGAGCATCAGATCCAGTTGGACATCGCAATGCAGTCTGGCAAGCCTCGCGAAATCGCAGAGAAAATGGTTTCTGGCCGTATGAACAAATTCACCGGCGAAATCTCTCTGACTGGTCAGAACTTCGTGATGGACCCAAGCAAATCTGTTGGCGATCTGCTGAAAGAAAACAATGCTAAGGTTATCAACTTCATCCGCTTCGAAGTTGGTGAAGGTATTGAGAAAGTTGAAGCTGATTTCGCAGCAGAAGTTGCTGCAATGAGCAAACAGTCTTAATTTTCTTGAACGGAGCCGCCGGTTGGCGGTTCTGTTTTATCTGATGATGAATTTTTACATCTGGGCTGCATAGCGTGGATGTGTAGTAGTTGAGTAAATCTAATCGATCCCCAATAATCCTTATCTGCTTAGGACTGAACACCATGGCAACCAATGCAAAACCCGTATATCAGAGAATCCTGCTTAAGCTCAGTGGAGAAGCCCTGCAAGGCGCAGAAGGTTTTGGTATCGACGCCAGTGTCTTAGACCGCATGGCTCAGGAAATCAAAGAACTGGTTGAGCTGGGTATTCAGGTCGGTGTCGTTATTGGAGGAGGTAACCTGTTTCGTGGTGCCGGTTTGGCAGAGGCAGGAATGAACCGTGTAGTAGGCGACCACATGGGTATGTTGGCGACTGTGATGAATGGTCTGGCAATGCGTGATGCTTTGCACCGCGCCTATGTGAACGCTCGTTTGATGTCTGCCATCCCACTGAATGGCGTATGTGACAATTATAGTTGGGCTGAGGCGATAAGCTTACTGCGTCACGGTCGTGTTGTTATTTTCTCTGCGGGTACTGGCAACCCGTTCTTTACGACTGATTCCGCTGCATGTCTGCGTGGCATTGAAATCGAAGCGGATGTTGTGTTAAAAGCAACCAAAGTTGATGGCGTTTATTCTGCTGATCCTGCAAAAGATCCTGAAGCCGTTCTCTACAATAAGCTCACTTATCAGGAAGTATTGGAGCGTGAATTGAAAGTGATGGATCTGGCGGCCTTTACGCTGGCTCGTGACCATAACCTGCCAATTCGTGTCTTTAATATGAACAAACCAGGCGCACTTCGTCGTGTTGTGATGGGGGAAAGTGAAGGTACGTTGATTTCTCACGGCTGATTTTTCACCGTTCGTGCTCAGAGACATTGGTGAAATTTGACGGTATGATCAGCGTCCTGATGCGCCAAATTTAATGACACAGGGCCACATATGTCGTAGCGTATTCGGTTAATTTATCTATGATTTACGCAATGTGGCCTAAAAAATAACCATTTCCCAAGGGTTTGTAACGTGATTAATGAAATCCAGAAAGACGCACAAGACCGCATGGAAAAAAGCGTCGAAGCACTGAAAAATCAAATTAGCAAGGTTCGTACTGGCCGTGCTTCTCCTAGCCTGTTGGATGGCATCAGCGTTGAATATTATGGCGCAGCGACTCCACTGCGTCAGATTGCAAACGTTGTTGCAGAAGATGCCCGCACTTTGGCAATCACCGTATTTGATCGCTCTATGACTGCGGCGGTTGAAAAAGCCATCATGGCTTCTGATCTGGGTCTGAATCCATCTTCTGCTGGAACCATTATTCGTGTTCCATTGCCACCACTGACAGAAGAGCGCCGTAAGGATCTCATTAAAGTTGTGCGTGGAGAAGCGGAACAGGGTCGTGTCTCCATCCGTAACATTCGCCGTGATGCGAACGATAAGGTCAAAACACTGCTGAAAGACAAAGAAATCAGTGAAGATGAAGAACGTCGTTCACAAGATGAAATTCAGAAACTGACTGACAGCTTCATTAAGAAAATCGATGAAGCACTGGCAAATAAAGAAACTGAGTTGATGGATTTCTAATTGCCGTTTCACGCATACAACGCCGCAGCTTTTGCGGCGTTGTTCTTATCCTGAATATTACACTTCGTATCACATTTCTTTCTCAAGCGATGGACATAGCGATCTGCACCGCTCAAACTATGACAGTTTTCTGTTGCGATTTTCCATTGCAATTTTATATCAGTAGCATACTTAGAGTATTAAAATGAAACGGTTAACTATTCTTGGCTCAACGGGTTCGATTGGGAAAAGTACGCTTTCTGTTGTCCGCAATAATCCAGAGAAATTCAGTGTCATCGCACTGGTTGCCGGGAAAAATATTGACGTCATGGCACAACAATGTTTGGAATTCCATCCACAATATGCAGCAATGGCAGATGAGCCGTCAGCAAAAGCGCTGCGTCAGTTATTACAGGCGCAAGGAAGCCAGACCGAAGTGCTGTTTGGTAAAGACGCTATTTGTGATTTAGCTGCATTGGAAGACGTCGATCAAGTCATGTCAGCCATTGTTGGCGTCGCCGGTTTATTGCCGACTTTGGCCGCTATCCGCAAGGGCAAACAAGTTCTGCTGGCTAACAAAGAATCTTTGATTACCAGTGGTCGTCTGTTTATGGATGCCGTTGTTCAATATAAAGCGCAATTGCTGCCAATTGATAGCGAACATAATGCCATTTTCCAGAGTCTGCCGCAGGGAGTTCAGCACAATCTTGGCAAGACAGATTTAAAAGGGCACGGTATTTCCAGCATTATCCTGACGGGATCGGGTGGGCCATTCCGTAAAACGCCTTTGGATAAGCTGCCCAACGTGACTCCAGATGAAGCATGTGCTCATCCTATCTGGTCAATGGGACGCAAAATTTCGGTGGATTCTGCTACCATGATGAACAAAGGATTGGAATATATCGAAGCGCGTTACCTGTTCAATGCGTCCGCAGATGAAATGGAAGTATTATTACATCCCCAATCAGTTATTCATTCAATGGTTCGTTATCAGGATGGCAGCATCATCGCACAACTGGGAACGCAGGATATGTGTACCCCAATCGCTTATGCGATGGCTTATCCTAATCGTATTCCATCCGGGGCAAAACCATTGGATTTTACCGAATTGAGTCTGCTCACTTTTGAATCTCTGGATTATCAGCGCTATCCTTGTTTGAAACTGGCGATTGAGGCTTGTCACCAAGGGCAAGCGGCAACAACGGCGTTGAATGCCGCAAATGAAGAAACCGTTGATGTTTTTTTGCAAGGTGGAATCCGTTTCACAGATATTGCGACAATCAATCGGTTGGTCGTTGAAAAAGTGAATTTATCTGAACCTCAAAGTATCGAAGAGGTCTTAGAAATCGATAACATAGCCAGGGCTTTAGCGAGAGAAGCCATAAGCACGTTTGCCAAATAGCAAGTTTTATTAATAAGTATAGGTTTGCGTTTTGGCAAATGATATAGTTCGCGGGTAAATTGCAGTTGCTATAATAGCCATTTCAATTATCTGGTGCTTGCATTTTAATCATAGATAAGCGCAGGTAAAGGCTTTCAGTCGCGCCTGAAATAGCCGTGCTATCCGTGCTAATTGTTGACACGTAACACGGCTTTTTTATGTTTGGAAGTGATTGAGTTTACCAAAAAGTCAGCTTAGTTATTTAAGGATTATTTTGAGTGATATCTCCCAGTGATAATGACTCATTGCCAACGTTACCCAGACATGTCGCCATCATTATGGATGGTAACGGTCGCTGGGCAAAAAAACGGGGCAAATTAAGAGTCTTTGGCCACCGTGCAGGAATTAAAGCCGTACGAAGTGCCGTGAGTTTTTCAGTGAAACATAATATTAATTCGCTGACGTTGTATGCTTTTAGCAGCGAAAACTGGAATCGCCCACAGCAGGAAGTCAGTTCATTGATGGAGTTGTTTGTTTTTGCTCTCGATAATGAAGTAAAGAGTCTGCATAAACACAATGTGAAATTGTCTGTGATTGGTGATATCAGTCGTTTTAGCTCACGGTTGCAGGAGCGTATCTGCCGTTCTGTTGAATTAACAGCGGGCAATACCGGATTGCAGCTTAATATTGCTGCTAACTATGGTGGTCGTTGGGATCTGGTTCAGAGTTTTAAACAAATTGCTGAAAAGATTGACGCCAATGAATTATCTCCCGAAGAGATTACCGAAACTACAGTGGATAACTTCATCAATTTAAGTAAGCAGCCCGAAGTGGATCTGGTGATTAGGACTGGCGGTGAACATCGTATCAGTAATTTCCTGCTATGGCAGATCGCTTATGCAGAATTGTATTTTACCGATATACTTTGGCCTGATTTTGATGAAACTGTTTTTGAAGGTGCGATTAATGCCTTTGCCAAACGAGAACGCCGATTTGGCGGAACAACAGACGATGCCGAAGTGGGATCATAGGAGGAGAACTTGCTGAAGTACCGTCTTTTAACTACGTTAATATTGATTCCACTTGTTATTGTAGCGCTGTTTCTCCTCCCACCAGCAGGGTTTGGGTGGGTTGTCATTGCTGTTTCAGCACTTGCTGCATGGGAATGGGGGCAATTTGCAGGTCTCTTCACTCAAGTTAAACGTATTACGCTGGCTGTGTTAGTTGCTGTCGGGTTATTGGCCTTGCAGTATTCTTTGTCGGATTTTTCTCATCTCATTGAAAAAACACAAATTGTATACCTGTTGTGGGCCGGCATGCTTTGGTGGGTAGCTGCCATTTTATTGGTGGTGACTTACCCGGCTTCTGCTGCCATCTGGAAAGCGTCGGTTGCCTTGCGACTGCTATTTGGGGTTCTGACTATCGTGCCATTTTATTGTGGGATGATGGTACTGCGTACCCAGAGCTATGAAAATAATCCTTATGATGGCGCATGGTGGTTGCTGTACGTCATGCTGTTGGTATGGGCTGCCGATTCAGGTGCTTATATTTTTGGTCGTACAATGGGTAAACATAAAATGGCTCCCAAAGTATCTCCGGGCAAAACGCTTGAGGGGCTGGTTGGTGGGTTATTAACGGCTGCACTGATTTCGTGGTTGTTCGGTAAATTTGCCCCTGTCCCCGCGATGCCAGAACATTTGTTGCCGATTTCTGCGGTGGTGGTGATTGCCTCGGTCTTTGGTGATTTGACTGAAAGTATGTTCAAGCGGGAATCTGGGATCAAAGACAGCAGTCAATTGATTCCAGGGCATGGCGGTGTCATGGATAGGGTTGATAGCCTAACTGCGGCAGTTCCGGTGTTTGCTGGGCTGGTTATGTTGATTTCTTCTGGATTTACTCTCTGAAGGTACGTAATGGATATTCTCTGGAATCTGGCTGCATTTATTGTTGCTTTGGGCGTTCTGATTACAGTGCATGAGTTTGGTCATTTTTGGGTTGCCAGACGATGCGGTATCTATGTTGAACGCTTTTCCATCGGATTTGGCAAGGTGCTTTGGCGTCGTACAGATAAACAGGGAACCGAATACGTTATCGCTCTTATCCCCCTTGGTGGATATGTCAAAATGCTTGATGAGCGGGTGACAGAAGTTGCTCCCGAACGTCGTCATATGGCATTTAATAACAAAACTATTGGCCAGCGCGCGGCTGTTATCAGCGCTGGGCCAATCGCAAACTTCATTCTGGCGGTGATCGCTTATTGGCTGGTTTTTGTGATTGGCGTGCCATCTGTACGTCCGGTAGTATTAGATGTTAAGCCAAACTCGATTGCTGCACAGGCAAATATTTTGCCTGGAATGGAACTAAAAGCCGTTAATGGTATCGAAACTCCTGATTGGAATTCAGTACGTCTTGCCATGGTTGGCAAAGTGGGTGCAACATCGGTCACTATGGATGTCTTGCCTTTGAATGCGCTTGACAGTGTTCAAAAGACACTGGATTTGAGTCAATGGAGTTTCGATCCTTCCAGACAGGATGTTTTGCTGTCTCTGGGAATTATGCCCGTTGTACCGCGGCTTAGTTCGCAAGTAGAAAAAGTTTATCCTGCTTCAGCCGCTGAAAAAGCGGGTTTACAAAGTGGGGACAGGATCGTTAAAGTCAACGATCAAGATGTAGATGTATGGCACACTTTTTCATCTTTTGTCAGGAAGAATCCTGACGTTCCTCTAAAATTGGACGTTGCGAGAGCTGGGGGAATGATCTCCTTGTCTCTGACTCCAGAAGTCAGAAAATTATCCAACGGCCGTGAGGAGGGATTTGCTGGCACCGAACTGAAAATCATTCCACTGGCGGATGAATACAAGGTTATTCAGCAATATGGACCTTTTTCTGCCATTTATGAGGCAGGAGGCAAGACTTGGCAATTAATGAAGCTGACTGTCAATATGATCGGCAAATTGATTGTGGGTGACTTAAAACTGAATAACCTGAGCGGCCCAATTTCCATTGCCAAAGGTGCCGGTGTATCGGCTGATTCTGGCTTGGTGTATTATTTAATGTTTCTGGCGCTGATTAGCGTCAATCTTGGGATCATTAATTTGTTCCCATTACCTGTACTAGATGGTGGACACTTGCTTTTCCTTGCTATCGAAAAGATCAAGGGAGGGCCGGTCTCCGAGCGTGTACAAGACTTCAGTTATCGCATTGGTGCTATGTTACTGGTGTTATTAATGGGGCTTGCACTTTTCAATGATTTCTCCCGTTTTTAAGACGGGAGACCGGTTAGGAAAACGCATAACAACGATGGCGATGAAAAAGTTGCTCATAGCGTCGCTGCTGTTTGGCAGCGCCACTGCATACGGTTCAGACGGATTCGTGGTTCAGGACATTCACTTTGAGGGTCTTCAACGCGTCACCGTTGGTGCAGCATTACTGAACATGCCAGTTCGAGTGGGTGAAACGGTTAGTGATGAAGATATTAGCCGTACGATTCATTCATTGTTCGCAACTGGAAACTTTGAAGATGTTCGTGTCTTACGTGATGGCAATTCACTTGTTGTTCAGGTAAAAGAACGGCCAACTATCGCCAGCATTACTTTTACCGGCAATAAATCGGTGAAAGATGACATGCTCAAGCAAAACCTTGAGGCCTCTCGTGTTCGTGTTGGTGAAGCTCTTGACCGCACTATGCTGTCTAATATTGAGAAGGGGCTGGAGGATTTCTATTACAGTGTTGGTAAATACAACGCGACAGTAAAAGCTGTTGTCACACCACTGCCCCGTAACCGTGTTGATTTGAAGCTCGTTTTCTCTGAAGGGGTTTCTGCCAAGATCCAACAAATTAATATTGTTGGCAATAAAGCCTTTTCAACCAATGAGCTGCTTAATCAGTTCCAGCTTAGGGATGATGTTCCCTGGTGGAATATGACGGCTGATCAGAAATACCAGAAACAAAAATTGGCAGGTGACCTTGAAACCCTGCGCAGTTTCTATCTCGACCGAGGCTATGCGCGATTCAATATTGACTCGACTCAAGTTAACCTGACTCCAGATAAGAAAGGTATTTATGTCACTGTCAATATCACCGAAGGCGCTCAGTATAAAATCGCGGGTGTTGATTTGAATGGTAATTTAGCGGGTTACCAGTCCCAAATCGAAGAATTGACTAAAATCGAACCAGGGTCTTTGTATAACGGTGCAGAAGTGACCAAGATGGAAACCGCCATCAAAAACCTGCTTGGTCGCCACGGTTATGCCTATCCTCGTGTAATGACACAACCTGAAATCAACGACACTGATAAGACGGTTAAGCTGCATGTGAATATTGATGCGGGTAATCGTTTCTACGTGCGTAAAATTCGTTTTTCAGGCAACGATGTAAGTAAAGATTCAGTACTACGCCGTGAAATGCGTCAGATGGAAGGCTCTTGGCTGGGGAGTGATTTGGTTGAACAGGGTAAAGAACGTCTAAATAGACTAGGGTATTTTGACTCTGTTGATGTGGAAACAGAACGTGTACCGGACAGTCCAGATCAGGTTGATGTGGTTTACAAAGTCAAAGAACGTAATACTGGCTCGATGAATTTTGGTGTTAGTTTCGGCACAGAAAGTGGTATGGGGTTCCAGGTTGGCCTCCAACAAGCCAACTGGCTGGGAACGGGGAATTCAGTGAGCATCAACGCCAGTAAGAATGATTATTCAACATCGGCCGATTTATCTATGACTGACCCTTATTTCACTGTTGATGGTGTGAGTTTGGGTGGCCGTATGTTCTATAACGATTTCCGCGCCGATGATGCCGATCTTTCGAATTACACCAATAAAGCTTACGGTACTGAGGGAACGCTCGGTTTCCCACTGAATGAAAATAACGGCCTGTCGTTTAGACTGGGTTATATCCATAACTCTCTGTCTAACATGCGACCACAGCGTGCGATGTGGCGTTATTGGAATAAAATGGGTAAACATCCAAATTTTAAAGACAAGGCGCAATTTGACTCGAATGATTTCACCGTCACTGTAGGATGGGTTTACAACAATCTTGATCGTGGTTTCTTCCCGACATCTGGCCTGAAATCATCTCTGGATACGAAAGTAACCATTCCTGGTTCAGATAACCAGTTCTATAAAGTCACCTGGAACTCAGCCGCTTATTATCCATTAGATGATAATCACGCATGGGTGCTGATGGGACGCACACGTCTGGGATATGGTGGCGGTTTTGGTGGTAAGGAAATGCCATTTTATGAGAACTTCTACGCCGGTGGTTCCAGCAGTGTTCGCGGCTTCCGGTCGAATAATATTGGTCCGAAAGCAGTTTATTTAGATGAAAGTGGTAAGAAAAATAGCCCATCTCGTGATGCCGTGGGAGGTAACGCGACGGCGGTGGCGAGTTTCGAACTGATTACCCCGACACCATTCCTGGATGCTAAATATGCCAACTCCCTGCGGACTTCGTTATTTGTGGATGCGGGAACCGTGTGGGATACCAACTGGGATAAGACTTACGCTGGGCCAGACTACAGTAAGCCAAATAACGTCCGGGTTTCGGCCGGTATTGCTTTGCAATGGATATCACCATTAGGGCCACTGAGCTTCTCTTATGCGCAGCCAATTAAGAAATATGAAGGTGACAGAGCAGAGCAGTTCCAGTTCAATATTGGCGGAGTTTGGTAATTATTAATCATTTTTGGTAAAAATCGCCCTATTATTAATATGTAAAAATCGCGTAGGTCAAAGGAGTTTATAGTGAAGAAAATATTGTGTGCAGCAGGTTTGGGTCTGGCATTAGCGTTTTCTGCGGGTGCGCAGGCGGCAGATAAAATTGCTTTAGTGAACGTTGCTGAAGTTTTCCAACAGCTACCTGCCCGTGAAGCTGTGGCAAAACAGTTGGAAAGCGAATTTAAAGGCCGTGCAACCGAATTACAGCGTATGGAATCTGAACTGCAAACTAAAATCCAAAAATTGCAGCGTGATGGCTCAACCATGAAAGCCAGTGAACGCGAAAAATTGGAAAAAGAAGTGATGGCGAAACGTGATGACTTTGCTCAGAAAGCACAAAGTTTTGAAAACGACAACCGCCACCGTCAGATGGAAGAACGCAATAAAATTCTGAACCGTATTCAGGATGCAGTTAAAGTGGTTGCAGGCAAAGAAGGTTACGATCTGGTTCTGGATGCGAGTACCGCGGTGTATTCTGCGTCTGGTAAAGATATCACTGCAGAAGTACTGAAACAGGTTAAGTAAGTAGATGGTTTCAATTCGATTGGCTGATCTCGCTCAGCAGTTGAATGCGCAATTGTGCGGTGATGGCGATATCGTCATCACCGGTATTGCACCGATGTATTCAGCAAATAACGAACAAATTACATTTTTATCTGACAGTCGTTATACTGACAAACTTGCTACCTGTCAGGCTGCGGCTGTTGTACTGCGCGAAGCAGATCTCCCTCACTGCAAGGTTGCCGCGTTGGTTGTTAATGATCCTTACCTTGCCTATGCACGCATGGCGCAAATTATGGATACAACACCGAAACCTGCACAGGATATTCACCCATCAGCAGTTATCTCCCCTGAGGCGGTACTGGGCAAAAATGTGTCGGTGGGTGCAAATGCAGTTATCGAATCCGGCGTTATGCTTGATGATAATGTTATCGTTGGTGCAGGTTGTTTTATTGGAAAAAATGCGCGGATTGGTGCAGGAACCCGTCTTTGGGCCAATGTCTCGATATACCACAATGTTGAAATTGGTGAGTCGTGTTTGATCCAGTCAGGAACTGTTATAGGTTCTGATGGTTTTGGTTATGCCAATGAGCGTGGCAATTGGGTTAAAATTCCACAGTTAGGCACAGTACTCATTGGAGATCGTGTTGAAATCGGCGCTGGCACGACCATTGATCGCGGCGCATTGGATAACACTGTCATCGGTAATGGTGTTATCATAGACAATCAATGTCAGATTGCCCACAACGTGACAATTGGAGACAACACCGCGGTGGCGGGTGGAGTCATTATGGCGGGCAGTTTGAAAATTGGCCGTTACTGTATGATTGGTGGAGCCAGTGTCATCAATGGGCACATGGAGATCTGTGATAAAGTGACCGTGACTGGTATGAGCATGGTGATACGTCCAATCACAGAGCCTGGCGTATATTCGTCTGGGTTCCCGTTACAACCGAACAAAGTTTGGCGCAAGACTGCCGCTTTAGTCATGAACATCAATGAGATGAATAAGCGCTTGAAGTCAGTTGAACGCCAACTGAAAGGTGAAAACGAGTAATCATACCCGCATCTTGGATAGACATTTTTGATTAAACGTTTTTAGTTAGCATTTTTGGTTGTGCTTTTGATTTTGCGGCCTGCCTGATAACTCTGAATTTGGAGTTAACGCAGGCCGTGTCGTTAATATTATGATTCTTATATGACAGGAAGAGTATTTAGATGAGTGATAATCATACTCTGCAAATTGAAGAGATTTTAGATTTACTGCCTCACCGCTACCCATTTTTGTTGGTAGATCGCGTCTTAGACTTTGAGGAAGGTAAATTTCTGCGCGCAGTCAAGAATGTATCATTTAATGAACCATTCTTTCAGGGCCACTTCCCTGGTAAGCCTATTTTTCCTGGTGTTTTGATCCTCGAAGCAATGGCTCAAGCTACTGGCATTCTGGCGTTCAAAAGTGTTGGATCACTGGAACCCGGTGAATTGTATTACTTTGCAGCGATTGATGGCGCTCGCTTTAAGCGTCCGGTTCTGCCAGGTGATCAAATGGTCATGGAAGTAGAATTTATTAAAGAACGTCGCGGAGTTGCGCGTTTCAGGGGCGTAGCGAAAGTCGATGGAGAAGTGGCTTGCGAAGCTGAAATGATGTGTGCTCGCCGTCGTGAGGCCTAATCCATGATTGATCAGACCGCTGTTATCCATCCCTCTTCCATTATTGAAGAGGGTGCTGTTATTGGCGCCAATGTTCGCATTGGCCCATTTTGTTATATCGGTGCCCAGGTTGAGATTGGTGAAGGGACTGAATTGAAATCCCATGTTGTGGTTAATGGGATAACTAAAATTGGTCGTGATAACCAGATTTATCAATTTGCTTCCATCGGTGAGGTTAATCAGGATCTCAAATATCAGGGTGAACCCACCCGCGTTGAAATTGGTGACCGTAATCGCATTCGTGAAAGTGTTTCTATCCACAGAGGCACTGTTCAGGGTGGTGGCGTAACTAAAGTTGGCAGTGACAATCTGTTGATGATCAATGCCCATATCGCCCATGATTGTATTATTGGTGATCGCTGTATCATTGCGAACAATGGCACATTAGGCGGGCATGTTATTTTGGGTGATTATGTCATTATTGGTGGAATGACGGCCGTGCATCAATTCTGTCAAATTGGTTCCCACGTGATGGTTGGTGGTTGTTCCGGCGTTGCTCAGGATATTCCTCCTTACATCATTGCACAGGGAAACCATGCAACACCTTTCGGATTGAATATCGAAGGCCTGAAACGTCGTGGGTTTGACAAAGAATCGCTGCATGCTATCCGTAATGCCTATAAGACGCTTTATCGCAGCGGAAAAACATTGGAAGAAGCCAGACAAGAAATTGATCTTCAGGCAGAAAACAACCCGCATGTGAAAGCATTCAGTGATTTTCTGGAAAATTCCGCAAAATCCAGCCGTGGCATCATTCGTTAATAAGTAGATGAAGGATACTCCTTTGACTACCTTTTCTTCTGTTGATAATCAGCGCCCGCTGACAATTGGTTTAGTCGCCGGAGAAACATCCGGTGATATCCTTGGGGCAGGGTTGATTCGCGCATTGAAAGCAAAAATTCCGCACGCCCGCTTTGTGGGTGTTGCTGGCCCTCTTATGCAGGCAGAAGGTTGTGAAGCCTGGTATGAGATGGAAGAGCTGGCAGTAATGGGGATCGTTGAAGTTCTGGGACGTTTGCCCCGTTTGCTGAAAATACGCAAAGACTTAACCGCACGTTTTACTGCGTTGAAGCCTGATGTGTTTATTGGCATTGATGCGCCTGACTTTAACATTACTCTGGAAGGCCGGCTTAAACAGCAGGGAATTAAAACGATCCATTATGTCAGCCCATCGGTATGGGCATGGCGTCAGAAACGGGTGTTTAAAATTGGCCGAGCAACGGATTTGGTGCTGGCGTTTCTACCTTTTGAAAAAGCCTTTTATGATCGATTTAACGTACCATGTCGATTTATTGGGCACACAATGGCAGATGCGATGCCTTTGCAGACCGATAAAGCAGCCGCCAGAAAAATTTTGGATATTCCATTATCTGCTCATTGTCTGGCAATATTGCCTGGTAGTCGTCATGCTGAAGTAGAGATGCTCAGTGCTGACTTCTTAAAAACCGCACAATTATTACGGGATAAATTTCCCGACTTGCATGTATTGGTTCCTTTGGTTAATGCCAAACGGCGTGAACAATTTCAGCGCATTAAAAACGAGATAGCACCGGATTTGTTGCTCCATTTATTGGATGGTAAAGCGCGTGAAGCCATGATTGCCAGTGATGCTACTTTACTGGCATCCGGTACGGCTGCATTGGAGTGTATGCTGGCCAAATGCCCAATGGTGGTGGGCTATAGGATGAAACCTTTTACATTCTGGCTGGCAAAACACCTGGTGAAGACACCTTATGTTTCCTTGCCTAACTTGCTGGCAGGCAAAGAATTAGTCAAAGAATTACTACAAGATGAATGCGAACCACAATCGTTGTCAGAGGCGTTGTTACCTCTTTTGCAAGGTGGTGCTGATGTGGAAACGTTAAAACAAACGTTCTTGCATTTGCATGAACGCATTCGCTGTGATGCCGATGAACAGGCTGCACAAGCTGTTCTGGAATTAGCGAGAAGATAATGGATTTTGTTTATCCACAGGCGAATTTGATTGCCGGTGTTGATGAAGTTGGGCGTGGCCCATTGGTAGGGGCTGTAGTGACTGCGGCGGTTATTCTTGATCCGTCTAAACCCATTGCAGGCTTGATGGATTCGAAAAAACTCACGGAAAAACGCCGTGAGGCGCTGTATTGGGAAATAAAAGAGAACGCTTTGTGTTGGAGCCTTGGTCGTGCAGAGCCGGAAGAAATCGATCAGCTTAACATCCTCCATGCCACAATGCTGGCTATGCAAAGGGCCGTTCAGGGGTTGGCGCTCATACCGGATTATGTTCTGATTGATGGCAATCGATGTCCGGCATTAGCCATGCCAGCTCAAGCTGTCGTCAAGGGCGATAATCTGGTTGCAGAAATAAGCGCTGCTTCTATTCTTGCCAAAGTAACACGTGACAGGGAAATGGCAGAACTGGATAAACAGTTCCCTGATTACGGATTTGCGAAACACAAAGGTTATCCTACAGCTCTTCATCTGGAAAAATTGGCTTCTTTGGGCGCTACGGAGCATCATCGTAAGAGTTTTGCGCCAGTTAAACGGGCGTTAGGTCTTGGATAAAATCTGAGATAAGTATTTGGACAGATTATGACAGAACCACGTTTTGTACACTTACGTGTTCACAGTGATTATTCAATGATTGATGGCTTGGCTAAAACCGGCCCACTGGTGAAAAAAGTCGCTAAATTGGGGATGCCAGCTTTTGCGATCACGGATTTTACCAACTTGTGTGGATTGGTGAAGTTCTATGGTAGTGCCCACGGTGCTGGTATCAAGCCAATTATTGGTGCGGATTTTTATGTGGAAAGTGATTTGTTGGGGGATGAATATGCTCATCTGACGATCCTTGCCCGTAATAATGAAGGCTATCAAAACCTGACCTTGCTGATCTCTGAGGCTTACCAAAAAGGTTATAGTGCAACAGGCCCCACTATCAAGCGGGAATGGCTGGTCAAATACAAAACAGGGTTGATCCTACTGTCGGGTGGGCGTATGGGCGAAGTGGGAAAATTCCTGCTGCGTGGCAATCGTGTGATGGTGGAGCAATGTCTCGATTTTTATCAGGAACATTTTCCTGACAGCTATTACCTTGAGTTGATCCGTACTGGACGTCAGGATGAAGAAAACTATCTCCATGAGGCTGTGGCGCTGGCGTCAGAAAAAAATCTTCCCGTTGTGGCAACCAATGACGTCTGTTTTCTTGAAAGTGAGGACTTCGAAGCTCATGAGATTCGGGTTGCTATCCACGATGGTTATACACTGTCTGATCCGAAACGCCCTAAAAATTACAGCCCTCAGCAATACCTACGCAGTGAACAGGAGATGTGCGAGCTTTTCTCAGACATTCCTGAAGCACTACAAAATAGCGTAGAAATTGCTAAACGCTGTAATGTCACGATCCGTCTTGGTGAATATTTCCTGCCGCAATTTCCGACGGGCGAAATGAGCACTGAAGACTTTCTCATTGAAAAATCCAGGCAAGGGTTAGAAGAGCGTCTGGAATTTCTCTATCCCGATCCAGAAGTCAGGGTGCAAAAACGTCCAGAATATGATAAGCGCCTTGATATTGAGCTGAACGTTATCAACCAGATGGGATTTCCTGGCTACTTCCTGATCGTAATGGAATTTATCCAGTGGTCGAAAGATAACGGTGTTCCCGTTGGTCCGGGACGAGGCTCTGGTGCCGGCTCCCTTGTGGCTTATGCGTTAAAAATTACCGATCTCGATCCGCTGGAATTCGATCTGCTGTTTGAACGTTTCCTTAACCCTGAACGTATTTCCATGCCAGATTTTGACATCGATTTTTGCATGGAAAAACGTGATCAGGTTATCGATCACGTTGCAGATATGTATGGACGAGATGCGGTATCGCAGATCATCACGTTTGGTACGATGGCGGCAAAAGCGGTTATCCGCGATGTTGGGCGTGTACTTGGGCATCCCTATGGGTTTGTGGATCGTATATCCAAACTGGTACCTTCTGATCCGGGTATGACGCTGGAAAAAGCGTTTGCCGCCGAGCCACAGCTACCTGAAATTTACGAAGCGGATGAAGAGGTTAAAGCGCTGATAGACATGGCGCGCAAACTGGAAGGTGTCACTCGTAACGCAGGTAAACATGCCGGTGGTGTTGTTATTGCACCAACCAAAATTACTGACTTTGCACCGATTTACTGTGATCCAGAAGGGCAAAACCCGGTTACCCAGTTTGACAAAAACGATGTGGAATACGCAGGTCTGGTTAAGTTTGACTTCCTTGGCCTGAGAACGCTAACCATCATCAACTGGGCACTTGAGATGGTGAATGCTCGTCGTGCCAGGAAAGGTCTGGAACCGATTGATATTGCAGCTATTCCGCTGGAGGATCAGAAAAGTTTCGATATGCTGCAACGTTCTGAAACCACGGCCGTGTTCCAGCTTGAATCGCGCGGAATGAAGGACTTAATCAAACGCCTGCGACCTGACTGTTTTGAAGACATGATCGCATTGGTGGCCCTGTTCCGTCCCGGGCCGTTGCAATCAGGCATGGTAGATAACTTTATCGACCGTAAACATGGACGGGAAGAACTCTCCTATCCTGATGTTGAATGGCAGCATGAATCCTTAAAACCTGTATTGGAGCCAACTTACGGCATCATTCTGTATCAGGAACAGGTGATGCAGATTGCGCAGGTTTTGGCCGGTTATACCCTTGGCGGGGCAGATATGTTGCGCCGTGCAATGGGTAAGAAAAAACCAGAGGAAATGGCTAAACAACGGTCGGTATTTGAAGAAGGAGCGGTAAAACAGGGCGTTGATGGTACGCTCGCCATGAAAATCTTCGATTTGGTGGAGAAATTCGCGGGTTATGGCTTTAACAAATCTCACTCCGCAGCTTATGCACTGGTTTCTTACCAAACGTTGTGGCTGAAAGCGCACTATCCGGCAGAATTTATGGCTGCCGTGATGACAGCAGATATGGATAACACCGAAAAAGTTGTTGGGCTGGTGGATGAGTGTTGGCGCATGGGGCTGAAAGTTCTTCCTCCTGATATTAATAGCGGCTTGTACCATTTCCATGTCAATGATGATGGCGA
Organism: Xenorhabdus taiwanensis; assembly: GCF_036512875.1. GTDB lineage: Bacteria > Pseudomonadota > Gammaproteobacteria > Enterobacterales > Enterobacteriaceae > Xenorhabdus > Xenorhabdus taiwanensis. The sequence continues at coordinate 3,412,832 of NZ_AP028978.1, read as the reverse complement.
AATTGTTTACGGCATTGGTGCGATTAAAGGTGTGGGTGAAGGCCCGATTGAAGCGATGATTGAAGCTCGACAGAAAGAAGGGCATTTCAAAGAGCTATTCGACCTGTGTGCACGTGTTGATATCAAAAAAATAAATCGGCGTGTGATGGAAAAACTGATCATGTCCGGTGCTTTTGATCGGTTGGGGCCACATCGTGCGGCACTGATGTCATCTTTGGAAGGAGCACTGAAAGCAGCGGATCAACATGCCAAAGCAGAAGCCACGGGTCAAACCGATATGTTTGGCGTATTAGCCGAAGAACCAGAACAAGTTGAGCGTTCGTATGCCAGTACCCCGAAATGGCCAGATCAGGTGGTATTGGATGGTGAGCGGGAAACGCTGGGTTTGTACTTAACTGGGCACCCAATCACAGGTTATTTGAAAGAGATTGAACGATATACCAATGGGTTACGTCTGAAAGATGTGAACCCGACACCTCGTGGCCAGGTAACAACTGTGGTAGGTTTGGTATTAGCTTCTAAAATAGTGACAACCAAACGGGGCAACCGGATTGGTATCAGTACATTGGATGATCGTTCCGGGCGTCTGGAGATCATGCTGTTTTCTGATGCGCTGGAAAGGTATCAGCATTTATTGGAACAGGACAAGATTTTGATTGCTACCGGACAAGTCAGCTTTGATGACTTCAGCGGTGGGCTTAAAATGACAGTTCGTGAATTAATGGATATCAGTGAGGCACGTGAAAAATTTGCACGTGGGCTTGCTATCTCGTTATCAGACAGGCAAATTGATGAACAATTATTGAGCCGTCTTCGTGGTGCATTGGAGCCACACCGCTCAGGTACAATACCGGTTCATCTTTATTACCAGCGGGTAGATGCCCGCGCCCGTTTACGATTCGGGGCGACATGGCGGGTAACGCCAACAGACACCCTTTTGACCGATCTGCGAACTCTGCTGGGTAATGAGCAGGTAGAATTAGAATTTGACTAGAATAGGAACATTATGAGTCTGAATTTTCTGGATTTTGAACAGCCGATTGCCGAGCTGGAAGCGAAAATTGATTCGCTTACCGCAGTTAGCCGTCAAGATGAAAAGCTAGATATCAATCTGGATGAAGAAGTCCAGCGTCTGCGGGAAAAAAGCCTGGAGCTGACTCGCAAAATTTTTGCTGATTTAGGGGCATGGCAAATTTCCCAGCTATCACGCCATCCGTTGCGCCCTTATACACTGGATTATATTCAGCGCATATTTACTGATTTTGAAGAGTTAGCGGGTGATCGTGCCTATGCTGATGACAAGGCCATTGTGGGTGGGTTAGCGCGTATTGATGGCCGTCCTGTCATGGTGATAGGCCACCAGAAAGGGCGTGAAACCAAAGAAAAAATCCGTCGCAATTTTGGTATGCCATCACCGGAAGGTTATCGTAAGGCGTTGAGATTGATGGAAACAGCCGAACGTTTCAAATTGCCAATCATTACTTTCATTGATACCCCTGGTGCATATCCTGGGGTAGGCGCAGAAGAACGTGGTCAGTCAGAAGCTATTGCACGTAACTTGCGTGAAATGTCTCATCTTTCTGTACCTATCATCTGTACCGTGATTGGCGAAGGGGGGTCTGGTGGAGCGTTGGCGCTTAGTGTTGGTGATAAAATCAACATGTTGCAATACAGTACCTTCTCTACTATCTCTCCTGAAGGTTGTGCTTCTATTTTGTGGAAAAGCGCTGAAAAAGCACCATTGGCAGCTGAAGCAATGGGGAATACAGCCCCACGTCTGAAAGAATTGAATCTGATCGATACTGTTATTCCTGAACCATTGGGTGGTGCGCACCGTCACTATGAAGAAATCGCTGAAACATTGAAAGCTCAATTGTTGGCTGATCTTTCTGAATTGAGTGAACTGGACAGTGAAGAATTAGTTAACCGTCGTTATGAGCGATTAATGCAGTACGGTTACTGCTAAGATCTGAAATATTTTAATCGCTAATTGCGGGCTGAAAGTATTTATCAGGTGGAAATACTGAGAAGTGATAACTCTCTGGTATTTCCACCTGTTTTGCTGTTTGTAAGAGCGAAATCATCACGGCATATATAATCTAATATTATTATGCCTGATGATGTTGGGATGGAGTGGGTGCCTTGTAGGCTGGGCTTTAAAATAATTAAGTTGAGTTTTTATATGGCCAAATATAAATATATTATTTATGCGTTTTCCTGCGTGTTTATCTGGAGCTTTATTCCTTCTATATCGCGTTTTGGTCAGAAAGAGATGGATCACTTCCAATATTTATTCTGGTCAAATATTTTGTCTGTCTTAGCGGTATTTGCCGTTGCTCTCATGATGGGGAGAAGTTGGAAGGATATTTTATTCATTCCTTTGCCCATTATGCTTAAAGTTTTGATCTTAGGTGCTTTGGATTGTTTCTTCTATTTGCTGCTTTACTATGGTTACTCCATTGAAAATGGTGTTGCTGTTTTGGTGATCCAATATAGCTGGCCATTAATGATTATTGGATTGTCATTTTTCCTGTTTAAAGAAAAATTAACGATCAGGCAAATGATTGGCATTGCAATGGGCTTTATGGCTGTTGTAATCACTTTTACGAAAGGAAATATTACCGAGATTGCCGTGGAACATCCACAGGCATTGTTGTTGGTATTTAGCGGATCATTTTGTTTTGCATTAATGTCGGTCTTATCGAGACAGTTTGCTATTGATCCCTATATTAGTACATTCTGGGTATTCCTCTGTTCCACCTTAGTCTCCGCAGTATTTATGTTTGCTTTCAGCAGCATTAATTTACCTGTCGGTGATTCACTGATGCCAACATTGCTTAATGGCATCATATTGAATGGAGTTTCTTATATTATTTGGTTCAAAGCCATGAATGGCCCAGATTCTCATAAGATTGCCTCAATCTTATTTTTATCACCCGTCTTGTCGATGATGTGGATTATCTTGTTTTTTGGTGATGCGTTTGTCCCTGCCTATGTGATTGGGTTAGCGCTGGTTATCATTTCTGGATTACTCTGTATCAGTGCTAAGAGAAAGACTTCCGAACAAAATGAATTGATGGATGATCTGATTGAGGATTGATCAGGCAAAATGAAAAAAGGTTTGGCTCTATAATGGCAAGTACTCATGCTCTTCTGCTTACGGTGTTGGCAAAGCAAATTGGTCAGCATAAAAAGATTTTGGTCGGATTTAGCGGCGGATTAGATTCCACCGTATTGCTGCATTTGCTTGTTCGTTTGCGAACCCAATTTCATCAATTGAATAGTGAACGAATGGCGTTAAGGGCAATCCATATTCACCATGGCTTAAACCCAAAGGCGGATTTATGGGTCGAACATTGTCGTCAGATTTGTGCTGACTGGCAGGTGGATTTCCGAACCGAAAAAGTCCAGCTTAATACTCGCCAGAATGGGATTGAAGCTGCGGCTAGAAATGCACGTTATCACGCATTCCAACGTGAATTACAGCAGGATGAAGTTTTAATCACGGCACAGCATCTTGATGATCAGGCAGAAACGTTTTTATTAGCACTGAAACGGGGCAGTGGTCCGGCGGGATTATCTTCCATGCCTGCCAGAATGCCATTTGCGGGAACGACATTGATTCGTCCATTGTTAAATGTAAGTCGTGCAGAATTGGAAGAGTATGCACAGACACAAAAATTACAATGGGTAGAGGATGACAGTAATCAAGATGATCGTTATGACCGTAATTTCCTGCGTCTGAATATCATGCCATTACTCAATCAGCGTTGGCCTCATTTTCCGCAAGCGGTTTCCCGCAGTGCCAGCTTGTGTGGCGAGCAAGAACAATTGTTGGATGAATTGCTGCAAGAATCTTTGGATTCTCTGATTACCGCGGAAGGTTCGATCTCTATTCCTCCTTTGGAAAACAGTTCTGAAGCAAAACGAAATGCGTTGTTGCGGCGATGGCTTAATCAGTGTGGTGTAAAAATGCCGGCACGCGAGCAGCTTCAACGAATCTGGTCAGAAGTGGCACTCGCCAGACAAGATGCAGAACCGCGTTTTAGATTAGGGCACTATGATATTCGCCGTTATCGGCAGCAACTTTGGTTACTTCCTCAATACCAGAATCTGGCGGGAACGATTCTTGAATGGGATTTACAGCAGGCATTGACGTTACCAGATGGATTAGGAACGCTGTTTTGTTCTAAAGAAAATGGTATTACAGTAAGAAAGCCAAACAGTAATGAACAAGTGACAATTCGTTTTGGTTTTCAGGGCAATATTAGCATTGTGGGACGGCAACATTCCCGCCACAGTAAAAAACTGTGGCAAGAATTTGGGGTTGCACCTTGGCTCAGGGAGAGAACCCCTTTGCTCTATTACAATGAAAAACTGATTGCCGCGCTAGGGGTTTTCATCACTAAAGAAGGGCAGAATTTGCCGGATGGCGAAGGAATTTCAGTTCAGTGGGAGAAAATCCATCATATTTAATGGTATGGTTAGTCACGTAGTGATAAATGTAAAGTTGACTATAGCAGATTACTAATTGATTCATGGGGATTTTTTACACAAAAAGTCCTTATTTTATATAAGGACTTTGGGGGTGGGGTTCTAATCGTTATTAGCGATCAGATTTAAGAATGCTCGATAACAATCGTTCCAATTTCTGGATTGCTGAAACTGATAATGTAATCTAACCTTAATTCACGGGTTCCTTCATTTGAATCGATGAGAAGATATTCAATTTTTTTTCTTAAAATCAGCTTATTCGCTTTTCCTTCAAATGTTTCACCATCTCGCAATTGGAGATGCAAATGTAGCTGGCGTTGGCATGCTAGCTCAAGGTTATCGTAATCATCACAGTTAATTGGTTGATATTCTTCGTTATCTATAGACATATTTGCTCACCACTATTTTGCTCACCACATGTTAGTGGCGGTTATCGTGCCGCCCGTGATTGACCCAAATCAAATGCAAAATGCTACTTACGACTATAGCACAGTAAGCTTCCCGTGATTACTGAATAAGTCGGTGAGAATTTCGTTGGAGCAGGGAGTGGATTAAACCTGTATCTTATCACTATGCCATAAAATAAAGTCATACTGTTTGATTGCTCTCTCCGTGCATTTCGCAATCCAGTAGAGTAATGTCAATCTTGTTATGTAAAGCTTATGCTTTGCTTGAAAACAAAGACTTATCTTTTGAATTTGTTGGATAAAATGATGAATAAAAAAATATTGCTTGCATTGTTGGTTGCTGGTGTATTCACCGCTGCGGGATGCCAGAATACTTCCGTAACCCAGAAGAGCGCTGTATCTCAGGAAAAGTCTCAGCCAACAGAAAATGTGTTTAGTGGTGTTGTACCTTGTGCAGATTGTGCAGGTATCGAGACTACCTTACAACTTGCTAAAGATGGAACGTATATATTGGGGCAAACCTATTTGGGAGCTAAGCATGAGGAAAATACGTTCTTTGAAACAGGTCATTGGGTGATAAACGGTAAAAAAATTATTTTAAATCAGCAAGACGGCCAAAAATCTTCTTATCAGATGAAAGGCGAAAATTTGGTTATGCTGGATATCGACGGCGAGCCAATTCAATCAAGCTTCAATTATGAATTAGATAAAGTCAAACCGAAAAAACTGGCCGGAGAATACAGTTATTTTGCTGATTCCGCTCTCTTTACGGAATGTGGTACAGGAAAGCGTTATGATGCTGCGGAAAATATCGATTTAGAACGTGGCTATAGCGCCATGGGAGTAGAAGGTGGAACCCCTGTTTATGTGGAAATAGAGGGCTATTATACGGTTCGTCCTTCAATGGAAGATGGGCTGTTTGATCATGCAGTGGTTCAAACAGGTAAAATTCGTTTTGATAAAACCTCTTCTTGTCATACTAAGAAATAACATATAACAGCAGTGCATAATCTATTGAAAAACCTGCGTAATGAATACGCAGGTTTTCTTAAAAGCTGATAAACGAAATTAAGCTTGTTGAATATGACCTTTCAGGTAATCAACAAGGTTTTCCAGTTTCAGCATCTGCTTATCACCAGTGCGGCGGTGTTTATATTCGATCTCACCGTTATCTAAGTTACGATCACCGATAACCAGAGTATGTGGTACACCGATCAGTTCCATATCAGCAAACATAACACCAGGGCGCTCTTTACGATCATCGAAAATGACATCAATGCCGCTGGCACGTAAGTCTGCATATAATTTTTCGGCGACTTCTTTCACACGGTAAGATTTATGCATGTTCATTGGCAAAATAGCCACCTGGAATGGGGCGATAGCATCTGGCCAGATAATGCCACGATCATCGTGGTTCTGTTCAATAGCTGCTGCAACGATACGGGTGATACCAATACCATAGCATCCCATAGTGATAATTTGATTGTGTCCATCTTCATTTTGCACAGTGGCTTTCAGGGCATCAGAATACTTGGTGCCTAATTGGAAGATATGACCCACTTCAATGCCACGCTTGATTAACAGCGTTCCTTTACCGTCTGGGCTAGTGTCACCCTCAACGACATTACGGATATCAGCCACTTCTGGTAATGGTAAATCACGCTCCCAGTTAATGCCGAAATAGTGTTTGTCATCAATATTAGCACCTGCACCAAAATCACTCATGACAGATACGCTGCGGTCAATAATGACAGGCATCGGCAGGTTGACCGGACCTAAAGAGCCTGGGCCTGCTTTCACAATGGCACGGATTTCTTCTTCGGTAGCGAAAGTCAGTGGGCTGGCGACCAAAGTCAATTTTTCTGCTTTGATTTCATTTAATTCATGATCACCACGTACCAGCAAGGCAACTAATTTATGCCCGCTTTCTTCTGCGGCATGGACGATCAGAGTCTTAACGGTTTTTTCGATTGGCAGATTGAATTGTTCGACCAGCTCAGCAATCGTTTTGGCGTTTGGTGTATCGACCAGGCGCATCTCTTCAGATGGAGCTGTACGCTCTTGAGATGGCATAACTGCTTCCGCTAATTCAATATTAGCCGCATAGTTAGACTCGGTAGAGAAAACGATATCATCTTCACCACTGTCTGCCAGAACCTGGAATTCATGGGAAGCACTGCCACCGATTGAACCCGTGTCAGCCAGAACTGCGCGGAAATCTAAGCCGATGCGGGTAAAGATCTTACTGTAGGCATCGTACATCTTATCGTAAGTTTCTTGCAGGGACTCCTGGCTGGTGTGGAAAGAGTACGCATCTTTCATAATAAATTCACGTGAACGCATGACACCAAAACGTGGGCGGACTTCATCACGGAATTTGGTCTGGATCTGGAACAGGTTCAGTGGAAGCTGCTTATAGGAAGTGACCTCGTTACGAACCAGATCAGTGATAACTTCTTCATGGGTTGGTCCCAAAACGAAAGGGCGTTCACCGCGATCAACAAAACGCAGTAATTCTGGGCCATATTGTTCCCAACGGCCACTTTCCTGCCACAAATCTGCCGGCTGAACTACTGGCATGGAAACCTCAATCGCTCCCGCATTATTCATCTCTTCACGAACAATGTTTTCAACTTTTCTCAACGCGCGGACACCTGTCGGCATCCAGTTGTACAGACCTGAAGCGACTTTACGGATCATTCCAGCACGAAGCATCAGTTTATGACTGACGACTTCTGCATCAGCAGGTGTCTCTTTTAAAGTGGAGAGCAGATATTGGCTAGTACGCATAGTAAGTTTCCATTGGATAGCGAAAAATAAAGACAAATCGCTAGTCTACCAGTGAGCTTGCAATGTCAAAAGGAGTTTTAGCTGTGTTCGATAGAAACCACTTCTGTTGTGGTATTAAAAACTCGCCAGCGGACGTTAAAATCCAAGATATGAGCGGCATATAGACGGTCTTCCTGCACTTTTTTACGGTAGGCAGGACGAGGATCTTGAGCTAATACTTGGCTGATAAAGCGCCTCAAATGAGGATAATGGATTTTGTGGGATAAAAGTTGGCATTCCGCTTCTGGTGAGAAGCTCACTGCCATATCTGCTTCTGGTGCGGCTTGGGCAAAACCAGCCTTGGCTTTTGGTCGTGATTCGGCGAAAGGCAGATAAGGTTTGATGTCGATAACTGGTGTACCATCCACTAAATCCAAACTACCAAGTTCCAGAATGACGCGGTTGTTCTCGCATTGAATATCTCTCAATTCCACCAGTGACATGCCAATTGGGTTGGGGCGGAAGGTTGAACGGGTGGCAAAAACTCCCATTTTGGCATTTCCTCCTAAACGGGGTGGGCGCACTAATGGATTCCAGCCACTATCCATGGTTTGATGGAACACAAAGATAATCCATAAATGACTGAACTGCTCCAGTCCGCGTACTGCATCAACCTGATTATAAGGCGCAAGTAACTCTAGCTGCCCTGTACCATCTTCGACCAAACCCGGTTGACGGGGAATAGCAAATTTCTCTTTGTAAGGAGAATGAATGGTTCCTATTTGCGTAAAATGAAAATCTGCCATTTTTATAGTAATTCAGACACAATTATTTGTTGGTTGTTAGTAATGCGGTGCCTTCACAAATGGCAATTTGGTAGCAGCCTTGGCTAGGTAAAATCGCACATTGATGGAGTAAAACCGCGTTTGCGTTTAGGTAAGATGCTTTTGTCAGCATATTTTGCCGTGCAGTTACAATACTGGCGGGAGAGTCTTGCAGCGTATTACGGCAGGATTCTCCGGCTACAATACCTAACTCTTTAAATGGTACACCTAAAAGCTCATCCGGCTTGGTATAGAGATGGACATAAGAGGATACCTTGCTTTTTTTGACTGACTGATGTTTCAACTTCGGATCTGACATACCAGATTTATTAAACTGAGTTGACGGTGAAGTACACCCAGCGATAAAAAGCGTTATTAAACAGATAGGTAACGCACGCATCGAGTTGGACCCTCATTAAAATTAAAAATGGGTGGATATAAAAAATACCCACCCAATGATTCTAATCTTGATTGTCTGAATAGGAAAGATTACCAGCCTTTTATTGCACTACCCTTGAAGACTTCATTGGCTTCTTTTGCTACTTCTGGAGATTGGTACGCTTTCACAAATTTTTGTACATTTTCCGCATCCTTATTGTCTTCGCGGCTGACAATAATATTGACGTAAGGTGAATCTTTATCTTCAACAAAGATCCCATCTTGCTCTGGTGTTAAACCAATCTGTCCCGCATAAGTGTTATTAATAATAGCGAAAACAATCTTTTGGTCGTCCAGTGAACGTGGCAATTGTGGCCCTTCCAACTGTACGATATCCAAATTCTTAGGATTGCTGGTAATGTCCAAAATAGTTGGTAGCAGACCAACGCCCTCTTTCAGAGTGAGAAGACCTTGTTTTTGCAATAACAGCAGAGCGCGCCCCTGGTTAGTCGGATCGTTAGGGATGGCAATTTGAGAACCTTCTTGCAATTCATCCAGTGACTTAATTTTTTTGGAGTAGGCCGCCATTGGGAAAATGAAAGAATTACCAACAATTGCCAATTTGTAGTTACGTTCTTTCACTTGCTGATCTAAAAAAGGCTTATGCTGGAAGACATTCACATCAATATCCCCTTTACTCAATGACTCATTTGGCAGAACGTAATCATTGAATGTCGTCAATTCAACATCAAGGCCATATTTATCTTTAGCCACTTGTTTAGCAACCTCAGCAACTTTAAGTTCAGGTCCTGCAATAACACCAACCTTGATATGGTTTGGATCACGTTGTTCCTGTCCGCAACCAGCAAGAATTAATGTACCTAATAATGCACTGATTGCTGCGATGGATTTCAATTTTACTGACATATTTTCACCCCTATTGAATACTGATTTATAACCTGTCTTATCAAGTTACTGCGTACTACTATAATGAGGCTCCTATTCCTTTCATCTTTCAAATTGCAGCCAATAAAGCAGCAACTTGAGATTTGTCGGGTATAGGTATAAGCCTTGCCACTTTGTTGAAAATAATTTATTTGCGATTAACGGTTTTCACTAAATGATCACCGCCGACCTGAATTAAGAACACTAAAACAACTAATAATGCTAATACGGTATTCATCACTGTCGCATCGTAGCCAATATAGCCATATTGGTAGCCAATCTGACCTAGACCACCGGCACCAACAGCGCCACCCATTGCGGAATAACCAACTAATGTAATTAAAGTGATGGTGGCGGCATTAATCAAACTTGGTAATGCTTCCGGCAATAAGATCTTTTTGACGATCTGAAATGGGGTTGCTCCCATTGCACGTGCTGCTTCAATTAAGCCAGTCGGGATTTCCAACAATGCATTTTCCACCATGCGGGCAATAAACGGTGCCGCCCCCACAGTCAGCGGAACAATGGCTGCTTGCAAGCCGATAGATGTTCCTACAATCAGACGGGTAAATGGGATCATCCATACCAATAGAATAATAAAAGGTATTGAACGCGTAATATTTACCAATGCAGAAAGTATGCGATAAAGCGTACCATTTTCAATTATCTGCCCAGGGCGAGTAACATATAGAAGCACACCCGCTGGCAAACCAATAACAAAGCCAAAGAAACCAGAGACGAAAGTCATGACGAGGGTTTCCCAGACTCCTTTAGCCAATAATAAAATCATTCCTTCAGACATAACCGAGAACCTCTACTTTCACATGATGCTCTTCTAAAAATGCAATTGTTGATTTGATGCTATCACTTTCCCCATCTAATTCAGCCAGCATAACGCCAAATTTCACACCGCCGGCGTAGTCAATTTGGGAACTTAATATGCTGATGTCGATATTAAAGCGACGAACAGCTATAGAGATTACAGGTGCATCAACTGATTTACCTGTGAACTCCAGCTTCAATAATGGACTGCGATCAGGCGCGGATTCCGGTTGCAACTTCTGTAAATAATCTTCAGGAATGTCCAAGTGCAACGTAGATTTAATAAATTCCTGAGCAACCGGTGTCTTGGGATGCGAAAATATTGCGCTCACAACATCTTGTTCGATCAATTGACCACCACTGATGACGGCAACTTGATCACAGATGCGCTTAACGACATCCATTTCATGGGTAATGAGAAGAATAGTCAAACCCAGTCGACGGTTAATGTCTTTTAATAATTCCAGAATAGAGCGCGTTGTTGCTGGGTCCAGAGCGCTGGTGGCTTCGTCACACAAAAGCACTTTGGGAGAGTTTGCTAGAGCCCGCGCAATAGCAACACGCTGCTTTTGGCCACCCGATAAATTAGCAGGATAAGCATCATGTTTTTCAGCAAGTCCAACTAACTCTAGTAACTCGTTAACCTTGGCCTTTATTTCGGCTTTAGGTGTGTTATTCAGTTCTAAAGGTAATGCAACATTGTCAAACACGGTTCTGGATGACAACAAATTAAAGTGCTGGAAAATCATGCCAATATGACGACGTGCATGCGTTAGCTCACGTTCTGAAAGAGAAGTGAGATCCTGCCCTGCCACTAATACCTGACCAGAAGTCGGCCGTTCAAGCATATTCACACAGCGAATTAAGGTACTTTTGCCTGCACCGGAAGAACCAATGACACCATATATTTGTCCCTGCGGGACATGTAGGTTGATATCTGAAAGCGCTTTTATCGTGCGCGTTCCTTGTTGAAATATCTTATTTATCTGAGTCAGTCTTATCATTTTTTTCTTATTAGATGTAAAGATGAATGACTTGAGAACATTTCAACAAGTCATGAATTAAAGTGGATGTTAAGGCGTCTAGACGTCTAAGTCAACTAGGAATAAATTAAATGCTGCATTCTCAATCAGTAATAAATCATGCGATACTGTCCACTTGGTACATTCTTGGAGTAATCAGGTGACTCAAGGTATTCCCGCCGTATTTTTAGATCGTGACGGCACGATTAACATCGATCATGGTTATGTACATGAGGTAGATAATTTTCAATTTATTGATGGTGCTATTGAAGCCATGCTTGAGTTGAAAAAAATGGGCTATGCTCTGGTTTTGGTGACCAATCAATCAGGCATTGCACGTAAGATTTTTACTGAAGATCAATTTATGCAATTAACAGAATGGATGGATTGGTCATTGGCGGATAGAGGTGTTGATCTTGATGGTATTTATTATTGTCCGCATCATCCTGAAGCAGAGGATGAAGAATATAAAAAGAGCTGTAACTGCCGTAAGCCACAACCAGGTATGTTGTTAGATGCACAGAAAGCATTACATATCAATATGTCTTCTTCTTATATGGTAGGAGACAAAATAGAAGATATGCTGGCAGCCAAAGCTGCGAAAGTTGGTACCAAGGTTCTTGTTCGTACAGGAAAACCAATAATAGAAGAGGCAGAACAGGTTGCGGATTTGGTAGTTAATAGCTTGTCAGACTTGCCAAATGTAATAAAAAATAGGCAAAAATAACCTTTTGGTTCAAATTGTGAGCGCTTAAATAAAAAATCACAAAAAAGACTTGCCTAAATTAGAAGTCTCCCTATAATGCGCTTCCGTTGTCACGACAAACACACAAACCTGTCGGGATGACAACGTGAAAAGCCCTGAAAAATAAGGCTTGACACGACAAGAGGAAAGCGTAAGATACGCAGCCTCGCAACCCGGAAGAGACTTCCGGTTGCCAACGCTCTTTAACAAATTAATCAGACAATCTGTGTGGGCACTCGCAAGACACTTATCCAAGCCGAAAGGCAAAAAGATTTAAAGTCTTGAAGAGTGACTGACAGTTAATTCATTACGAACTAACAGTAGAATTCTTTGAGCATCAAACTTTTAATTGAAGAGTTTGATCATGGCTCAGATTGAACGCTGGCGGCAGGCCTAACACATGCAAGTCGAGCGGCAGCGGGGGAAAGCGTGCTTTCCTGCCGGCGAGCGGCGGACGGGTGAGTAATGTCTGGGGATCTGCCCGATGGAGGGGGATAACCACTGGAAACGGTGGCTAATACCGCATGACCTCTTGGGAGCAAAGTGGGGGACCTTCGGGCCTCACGCCATCGGATGAACCCAGATGGGATTAGCTAGTAGGTGGGGTAACGGCTCACCTAGGCGACGATCCCTAGCTGGTCTGAGAGGATGACCAGCCACACTGGGACTGAGACACGGCCCAGACTCCTACGGGAGGCAGCAGTGGGGAATATTGCACAATGGGCGCAAGCCTGATGCAGCCATGCCGCGTGTATGAAGAAGGCCTTCGGGTTGTAAAGTACTTTCAGCGGGGAGGAAGGCGCAGGGTCGAAGACACCCTGCGATTGACGTTACCCGCAGAAGAAGCACCGGCTAACTCCGTGCCAGCAGCCGCGGTAATACGGAGGGTGCAAGCGTTAATCGGAATTACTGGGCGTAAAGCGCACGCAGGCGGTCAATTAAGTTAGATGTGAAATCCCCGGGCTTAACCTGGGAATGGCATCTAAGACTGGTTGACTAGAGTCTCGTAGAGGGGGGTAGAATTCCACGTGTAGCGGTGAAATGCGTAGAGATGTGGAGGAATACCGGTGGCGAAGGCGGCCCCCTGGACGAAGACTGACGCTCAGGTGCGAAAGCGTGGGGAGCAAACAGGATTAGATACCCTGGTAGTCCACGCTGTAAACGATGTCGATTTGGAGGTTGTGGCCTTGAGCCGTGGCTTCCGGAGCTAACGCGTTAAATCGACCGCCTGGGGAGTACGGTCGCAAGATTAAAACTCAAATGAATTGACGGGGGCCCGCACAAGCGGTGGAGCATGTGGTTTAATTCGATGCAACGCGAAGAACCTTACCTACTCTTGACATCCACGGAATTCTGCAGAGATGCGGAAGTGCCTTCGGGAACCGTGAGACAGGTGCTGCATGGCTGTCGTCAGCTCGTGTTGTGAAATGTTGGGTTAAGTCCCGCAACGAGCGCAACCCTTATCCTTTGTTGCCAGCACTTCGGGTGGGAACTCAAGGGAGACTGCCGGTGATAAACCGGAGGAAGGTGGGGATGACGTCAAGTCATCATGGCCCTTACGAGTAGGGCTACACACGTGCTACAATGGCGGATACAAAGAGAAGCGACCTCGCGAGAGCAAGCGGACCTCATAAAGTCTGTCGTAGTCCGGATTGGAGTCTGCAACTCGACTCCATGAAGTCGGAATCGCTAGTAATCGCAGATCAGAATGCTGCGGTGAATACGTTCCCGGGCCTTGTACACACCGCCCGTCACACCATGGGAGTGGGTTGCAAAAGAAGTCGGTAGCTTAACCTTTAGGAGGGCGCTGACCACTTTGTGATTCATGACTGGGGTGAAGTCGTAACAAGGTAACCGTAGGGGAACCTGCGGTTGGATCACCTCCTTAACCTAAGATGGTGAAATGTGAGTGTTCACACAGATTGTCTGATATAGAGAAGAAGAGACAGGAACGGAATAGGCTTGTAGCTCAGGTGGTTAGAGCGCACCCCTGATAAGGGTGAGGTCGGTGGTTCAAGTCCACTCAGGCCTACCAATTTTTCTGTCCGGTTCAATGGGGCTATAGCTCAGCTGGGAGAGCGCCTGCCTTGCACGCAGGAGGTCAGCGGTTCGATCCCGCTTAGCTCCACCATGACTCTTCTGACTAAAAAAAGATTTCAGAACACATTAAAGACAGTGTGTTGTGAAATTTATGCTCTTTAACAATCTGGAACAAGCTGAAAATTTGAAACAATCGATGTTGTTGAACGATAACATTGATGAGTCTCTCAACCCCTCCAATCTGAAGACACCTTCGGGTTGTGAGGTTAAGCGACTAAGCGTACACGGTGGATGCCTAGGCAGTCAGAGGCGATGAAGGACGTGCTAATCTGCGAAAAGCGCCGGTGAGCTGATATGAAGCGCTATCAGCCGGCGATGTCCGAATGGGGAAACCCGGTGCAATCCGTTGCACCATCCTTACCTGAATCCATAGGGTAAGGAGGCGAACCGGGGGAACTGAAACATCTCAGTACCCCGAGGAAAAGAAATCAACCGAGATTCCCCCAGTAGCGGCGAGCGAACGGGGAGGAGCCCAGAACCATCATCAGTTTGTGTGTCAGTGGAAGCGTCTGGAAAGGCGCACAGTAAAGGGTGACAGTCCCGTACACGAAGAGACACAGGCTGTGAGTTCGATGAGTAGGGCGGGACACGTGGTATCCTGTCTGAATATGGGGGGACCATCCTCCAAGGCTAAATACTCCTGACTGACCGATAGTGAACCAGTACCGTGAGGGAAAGGCGAAAAGAACCCCGGCGAGGGGAGTGAAAGAGAACCTGAAACCGTGTACGTACAAGCAGTGGGAGCCCTGATTTATCAGGGTGACTGCGTACCTTTTGTATAATGGGTCAGCGACTTATATTCTGTAGCAAGGTTAACCGCATAGGGGAGCCGCAGGGAAACCGAGTCTTAACTGGGCGTTAAGTTGCAGGGTATAGACCCGAAACCCGGTGATCTAGCCATGGGCAGGTTGAAGGTTGGGTAACACTAACTGGAGGACCGAACCGACTAATGTTGAAAAATTAGCGGATGACTTGTGGCTGGGGGTGAAAGGCCAATCAAACCGGGAGATAGCTGGTTCTCCCCGAAAGCTATTTAGGTAGCGCCTCGTGAACTCATCTTCGGGGGTAGAGCACTGTTTCGGCTAGGGGGTCATCCCGACTTACCAACCCGATGCAAACTGCGAATACCGAAGAATGTTATCACGGGAGACACACGGCGGGTGCTAACGTCCGTCGTGAAGAGGGAAACAACCCAGACCGCCAGCTAAGGTCCCCAAGTCATGGTTAAGTGGGAAACGAAGTGGGAAGGCTCAGACAGCCAGGATGTTGGCTTAGAAGCAGCCATCATTTAAAGAAAGCGTAATAGCTCACTGGTCGAGTCGGCCTGCGCGGAAGATGTAACGGGGCTAAACCATGCACCGAAGCTGCGGCAGCGACATGAATATGTTGTTGGGTAGGGGAGCGTTCTGTAAGCCGTTGAAGGTGAACTGTGAGGTTTGCTGGAGGTATCAGAAGTGCGAATGCTGACATAAGTAACGATAAAGCGGGTGAAAAACCCGCTCGCCGGAAGACCAAGGGTTCCTGTCCAACGTTAATCGGGGCAGGGTGAGTCGACCCCTAAGGCGAGGCTGAAAAGCGTAGTCGATGGGCAACAGGTTAATATTCCTGTACTGGCAATAATTGCGATGGGGGGACGGAGAAGGCTAGGCAAGCCGGGCGACGGTCGTCCCGGTTTAAGTGTGTAGGCGGGATAACCAGGCAAATCCGGTTATCCGTTACGCTGAGGCACGATGACGAGGCACTACGGTGCGGAAGTTGCTGATGCCCCGCTTCCAGGAAAAGCCCCTAAGCTTCAGATTATTGTTAATCGTACCCCAAACCGACACAGGTGGTCAGGTAGAGAATACTCAGGCGCTTGAGAGAACTCGGGTGAAGGAACTAGGCAAAATGGTGCCGTAACTTCGGGAGAAGGCACGCTGGCGTTAGGTGAAGAAACTTGCTTTTGGAGCCGAGGCCAGTCGCAGATACCAGCTGGCTGCAACTGTTTAATAAAAACACAGCACTGTGCAAACACGAAAGTGGACGTATACGGTGTGACGCCTGCCCGGTGCTGGAAGGTTAATTGATGGGGTTAGCCGCAAGGCGACGCTCTTGATCGAAGCCCCAGTAAACGGCGGCCGTAACTATAACGGTCCTAAGGTAGCGAAATTCCTTGTCGGGTAAGTTCCGACCTGCACGAATGGCGTAATGATGGCCAGGCTGTCTCCACCCGAGACTCAGTGAAATTGAACTCGCTGTGAAGATGCAGTGTACCCGCGGCAAGACGGAAAGACCCCGTGAACCTTTACTATAGCTTGACACTGAACCTTGAGCCTTGATGTGTAGGATAGGTGGGAGGCTGTGAAGTGTGGACGCCAGTCTGCACGGAGCCATCCTTGAAATACCACCCTTGAATGTTTGATGTTCTAACGCAGGCCCGTTATCCGGGTTGCGGACAGTGTCTGGTGGGTAGTTTGACTGGGGCGGTCTCCTCCCAAAGCGTAACGGAGGAGCACGAAGGTTGGCTAATCCTGGTCGGACATCAGGAGGTTAGTGCAATGGCATAAGCCAGCTTGACTGCGAGAGTGACGGCTCGAGCAGGTGCGAAAGCAGGTCATAGTGATCCGGTGGTTCTGAATGGAAGGGCCATCGCTCAACGGATAAAAGGTACTCCGGGGATAACAGGCTGATACCGCCCAAGAGTTCATATCGACGGCGGTGTTTGGCACCTCGATGTCGGCTCATCACATCCTGGGGCTGAAGTAGGTCCCAAGGGTATGGCTGTTCGCCATTTAAAGTGGTACGCGAGCTGGGTTTAGAACGTCGTGAGACAGTTCGGTCCCTATCTGCCGTGGGCGTTGGAAGATTGCAAGGGGCTGCTCCTAGTACGAGAGGACCGGAGTGGACGCACCACTGGTGTTCGGGTTGTCATGCCAATGGCACTGCCCGGTAGCTAAGTGCGGAAGAGATAACCGCTGAAAGCATCTAAGCGGGAAACTTGCCTTAAGATGAGTCTTCCCTTGTCCCTTGAGGACACTGAAGGAACGTTCGAGACGAGGACGTAGATAGGCTGGGTGTGTAAGCGTTGCGAGACGTTGAGCTAACCAGTACTAATGAACCGTGCGGCTTAACCTGACAACACCGAAGGTGTTTTGGGGTGAGAGAGAGAAAAGTTTCAGGATAAAAACAGCTTGTTCGGGATTGAAAACAGGATTTGTCTGGCGGCAATAGCGCGGTGGTCCCACCTGACCCCATGCCGAACTCAGCAGTGAAACGCCGTAGCGCCGATGGTAGTGTGGGGTCTCCCCATGTGAGAGTAGGGCACTGCCAGACATTCAATCAGTCAGAGAAGCCATCCCTTACCGGATGGCTTTTTTGCGTTTAATTTTTTTCCTTATTCTGATAACTACTTCCTATATAATAAAATGAAATAATTTCAATTTGAGTACAATAACTCGACATTTACCTTCTTTTTGGGGTAAATTTGGCTATCTGGAAGTCTAAATGCATAGGTTAAATAGTCGAGGTTTTAAGCAATGCCAATTCGTGTACCAGATGAATTACCTGCGGTGAATGCTCTTCGCAATGAAAACATTTTTGTTATGACGTCAACACGGGCCAATATTCAGAATATTCGTCCATTGAAGGTATTGCTCCTCAACCTAATGCCAAAGAAGATAGAAACAGAAAACCAGTTTATTCGGTTATTATCTAACACACCGCTTCAAATCGATATTCAATTGCTACGTATTGATAGCCGCCAATGTAAAAATACGCCTACTGAACATTTAGATACCTTTTATTGTGATTTTGATTCAATAAAAGATCAAAATTTCGATGGACTGCTTGTCACAGGCGCCCCTTTAGGGCTCGTTGAATTTGAAGATGTGGTTTATTGGAGTGAAGTTGAAAAAGTAGTGAATTGGGCAAAAGAACATGTTACCTCGACACTTTTTGTCTGTTGGGCGGTTCAGGCTGCGTTAAAAGTGCTTTATCAACTTCCCAAGCATACCCGAAAAGCTAAACTTTCTGGTGTTTATCTCCATTCAACTTTAGATCCTTTAGCATTATTAAGCCGTGGATTTGACGAAACATTTTTTGCCCCTCACTCACGTTTTGCTGATTTTCCTGAGTCTCTCATTCGTGAACATACGGATTTAGATATTTTAGCCAGCTCAGAAGAGGCAGGAGCCTATTTATTTGCCAGTAAAGACAAACGATTAGTATTTGTAACAGGACACCCTGAATATGATGCAGGTACATTAGCCGCGGAATATTGGCGTGATCGTGCTGCTGATATGGAACCAGAATTGCCTGTCAATTACTTTCCAAATAATGATCCTGCAAATAAACCTGTTGCGTCTTGGCGTAGTCATGGTCATTTACTATTTTCAAATTGGTTGAATTATTATGTCTACCAAATTACGCCATATGATCTCGCTTTTATGAATCCCACCTTAGATTAAATCTAATTTAAATTTTAAGTAAAAATGAGAGGCTGCTGAAGCGAGACACTTCTCATTTTGTTAATTTTCCTTCCGTTGTTGTCGTTCAATAGCCAGCCGTTATTTTTCATGCATAACAAAAACTTAATATTGTTGTGTGCGATTTTTTGGAATTTATTTCCCTGCTTTTTTATCTTTAATTCGTCTTAGTTAATTGATTCTATAGGGATAATTTTAATTATTAAAAATAATGGAAACTGTTTTTGATTTATTTTTTTAATTGATTACTCTTAAACAGATGAGTGTTTAAAAGTGAGAAATGGGGAAATTATGCAGCAGGTATTAGCAACAAAATTAACCTTTATCAAACCTTTTGAAGAGGCAGAGAAACAGGTGTTGTCACCTGAATCTATTCGTTTTTTAGAGGATTTGATTATCGAGTTTTCTGACAGGCGTACAAAATTATTGGATGAGCGTGTACATTGGCAGGAAAAAATAGATAACGGTTCATTACCTGATTTTATTTCGGAAACAGCTTCCATTAGGAATGGGGATTGGAAAATTCAGGGAATACCGGATGATCTCAAAGACCGTCGGGTTGAAATAACAGGACCTGTAGAACGCAAGATGGTCATCAATGCCTTAAATGCAAATGTAAAAGTATTTATGGCAGATTTTGAGGATTCATTAGCACCTGAATGGGATAAGGTTATCAATGGACAAATTAACTTACGGGATGCCGTCAATGGGACGATCTCATATACCAATGAGCAGGGTAAGAGTTATGAGTTGAAAGCAGATCCCGCAGTATTGATTGCCCGAGTTAGAGGGTTGCACCTGTCAGAAAAACATATCCTCTACAAGAACGAACCGATTTCTGGCGGGTTGTTTGATTTTGCCCTCTATTTCTATTTGAATCATAAGAAATTACTGCAAAAAGGCAGTGGTCCTTATTTCTATCTACCCAAAATACAAAGCTACCATGAAGCACAATGGTGGAGTGATGTTTTCAGGTTTGCTGAATCACGTTTCAATTTGCCAACAGGAACGATTAAGGCAACGGTTTTGATTGAAACCTTACCCGCCGTATTCCAAATGGATGAAATTCTGTATCACTTACGTCATCACATCGTTGGCCTAAATTGTGGGCGCTGGGATTATATTTTCAGTTATATCAAGACACTGAAAAATCATGCCGACCGAATTTTGCCAGATCGTCAATCCGTTACGATGACACAACCTTTCTTGAGTGCCTACTCTCGCTTGTTGATTAAAACTTGTCATAAACGCGGTGCGTTTGCAATGGGAGGAATGTCGGCATTTATTCCTAGTAAAGATCCTGTGCAAAATCAGCAGGTTTTGGACAAAGTCAGAGCAGATAAAGAGCTGGAAGCCAATAATGGCCATGATGGTACATGGGTTGCGCATCCAGGGCTTGCAGATATTGTCATGGAGATTTTTGATGCAAAATTGGGAGAGCGTCAAAACCAACTAACAGTTTTACGCGAAGAAGAAGATGCGATTACGGCTGAACAATTGCTTGCGCCTTGTGTGGGAGAAAGAACAGAAGAGGGAATGCGCGCAAATATTCGTGTTGCAGTTCAATACATAGAAGCCTGGATTTCGGGGAATGGGTGTGTACCGATTTACGGTTTGATGGAAGATGCTGCTACGGCAGAGATTTCCCGAACTTCTATTTGGCAATGGATTCGCCATGAAAAATCACTCTCTAATGGTAAAAAAGTGACAAAAGAACTGTTCAGAGAAATGTTGAAAGAAGAATTAGCTGTTATTAGACAGGAAGTTGGCGAGCAGCGCTTTAATCAAGGGCGATTTATGGAAGCTTCTGATTTGATGGAAAGAATTACTACTCAGGACAACTTAATTGATTTCCTAACATTACCTGGTTATCAGTTATTAGACTAATTTAAAGGCAATAATGGCAAAAATATCCGATTAATTAAGAATAGGAAGTAGAACATCATGACCATGTCCCGGAAACAACAAATCGCTCAACTAGAACAAGAGTGGCAACAACCGCGTTGGAAAGGTATTACTCGTCCGTATAGTGCTGAAGATGTCGTCAAATTGCGGGGTTCAATTAATCCTGAACATACTTTAGCGCAAATGGGAGCGAAAAAGTTATGGAACTTGCTGAATGGCAACTCGAAAAAAGGCTATGTGAACGCACTTGGGGCGCTAACTGGCGGTCAGGCACTTCAGCAAGCTAAAGCAGGTATTGAGGCGGTTTATCTTTCCGGCTGGCAAGTGGCGGCAGATGCAAATACCGCAGCCAGTATGTATCCTGATCAGTCATTGTATCCCGTTGATTCTGTTCCTAATGTAATTAGGCGTATCAATAATAGCTTCCGTCGTGCAGATCAGATCCAATGGTCAAATGGTATCGATCCAGATAGTCAAGAATATATTGACTATTTCTTGCCGATTGTCGCGGATGCGGAAGCAGGGTTTGGAGGGATACTTAACGCATTTGAACTGATGAAAGCGATGATCGAGGCTGGTGCTGCCGCAGTGCATTTTGAAGATCAACTGGCTGCGGTGAAAAAATGTGGACACATGGGTGGCAAAGTCTTGGTTCCGACGCAAGAGGCTATTCAGAAGCTGATAGCTGCACGGTTGGCGGCTGATGTATCCGGTGTACCAACCTTGTTAATTGCGCGTACCGACGCAGATGCAGCAGATTTACTGACTTCAGATTGTGATCCTTATGACAAAGCCTTCATTACTGGTAAGCGAACTTGTGAAGGTTTCTATTGTACACGTGCCGGCATTGAACAAGCTATTAGCCGTGGATTGGCTTATGCTCCTTACGCCGATGTTGTCTGGTGCGAAACGTCTACACCGGATATTGAAGCGGCTCGCTGTTTTGCTGAAGCCATCCATGCTAAATATCCTGGCAAGTTGTTAGCTTATAACTGTTCACCTTCTTTCAACTGGAAAAAGAATCTGGATGATAAAACGATTGCCAGTTTCCAGGAGCAGTTATCTGCTATGGGATATAAATTCCAGTTCATTACACTTGCGGGTATACATAGCATGTGGTTCAACATGTTTGATTTGGCCTACGATTATGCACGTGGTGAAGGAATGAAACATTATGTTGAAAAAGTTCAAGAACAAGAATTTGCTGCTCTTGAGCGTGGTTATACATTCTCCTCACATCAGCAGGAAGTAGGAACGGGATATTTTGATAAAGTGACCACTATTATTCAGGGAGAGAGTTCTTCTGTTACTGCATTAACCGGATCGACAGAAGAACAGCAATTCTAACTTTATTATATTGATGAAGATAATAAACGATTGGGGGAATTCCAAAAGGAATACCCCTTTACGTGTCGGATAAAGGTGGCTAAATATGGAAATAGATCTTGCACATTTAATTGCACAAACCATTTTGCAGGGATTTGATGCGCAATATGGTCGATTTCTGGAAGTCACTTCTGGGGCACAACAACGTTTTGAACAGGCTGACTGGCAGGCTGTGCAGCAGGCCATGAAAAAGAGGATTAACTTGTATGATCATCATGTTGGATTAGTGGTGGAGCAATTGAAGCGCATTCATACTCCATTACAATATGATGAAGATTACATTGCCGAAGTTAAAGCGGTTTATACCCGTTTATTGCCTGACTATCCGCGTTTTGAAATTGCGGAAAGTTTTTTCAATTCGGTTTATTGTCGTTTTTTTAAACATCGTAATTTGAAACCAGAAAATCTCTATATCTTTTCTTCTCAACCCTCTTTCCGTTTTCGCCATATTTCTCGCCCATTATCACGGGACTTTTTTCCTGATGGGAATCTCGCATCCATGTTGCGAACCATCTTAAATGATTTGCCACTGCGTCTTAAATGGGAGGATTTGGATCGGGATATTGGTTATATCAAGCAATACTTGCAGAATACATTTTCCCAATGTGATTTATTGTATTCCACGTTCCAAATTGCTAATGAACTGTTTTATCGTAATAAGGCAGCCTGGCTGGTAGGAAAAATCAGGATGGGAACGACGGTTTATCCTTTTTTGTTGCCGATTCATCACAATGAATCGGGGGGAATTTTTGTTGATACCTGTCTGACCAGTTACGATGATGCCAGTATTGTTTTTGGTTTTGCTCGCTCCTATTTTATGGTTTACGCACCTTTGCCTGCAGCTTTAGTTGAGTGGTTGCGGGAGATTCTTCCGACGAAATCCACAGCGGAGCTATACATGGCGATAGGCTGTCAAAAGCACGGTAAAACAGAATATTATCGTGAATATCTGACATTCATTAATTCCACTCAGGAACAGTTTACGATTGCGCCCGGTGTGAAGGGCATGGTAATGCTGGTTTTCACTTTCCCGTCATTTGATCGTGTATTTAAAGTGATTAAAGACAAATTTGCACCACAGAAAGAGGTTTCTCAAGAGCGTGTTCAGGAATGCTATCGTCTGGTAAAAGAGCATGATCGTGTTGGAAGAATGGCAGATACTCAGGAATTCGAAAATTTTGTGATTGATAAACGCCATATTAGCCCTGAGTTAATGGAAGAATTGCAAAAAGAGATACCAGAAAAGTTAGAAGATCTTGGAGATAATCTCTTGATAAAGCATCTTTATATGGAACGCAAAATGATGCCGTTAAATATTTATATGGAACAGATCAATGAAGCACAATTGAAAGATGTGATTGAGGAATACGGAAATGCCATTAAACAATTGGCTGCTGCAAATATTTTTCCAGGTGACATGTTGTTTAAAAATTTTGGTGTTACACGCCACGGAAGGGTGATTTTCTACGATTATGATGAAATCTGTTACATGACCGAAGTGAACTTTCGGGATATTCCTCCGCCACGTTATCCGGAAGATGAGTTGGCTAGTGAACCTTGGTACAGTGTTGCTGTTAACGATGTTTTTCCCGAAGAATTCCGACATTTTTTATGTACTGACAAACATATTCAATCTTATTTTGAAGAAAGTCACAGTGATCTATTTAAAGCAGAGTATTGGCGAGCACTGCAAGAGCGTATTAAAAACGGACATATAGAGGATGTTTTTGCTTATCGTTGTAGACAACGATTCGGCCAGCGTGCTGAAATGGACCACATAAGAAATATAAGTATTGATGGAGATTGAATTTATTTTAATAGACATATGGTTCCGTAATTTAATAATTATAATCTGCACCATCAATATAATCATCTTGTTTGTTTTTAAATATTGAGGGAGTAATAGCTCAGGTCATTTTATACAGTGATATTTTACATATTAAAAATAATCATGCTGATGGCAGTTATCTTGATGTTTATGGCAAGCTATTTTAAAGTCCCGATCGATTAGTATCCCTAGGAGAGGAATCAATTTGTGCAATTCCGGCATTCCATTAGCTTGTGAAGCTTGATAACGGACAACGATAACATAGTCACATTTTTCTTTATTTGGCACCCACGGGTCATTGGACCAACGGGAACAAAACAAATCAGTTTTTTAGCAAAAATTATTTAATTCCACCGTATTCTCGGCTAATTGCTTTTGCTGCCCGCATAACAAGGGCACCAAGTTCGGTTACTCGATCATCAGAGATACGTGATACTGGGCCGGAGATGGAAATAGCGGCAAAAGCTTCATGATGCTCATCATAGATACAGGCAGCAATACAGCGTAGTCCTAACGCATGTTCTTCATCATCAAATGAAAAACCTTGCTTGCGGATCTGTTCGAGATTTTCTGTTAATGCTGCGGCGGTGGTACAAGTATGTTGGGTATAAGCGTGCATCCCTTTTTTATGCAACAATTGGAGGCGTTTTTGTTCAGATAGAGTAGACAGCAGAGCTTTTCCAGCGCCGGAAGCGTGCATCGGTAGATTGCCACCAATGGGCGCAGACATTCTCATCAGCGCATTGCATTGCACTTGATCGACAATCACGGCTTCATATTCATCCAGATTAAGGATGGCAAGGTTGACGGTTTCACCGGAATCTTCCATTAACTGACGCAATATCGGGTGAACCAGCACCATCAGATTACGGCTCTGTAAGAAACTACTGCCAACGACAAAAGCATGGGAAGCAATCACCCATAACCCTAAATCACCTATCTGGCGAACAAAACCATGTTGCTGCAAGGTGGTCAAAAGACGGTGGGTAGTGGAGTTGGGCAGACCGGCTTGTATCGCCAGATCAGTCAGAGCAACACCAACAGGTGAATCGGAAATATATTCCAAAAGTGTCAGCCCCCGACTTAAAGATTGAACCTGACCGCTTGCAGCGGCACTGTTTGTCATCATTTTCGTTTTTTTTGGGCGTTTGCTGGTAACGGCTGTGCTCATAAGATTCCCTCTGAATAATCGTCTGCTTGCAGCAACGATAGCTGCGATAGACACAAAATGGAATTTATTTTCGTTTTCTTATTATGGATGATAAAGAGGGGAAAAACACATCCGATGTGTTCATTCATAAGTTTGATTAACTATCCTCTTTGCAAGATCAAGAAAACCCGCTTTGTATGCGGGTTTTTCTGGCACTATGTTTGACTTTATTATGTTTGACTTTATTTTGTCAGTCTTCAAACAAACTCTGGTGCAATGTCTGAATGACCTGTTCCGCATCGTTACCAGGAACGAGCAGACAGACATTATGGCTGCTTGCACCACAGCTAATCATGCGAATATTAAATGGTTCCAACACGCCAAAAATCCCTTTTCCCAATCCTTTTGCTCGCGAAAGTTCATTACCGATAATCGCCACCAAAGCCATATCTTCTTCGACTTCCACACGGCACAATTTAGAAAGTTCAGTTAACAACGCATTGGTCAGCAGGTTGCCATTAGTGCTGGTGGAACCTTTGGTATCCAGCGTCAGGGCGATACTCACTTCTGATGTGGTGATCAGATCCACCGAAATATTGTGGCGTAACAGTAAGGTAAAAACTTCTGCCAGAAAGCCTCTGGCATGTAGCATTTTCAGACTATGTAATGTTAGTAAAGTTTGTTTGCGGCGCAAGGCCAATGCACGAAACAGTGGGGGATTTCCTGTCTTATCACAGACTACTGTACCGCCTGCCTGTGGCTCTTTGCTGGAGCCGACAAATACCGGAATGCCACAGCGAACTGCCGGTAGTAGTGTGGCAGGATGGAGGATTTTGGCACCAAAAGTTGCCATTTCTGCTGCTTCATCAAAAGCAATTTTATTGATGCGTTTAGCTGTAGGAACAATACGGGGATCAGTAGTATAGATGCCTGGAACATCTGTCCAGATATCCACACGCTGTAAACCCAGCGCTTCACCCAATAAGGCTGCGGTATAATCACTGCCACCTCGTCCTAGCGTAGTTGTACGACCTTTTTCTTCTCTGCCAATAAACCCCTGAGTGATAATGATTGTATTGTTCAGGCGAGGATGAAGGTGTTCCATTGCCAAAGTATGGAGCTGGAGTATATCCGGTTCTGCCTGTCCAAAGTTATCATTGGTTCGCATGATCCGACGGATATCAAACCATTCGGCACCTGTGTTGCGTTGACGTAGCAACTCTACAAACAATAAGGTGGACATGACTTCACCGTGGCTAACTAATTCATCTGTCAATGCTTCTGAAGTAGCGAGCGATGCTGCTTCTGACAGCATCTCAATATTTTCCAGTAGACGATCAATTTCCTCACGGATCACACCGGCTTCATTCAATCGGTCAATAATGGCGTATTGAATGTCACGGATCTGTTTCAGATAGCTCTCCCGTTTATCACTATCGCAGCCAGCAGACAATGCAACCAGCAAATTAGTGACGCCAGCGGAAGCTGACAGAACAACCACACGGACATTTGTGTCCGCCAAAATAATGTCGGCGCAATTATTCATGGCGTCAAAATCTGCCACACTAGTACCACCAAATTTTGCTACTACATACTGCGAATCAGGAGATGAAACAGCACACATGGATGATAACCTTTTGTTCGGAGAATAGTTCAGATAATAGGCTGTTAGAAATATCGGGTTAGGCGTACGGAGTCAATATTTGACGATGAAGCATAAATAATTTTCATGATGGAAAGGAAATTATCGTTTTTGCCTATCTCAACAATTAGAGCTGGAAATTATGGGCTATTTTGACCAATATCAGTAATTACAAGGAAAGGGAGATAAATCACAGCATTAAACCGTTACAATCTGTGCATTCCTATTGTTTATTGACAGTTGATAGAGAGCATTATTCATGAAAAACATCAACCCTAGCCAGACCGAAGCCTGGAAAGCATTGCAGCAGCATTTTGAGCAAATGAAAAATGTGCATTTGCGGGATCTGTTCGAACAGGATAAAGAACGGTTTACGGCATTTTCTGCGACATTTGATCAGCAGATTCTGGTGGATTACGCCAAAAACCGCATTACTGCGGAAACTCTGGAGAAATTACAAGCATTGGCGCAAGAAACTGATTTAGCCGGCGCAATTCGCAGTATGTTCTCTGGTGAGAAAATTAATCGTACTGAAGATCGTGCGGTGCTGCATATTGCCCTACGTAACCGTAGTAATACCCCGATTATGGTGGATGGGGAAGATGTGATGCCGCAAGTCAATGCGGTGTTGGCGAAAATGAAGTCATTCAGTGAACGCATCATCGGTGGTGAGTGGAAAGGCTATACAGGCAAAGCCATTACAGATGTTGTCAATATTGGCATTGGTGGCTCTGATCTTGGCCCTTATATGGTGACTGAGGCACTGAGAGCGTATAAGAATCACTTGAATATGCATTTTGTTTCCAATGTTGATGGAACCCACATTGCCGAAACGCTAAAGAACTTAGATCCAGAAACTACCTTGTTCCTGGTTGCTTCTAAAACGTTTACTACGCAAGAAACGATGACTAACGCGCATTCTGCCCGTCATTGGTTCCTGCAAAGTGCTATTGATGAAGCGCATATCGCGAAACATTTTGCGGCATTATCTACCAATGAACATGAAGTGAAAAAATTCGGTATCGATCCCCAAAACATGTTTGAATTTTGGGATTGGGTAGGGGGGCGTTATTCACTTTGGTCTGCAATTGGTTTATCTATTGTGCTTTCTATTGGTTATGAAAATTTCGCACAGTTGCTAAGTGGCGCTCATGCAATGGATAAACACTTTGAGCAAACCGCTTTCGAACAGAACATTCCTGTTTTGTTGGCACTGATCGGCATCTGGTACAACAATTTCTTTGGTGCGGAAACTGAAGCGATTCTGCCCTATGATCAATACCTGCACCGTTTTGCTGCCTACTTCCAACAAGGCAACATGGAATCAAATGGTAAGTACGTCGATCGTGATGGCAATCCGGTAAATTACCAGACAGGGCCGATTATCTGGGGTGAACCTGGCACCAATGGTCAACATGCGTTCTACCAGCTTATCCATCAGGGAACTAAATTGATCCCGTGTGATTTTATTGCACCAGCAATGAGCCATAACCCAGTGAGTGATCACCATAGCAAACTGCTCTCCAACTTCTTTGCACAAACGGAAGCATTGGCATTTGGTAAAACACAGGCTCAGGTGGAAGCTGAATTTGCGCAAGCAGGAAAAAATGCCGAAGATGTGGCGAATGTTGTGCCATTCAAAGTGTTTGAAGGTAACCGTCCGACCAACTCTATTTTATTACGTGAAATTACCCCATTTAGTTTAGGGGCATTAATTGCGATGTATGAACATAAGATTTTTGTTCAAGGCGCCATTTTGAATATCTTCTCATTTGATCAATGGGGCGTAGAATTGGGCAAACAATTGGCGAATCGTATTTTACCTGAACTGCACGATGCAGAAGCTGTAACTAGCCATGACAGCTCTACAAATGGCCTGATTAACCAATTCAAAGCGTGGCGTTAATCTGAACCTCCATATTATCTAATCTTTTCTCACCTTAATAACAATAGTTATTAAGGTGAGTTTTTTTGTGATTTACATAATTTGTTATCAACTTTTAATTTTATTGGTCTGCAACATGATATCCTCACTCCCCATTCGTTGTGCTGTCGGGGAAATGGCTATTCCCCGCAATGGGAAAATAATAATGACAGATGACACAATATTAAATTCAACCCCCATCCACTGGTTATCATCAAATGAGACAGACCTTCTGCCTGAATCTGTTTTAGATTGGCTGATGGAAGTCGGCTCAATGACACGTCGCTTTGAACAACATTGTCAGCAGGTATCGGTGGTTCCTTTCCGGGAAGATTTTATCACTCTGGCAGAGTTAAATGATGAAAGTGAGCACTTGCCTGCAAGTGAAAAGTATTGGTTACGTGAAATTGTCTTGTATGGGGATAATATCCCGTGGCTTTTGGGACGCACAGTTATTCCTGAGGAAACACTCACTGGCCCAGATAGAAAATTGGTTGATGTAGGTACTGTTCCACTCGGACGTTATCTTTTTAGTGGTAATAATTTAACACGGGATTATATTCAAATAGGCCGACAGGGGGATCGTTGGGCACGCCGTTCTTTATTGAGACTGTCGGGCAAGCCATTGCTACTCACAGAGGTTTTTTTACCGAATTCACCTGCATATAAATAGAATTAAGATCAACAGAACTAAAGGGGGAAAATAGATTGAAGGTCAGTATGACGCGGGATAAATGGCGTGCTTATTGTCGTTTAATGCGTATCGATAAACCCATTGGCACATTATTACTATTATGGCCAACATATTGGGCATTGTGGATCGCCGCAAAAGGTATGCCAGATTTACACATAGGGTTAGTATTTACTCTCGGTGTGTTTTTTATGCGTGCTGCGGGATGTTGCATTAATGATTTCGCAGACAGAAAATTTGATGGGTATGTAGAACGGACAAAATCTCGTCCTCTTCCCAGTGGCGATATTACCGAAAAAGAAAGCAAAATCTTGTTTGCCACACTGCTACTCATTTCTTTCGCACTGGTTTTGACCCTGAATAAAATGACGATTGCATTGTCAGTCGTTGGTCTGGCACTGGCGTGGGTTTACCCTTTTGTCAAGCGCGTTAGTCACTTGCCACAAGTTGTGTTAGGTGCTGCTTACGGCTGGTCAATTCCTATGGCGTTTGCCGCAGTCAGTGAATCTTTGCCTTTAGAATGTTGGCTATTATTTTTAGCCAACATCATTTGGTCTGTAATTTATGATACGCAGTATGCAATGGTTGATCGTGACGATGACTTGAAAATCGGCGTGAAATCTACTGCCGTACTTTTCGGACGTTTTGACAAACTGATCATTGGCATTCTGCAATTCATCATGCTGGGCATTTTGGTCTTAGTTGGCGGGATGGTGAATCTGGGGGGAATATATTATTGGACGTTATTATTGGCAACAGCACTATTCGTTTATCAGCAAAAACTGATCACAAATCGGGAAAGGTCTGCCTGTTTTCAAGCGTTTATGAACAACAACTATGTCGGTTTAGTTCTGTTCCTCGGCGTCTTTTTTAGCTATGCCTAATAGGATATAGCTTTAATATAACGGGCGGTAATCCGCCCGTTAATTTCTGACCAGTTTGGTGTCGTTATTGCTGTTCTTGTGTTACCTGTACAGGTTCATTTTGTTCTGGCGGCATACTAACACTTTCAATCGTCAAGCGAATTTCAGGTGACATCAGCTCACTCAATACATGATAGAGTTCCTGGGCACTGGTGGTAATCATATCGCCGCTGTCTTGAATATAACCTTCTTCACGCAGCGTATTGACTGAGCAAGCAAAAACTGCCTTGTCGAAGAACTCCGGCGCATTGATGCCATGTAGAACTGACAGACGTTGTGCCAGCATCCGACTCTCTTTTTCCAGTACACCACGGCTGATTTCAGGAGTGGCGTTTAATAAAGAGAGCGTAATAGCATAACGTTGCAGCGTTTCCCTGATGCCTGCCGCCAGTAATTGCAGTGGGCGAATACGTGCAGGATTCAGTACCAGCATACCTTGCTCTTTGTTGCAGATAAGGCCTTGGCGTGCCAGCTCATCAATTAAGGTATTGACGACGTCAGAGAGCGTTTCCTTGCTGTAACGCATGAAAAGTTCCTGCTTGATCAGCGGATAGATCAGCGCTACCTGTCTAAGCAATTCACTGCGACTAATACGGCGGTGATGCATAATAATACTGGTAATCAGGGATGGCAGGATCAATAAATGCTGGATATTATTACGATAATAAGTCATCAATACCGCGCTTTCACGTGGCAGGATAATAATATCTCCCAGACCGTCCTTCTCGACCTCAAACTTATTCATCATAAGAGCATGATCTAACAACTCTTCTGCAGTTTGGTTTGGCACTGTGATATCGTCAGTGTAAGGCACATTACGTAATAATTGCAGATAGCAATCCAACTGTTCAATAAGCTGTTCACGAGTAAGTGCTCGCTGACGTGATGACAACAATGCCGTAGTGCATAAATTGATAGCATTGGCTGCGGCCGCATTATTGATATTAACCATAATGTTGTCAGCTAGTTTACTGACTGTTGGCGTCAACCATGTTGGACGCTGAGACTCTATTGGGTCAATGGAGTCACGCCACTCTGGTACATGCTGATTCAGGTATTGTGTCAACGGGATCGGTTCACCAAAATTCACGTACCCTTGTCCCAGATTACGTAATTTGCGCAACCCGCGTACCATCTGGAAAAAGCCTTCTTTTTCCTTGGTTGCTCCGCGCAGTTCTTTGGCATATGTTGCCACTTCCATCACATGTTCATAACCGATATAGATCGGCACAATCGTGATTGGACGAGATTCTCCTCGCAGCATAGCTTGCAAGGTCATAGAGAGCGTTCCCGTTTTGGGATCAAGCAAGCGACCAGTACGGGAGCGCCCTCCTTCGACAAAGTATTCAACCGAATAACCGCGGGTAAACAACTCACCGAGGTATTCACGAAAGATGGTTGAATAGAGCTTATTGCCTTTAAACGTACGGCGGATAAAGAACGCACCGAGACGACGGAATATCGGACCAGCAGGCCAGAAATTCAGGTTAATGCCCGCAGCAATGTGTGGTGGAACCAGCCCTTGATGATAGAGCACATAAGAGAGCAGAAGATAGTCCATATGGCTGCGATGGCATGGAACATAAACCAGTTCATGGCCGTCTTGTGCCAACTGGCGAACTCGTTCGGCGTTATGAACATTGATGCCTTGATACAAACGGTTCCAGGTCCAACTTAAAACCCGATCAGTCAAACGTACGGTTTCATAGGAGAAATCCGCCGCAATCTCTTCCAGCATATTGATGGCGTTCTGCTTGGCCTTTTCGGGAGAGATTTTCTTGCTACGTGCTTCATCAGCAATCGCTTTTTCTATTGCTTTTGATGCCAGTAACTTGTTAAACAGCTCCTGTCTGGCAGGCAAACGAGGCCCAACCGCCGCAAGACGCTGGCGGGAATAGTGCATCCGAGCCACACGGGCGAGTTTATTGGCAATGATCTTATCTGTACCATGCTCGTCAGCCATACGGCGTAAAGACACTGGTGTGGAAAAACGGACAAAACTATCCCGTCCAAGCCATAAGATCGCAAAAAACTTCTGCACGCCATTTAACAAGCGTAATTGTGGGGTTGTATGCCCTTCTTGCCCTTCGCGTCCTGGGGAGCGACCAAACATGACGGAAACAGGCACCATCTGGATATCCAGATCGGGATTATTGTGATGCATGTCCAGATAAGAGTGGAAAATTCTCACAGATTCATGTTTTGGCGCATAACAACGGAACACACGTGGACCATTATCGATAAAGACACAACTGGGAAGCTGTGTGTCACCAATTTCCAAAGGATTCAACGGATCAGGCAAATCTTGCGCCAGACATTGTTGACGTAGAGTCAATAAGTCTGTTTTTGAGTGATACGGCAATATATACAAAATAGGCCGAGTTGTATCAAGACGCAGCTCCGCAATAGGATCCGTAGGGATGAGTTTACTTTTTACTAATAATTTTAGTGGTAAATTCAATAATTTATAATATATTTTACGCCAACCTGACATAACTGCTTTAAGCCTCTTGTTAGCAATGCATCGCAAGGATACCAGAAACAGATTTTGAGATCTGTGGAAATAAGACAATAATAAGAGTTAAAAGTTATATATCCATACAATTGTTAAGTTCATTAAATAAAATTTTTATGGCAAATCACTCAACAGGTTTGAGCCGTATCATTAAAGCGGCTGGGTATTCGGTGAAAGGAATCAAGGCTGCATGGCAAAATGAAGCGGCATTTCGGCAGGAGGCAATTGCTGTCATACTTGCGATCATCATTGCATTTTCTTTAGATTTTGGCTTACATGAGAGACTCTTCCTGATTGGCTCTGTTATGCTGGTGGTCATTGTCGAAATCCTCAATAGTGCCATAGAAGCAGTCGTTGATCGCATCGGTAGTGAATATCATGAGTTATCAGGTCGAGCGAAAGATATGGGTTCTGCGGCTGTATTGCTCACCATATTTTTGGCGTTGTTTATTTGGGGAATGATCTTTTGGTCGCATTTTATGCACTGATGGAGCGTGTTTTTTCATCAAATACGTTATTTAGCTGCTTTTACATGCTGACAGGTTCCCAATTCGGCTTTACCTGTATATACTCACAGTTTGACTGTATAAACAAACAGGGGGCGAAATGAAAGCATTAACTGCCAGGCAGCAGCAAGTCTATGACTTGGTGCGTGACCATATTTCGCAAACGGGTATGCCACCAACACGTGCTGAAATTGCAGCGCGTCTTGGTTTTCGTTCACCTAACGCAGCAGAAGAGCATTTAAAGGCACTTGCGCGTAAAGGGGTGATAGAGATTATTTCTGGTGCGTCCAGAGGTATCCGTTTGCTGCTTGAAGAAGATGAAGGGGCGGGATTGCCGTTGATCGGTCGTGTTGCTGCTGGGGAACCACTACTGGCTCAGGAACACATTGAAAGTCACTATAAGGTTGATCCTGAATTATTCAAACCAAGTGCGGACTTTCTGTTACGTGTCAGCGGAATGTCCATGAAAGACATTGGCATTATGGACGGAGATTTACTGGCAGTACATAAAACCCAGGATGTTCATAATGGGCAAGTTATTGTGGCGCGCATTGAAGATGAAGTCACAGTAAAACGCTTCAAACAAACAGGAAACAAAATTGAACTGATTGCTGAAAATCCGGAATTTAAACCCATTGTTGTTGATTTGAGCGAGCAGAATTTCACTATTGAAGGATTGGCAGTCGGCGTTATTCGTAGCGGAGACTGGTTCTGATTGTAAAGGCGGATAATTGCAGTTTGCCATTCTGGGGCGGTCGTCTTTCCCAGAGCCCGTTAAACTAAAGTTCAACGGGAACTTGAAAAATATAAGATTATATTAGTTATGACCGCCTCATTGCTCAATTTGGTTTCAAGCGTTTTTTCTTATTTCTTTTTATTTTCTTCAACCGAATGATTGTGCTGGCATATATCGCGCTCGGTACAGGATTCAA
Source organism: Xenorhabdus taiwanensis (assembly GCF_036512875.1). GTDB lineage: Bacteria > Pseudomonadota > Gammaproteobacteria > Enterobacterales > Enterobacteriaceae > Xenorhabdus > Xenorhabdus taiwanensis. Next base: position 3,378,461 of record NZ_AP028978.1, on the reverse strand, counting down.
TCTCATGGCAGGAAGAACACATACCATGCACTTCTATCACGCTATTTCGCAAGTGAAATCCCGTACCTTGCGCTAACTGTTGAATAGTTGATTCAATATCCTTTGCATCCTTTTCAGTTACTGAACCACAAAATTCACAGATAAACATTGCCGAAGTATGGCATGGCTCTTCAAAATGATGGCAAAGCACATAGCTATTTGTAGATTCAATTTTGTGAATAAAACCTTGTTCCAGCAGAAATTCCAATCCACGATAAACCGTTGGAGGTTTGGCTTGTGGTTCGGCTTCACGCAATAAATCCAGCAAATCATAAGCGCTTATCGCGCCAGGCTGTTCAGTGATTAAACGAAGAATTTCAAGGCGTTGAGGTGTCAAACGAACCCCTCTTGACAGGCAGATTGTTTCAGCCTGTGCCAGTAACTTTTTTTGATTGATAGTTTTCATTACACCTCTCACACCTACACGATGCTAATGACTTTAATGTTATCATGTTTTTTAACCTGAGAGTGGGATCTATATGATGTTCAGTTCTCGTCTGATGTGTAACATACCTGTGAGGAAAAGTGGTTAATTTGTCATGATGAGAGACTTGAAAATAAAATTAATCTGTGGATAAGAACAATAAAATGGGCTGAAAAACGGAGAAAATAAAACTGAAAATATTGGATAATATCTGAAGGTTTAAGTTGATTTATCTGGATAATTATATTGAAAATTAAAATTATATATTGTTTGAATATGTCACTTATCATAATTTACATTGTAAATAGTATTCTCCATTACTAATATTAGGCATGGTTTATAATGATTAATAATAAAAGCAGTTTATTCTGATGGTTCTACTTAGAAAAGAAAAAGATTTTAACATTAAAGAATTAAAAATACATCTTACTTAATTAATGGATTAAAAATGAAAGAATTATTGCAAAACCACCCAAATAATAGAAGATTTCCTGTTAATGGTTTTCGGATAATTAAAAATATCCTCAAGGAAAGAAAAAGGGTGACATTTCTTAAGCCTATTCAGACAGTTGGTTTAAGTGCTCTTTATATTACAACACTTTTGTTAGGGGTATTATCGGTCGGAATAACGATACTGATCTTTGATGATAATCATGTATCTTCAAAGGAATATATACTCTGGGCTAGCTTGATTGGCTTGAGCTTACTGGGTATATATCTCTCCACTTATAGCCTCCAACGCATCAAAAATCTCCCTATTACCGAACAGAAACGTTATTACTTACAGGCAAAGTATTCTGTTTTGCCGGAAGAAAAGCGTCAGGCATTGCGTTTGCATATCGTTAGTTGTTATTACGATGGTTTTTGGACAGAAACATTAGAACATTATCCTTTAAAAAGTCGTATTTCTCACGATAATTACCAATACCGTATCTTGCCCTTATCTGATGCAGAGCCTCATCAGTCTCAAGTCTATACAGATTGGGGAATACTTAATGAAAAAGATTATTGGAAAGTATTGCATGATTTATGGGCGGGAATGCACTCAGAACGTTTTGCGGTTGATGCGGTTTTTACCGATGGAGAAATATTTAAGGTACTTGGCAGTTTAATTGAAGAGCCAGAGGAATATGTACAGCAATGTTCTCGCTCAATTAATGGACGCCCGCCTGTTTTACTTTGGGGATTTGATCTCTGGCGAGCGATTGTTTTGAGCCGAAACTGTTTTGCTGCGGGCTATATTAGTGAAGAAACAGCGTGGAAAAATATACTAAAAACAGCTAATTATGTTTATGAAATTTTTGGCAGTTTCGATGAATTCCACACGAATTATCGGTTAGGTAATGCCTATTGGAACCGGAATTTTGACACAGCGAAAGGACGCCTGAAAGCGTTTTGGTTTTATAAGGAACACTGTGACTGGCCGATAGCTCAATTACCCTGGCCAAACCCGAAAGGTATCTTTATGGAACAATATATGAAAGATGGTTTTGCTGATGCGGTCAATTCTATATTGCACGATCAACAAATGGAAGATTCGCTCGACGACGAAGTCACGGATGAAGATAGTAGCCATACTGAAATTCGTGTATTGCATTAACAGCATGTGGGGATAGGTATGTATACTATATGACATAAAGGAACAATTACAAAAAATAATACAAGTACAAACATGGCAATATATGAATTAACACGGGATACGTTAATAGAAGTTGAAATGACTTCATTTGAGGAAGAGAAGCTGAAGGAACGACAAGACATTCAGCGTCTTTTAAAATCACAAATTGGAGCCATTAGTCCAAATACATTAGTGATTGCAGAAGAATATAGTCATTTTGTTGGCTCTAATCGTCGCCTGGATTTACTTGGTATCGATAAGTCTGCCAATCTCGTCGTCATAGAGCTTAAGCGGGATGACGATGGTGGTCATATGGAACTTCAGGCGATTCGGTATGCAGCTATGGTTTCGAACCTGACGTGGGAGCAGGCTGTTAGTGCTTACAGGGAATTTTTGAGTCAAACAGGACAAGATATTGATGCTGAAAGTTCGTTGTTGGATTTTCTGGCATGGGACTCTCCACAGCATAGTGATTTTGCTAAAGAAACGCGTATTATTTTAGCTGCTTCTAGCTTTTCTAAAGAGATTACAACATCAGTTTTATGGATGAATGATATAGGGATGGATATAACTTGTGTTCGTCTTCAGCCTTTTCGAGTAAATGAAAAACTTTTATTGAATATTGAGCAAATTATTCCTCTTTCTGAAGCGATGGATTACCAGATAGAGGTGCGTCATAAAAAGCGTGAAAAGAGAGTTGCTAGCAATGAAAAAGATCACTCATCACTTAATCTGTATGTTAATGGAATACTTTACCAACAAGGATTCCGTAAATCAGACATTGGTTTTTATACAGTTAAAGCACTTGAGTATCATCGATTAATTGATGAGTCTGGTTTTAGCTATCTCCGAAGTAATAAAACTTGTTCGTTTCAGTTACTGAAAAAATATGAAGAAATTAAAGGAACTGAAGACAAATACAAAAAATATCGTACTCAGTTAGAGCCTGAGTTTGATTATCAAGGTGAGGGGTATTACATCGCTCGAAATTGGAGCCTTTCTAATACAAATCGATTTATTAATGAAATTCAAGAGAAATTCTCATCACTACACTTTGAATGGAGCTAATTCAAGTATTCATTTTTGTTGAGTTTGAAGCGATCCTTTTCGCTCTGTATAATTGCCCGCCTTGGATAATTTGGGGGAGTTTGTGCTCCCCCTCAATATCTCCTAATGGCTGAATAAAAGCCGAAATAAACCAGAATATAAAGTGGCGATATCGGCGCTATCTTTTGATTTTAAAACGAGGTTTGTGATATGCACCCATCATCCCGCTTTTCTGTTGCCCCCATGTTAGATGGGATATGTTTATTAATAAAATCAATTAATTGAGAGTTTTTGGGGTGCTATTGGGGTGCTGTAATGAACATAGCACCCAATGGTTTTGAGAGGGTATAGCTAGTTTGTTTTCTTCTTCGACTGCATTCTTTCCACTTCTTTTGCGGCTAGTTCTCTTTGCCCGTCAATATACTCAGCAAGATCGTGTACGTGAACAATTCTTGGTGATTTTTGGCTGTCGTTCATTTTGTATGTCGGAATTTTCAGCTTACCTTCGTTAGCTTTACGTTCCGCTGTTGCTGGACTTAGCTTAAGATATTTCTCGGCTATAGCTGATAACGGTATTTGTGATGTTTCAAACTCTGCCATTAATAAAAATGTTGTGTTCATTTTCATCACTCACCTCCTTTCAGATATTGGTCATTTCTGGCCATTGTCATTTGCCCTCTCCACCAGCTCATCAGGGATGTCAACTTCGTCGCCTAATTTAGAAGAGACTACAGCGCGACAGATGGCGATTTGTGGAGTTTGGCCTTCCTGTACTTTCCAAATGGAAAAATCATTCACTGTTACCGCCTTACAAGATGCTATCCAAGGAGAATCAATACACATACGGGTTAAGCTATCTAGATATTTATCAATTAACTGGACGCATATAGACCAATCAGAAGATGGCTTAAATGAATAATATCTACTTTTTTTATCTACAAAATGCCCACTTGGTAATTCCAGAAAACGACCCTTACTACAAATCTCTGCTCCTAAAGACAAGGCCACAGCCCAATCCAACACTTTACCTGTCAGATCACTTGTTTTGATTTTCACATCAATTCTCCTGTGTTACTGGAGCAGGGATATCATCCATATAGCACCAGTGTGTGACTTCATTGTTTTCGTGTTCTGACCATTGTTGCGTGTCGGTATTCCAGTAGTCGTAACCTGCGCGGGAAATAGAGCCAAAAGAAACATAAACAAGACACAAGGGAACCCACTTATCATCATCTACAGGCATCCTGTCCTGAACGCTGACCCAAGGGATTGTTTGGGTTTTCTTGCTTTCTTCCACCTTCTTCAATAACCAGTCTGCCCACTCGCGCCCGTCGTCAATGTGACCGGGTAAACCAATTTCATTCTGTGCGTTATCGATGCTGATCATTGCTCTTCTCCACTGTTAAGGTCGATAGCCATCTGGCCTGCTTCTTCCAGTGCGCTAATCATTTTCTGGCGCTTCCCTTTGGTCTTTTTTCGTGCGTTCATGATTTGGCTGCACACAGAAAGTAACTCAGCTTCGTTCTTTTCATCCCGTGCGAGCTGGTGGCGTAACTCATCAAATCTTCCAACCATGTGATCGAGAGAAGGAAGGGCATTAATCCCAATGCCTGAATTTCCCGATTTGAAATCGATAAATGCCTGGTTCACGTCAAGCTGAAAATCCGGTCGAATCCACCCTGCATAAGAGACGGCTATCAGCTCATGTGCGTAAGTGCCCGGTGAAGAACCACCATTATTTATGTCGACTGCTTTTTGACCAGACTGCAAATATGCCGTCTGATTGTTTTTCAATAACTTAGCTTCCAGTTCTGCGATAAGCTCTTTTGCGTACTTGGTTCTCAACCATTGGTTAGGTGCTTTATTTTCGTTCTCTCCACTGGCCTTATGTAATGTGTTCAGGTTGTAGCGCCCGAATTCATCAAGAGGAATCTCAACACCGACAACTACAGGAAGTAATTTACCTTTCATATTTTTTACCCCGTCTTACGCTGTTACCTTTCTTCATTGGAGTTATCTTCACTTCTGCCACTTTGGGTGCGGGTGGCAGAGGAGGGCAGATGCCCTCGTGAATATGTTGATTGCGTCTCATGCGGTGGATATGCCGCTTGGTGTGATCCCTGCCATCGTCGATGTGGACTACCGTTCTGACCAGTTCGTCGTTAATATCCACCATCTGGCGGTGCTCCTCAGTCATTGAAACATCCCCTTGGCTGCCAGCGTGTCGCCCATGTCATTGATCATGCTTTGCCATATTTCACGCCCGTAACCTGTCAGAGAGCCATTGACTACGCATTTTTCCATTAGGTTAATAGCTATCACTTCCCATACTGGATAACGCTGTTGTAGTGCTTCCAGTGCGTAACTATCCACCAGTTCACGAATGCCTTTTATTCCATCGACAATAGCGACATTGATTTCCGTTTTTCCGACTCGCATTGTGAAGTGATCGCCGCCGTTACGGGTCGTTACGTCGTGATAGATAGCGGCTGCGTAAGTATTCGCGAGTGCGTTGAGGCGAAAGTTTTTCGTTATCATGTGGGCTTCCTCTCAATGAAAGATCGGCATAGGGTCAAACTCACCAGACTCGACCGCTTCGATTAATTCATCGTGCAGGATAGAAAGTCCCTCACGCCCTTTCTCGGATAACCAGTTACCTTCCTCTGGCTGCTTATTAACGAAATCCATGTACATTCTTAGCGCCATATCTGCCCCTTCTTCGCTGCCGAACTGCTCAAAGGCGAACCCCTCAACATGGGTTGCCAGCATCAGGCGCTCTGCCAGTGGGTACACCGTGATTGCAGATGCACCATTAAGATAAATAGCGGCGGTATCAGTGCCGCCCTGACCGTTATCAACCTCACGGGTGCCGTTTCTGTCTATTTGCTCCCGGATAAATGAGGCTGAGACAATCCACCGCCATAGCATCACCCTCTGTTCGCTGGTGGGCTTATAAAAGCCTGCTTTCCAGCCATGATAAATCGCTAGTACCAAATCAAAACCCAGCAATAAATCGCGGTCATACTGACCCGCGTCTAATGATTTCAGTGCCTCTACATAACCTACGATTTCAGTATTCGCCGCCTCAGTGATGACAATCACGCCATACTTGCCGTAATCAAATGCTGTTTTAGTGTGTTTGCTCATTACTTGCCCTCCGGTGTATAAACTGCTTTATCGTGTTGGTATTCGCCGTTCCAGCTCTTCTTCATGGGAAGTTCGCCTTTCATGTACAGGGCATAGAGGCGATGGCAGCCTTTTTCCAATAACACAGCGGTGCGGGTGATAAAGGGATCTTGTCCATGAGGCTTTATCTCGTTTTCATCTTCGGTGAGATAGCGATCACGGGCGTATGAAGCGACACGCCAGCGCGGCTTTTTCTCAGGGTCTTTTTGTTCGTTGTAGAGCCAGTTGCGCTCCATTGCCCACCACATGATTTTGGTGGTATTCACACCATTCAAGCCCTTACAGAAAGCGGGAATGGTCATGCCTTTGGTAAAGTGCTTTTCCAGACTGTCCACGGTGGCGCTCAGGGTTTTATTTTCACCCTCAAGGCGCTCAACATTCTCGGCATACACAGACAGCATTGAACGTAGCTTCGCGGGATTACTGAGTAACTCAGCTTCCGTTGTGATGCTGTCACGGCGAGTGAAGTAGAACTCGGTCAGGTCATCGAAGTAATTCCAAGCTTGGTCGGTTTCTAGCATCTTGGAGTGGTTCGCCGCGCCGCGTTCTGTCCAGAGAATGAGGTTTCTTGCATGTTTGTTAACTGAACCTCTTAAAGAGGGGCAGTTCTTAAGTGACTGCAACTCATCACCTTCAACCCAAAAATAGTGTTTACCATCAACAAACCTTTCTTTGTTTCTACTGAAATTATTGGTAATCATTTTTTCAGTAGCTCCATACCCCGCAGCTAATTGTTCGGTAGTCACAACACGCTGACCGCGATACTCAACGATCTGTAATTCTTTGGCGGATACTGGAACTAATTCATTTTTCTTGGTCATTACAACCCCTCCTGTATTTTGATTTGTGCTTTCCGAACGCAGCGCAAATTATTCTTGGTGCATTCCTGTTCTTGTTTTTTATCCTGAGATAATGAAAGTGCTTTACCCCATTTATCAGCAGCGCGACGAAATAAATTTTGGCTTTCTAATTCTTTGGCTTCTTGTATTGCTTGTTCATATGCTGTCATTATTCACCGCTTGTTTTTTCATGTGCCTTTTTAATGCTGCGGCCATTCGTCTATTTTCTTTTTGGCTTCTTAATGCCGTACTATGACAATGATGTAATGAATGTCTTTTTTCGTTATGCTCTTGGCGATATTCAGTCCAGAGTTGATTCTTTAAATTGGTGGCTACATTTTTGGCCTTTCCCCAATATTCGGCTGCAAGGTCATACTTTTCTTCTTTTTCCATCTGAATAGCTGTATCAGCAAAATCTAAATAGGATTTATTTGTCATGTTATTGGCTCCGTTTTTTGTGCAACGTTTTCTAAAATCTCAGTCATAAATGCTTCACCTTCTTCGGTTAAATTTCCGAATTTGGTATAAAAGTTTTCGTATATCTTTATTAGGGCACCTTCAGCAACAAATTGCCCTTTCAGACTTAATCTCACACTTCTTTCAAAGTGATGAATCAAAGCATTTGTTAATACTTCTTCGTCTAAATCCAATCGATATTTAGTGTTTTTTACTGTGACTATATCGGTATGAACGCCGTACTTACTTTTTAATGAATCCAATTTCGCGTTTACTAATGCCTTTCGCTTTCTTTCAAGCAAAGTTGATTGTGTCATTTTCTATTTCCCGTTTTCAGCGTGAGCGATCCCCCAGCGATGGCGCTGTAATTAAATTTGTTTTGTTGTTTTTATTTTGATTGAGTTTTGCTTCTTCTTTCTCTTAATTCACTAACTGCATTCACGTTATTTACGTATTCGGCCTCGATAATAAGAGGTAATACAGAAAACAGTCGCGATAATCTATCAAGGTCAGTCATTGCTTCATCGGGCGAATATTCCTCACCGTTAACTGCTGCACCTGCTAAATTGGCAATAGCCTTCATTCCACTTGTTACCGAATAAATAACCTCATGACTTGATGAAGATAAAAACAGTAAATCATGGTCACTCATTTCTGAGATTTGTTCATTGTTGAAACGAATGTGATAGAAGATGTTATTCATCATTGGTATTCTACTCCTCGGACTCGTGCTATTTCTTTGCCTATATTACAGACTGCAATCAATGCAATGCTAAGTAATTGTGCACCGGTCAGACTTTTATCCGTATCAATTAATAAAGAAACATACGTTCTTAGATTTTCTATTTCATTCGCAACACCTTCCAATTCATCGAATGCCTGATTATCTGACATGATATAATCTTTATTAATGTCTCTTAACCGCTGAGCTAAATCACAAGTCTGACGATGCACACCACGGCACATTAAATAAGTATCCGGTTCGGCTTCATTTTGAGTTGCAGTCATTACTGGAACTATTGACGCCTCAATTTCTTCTGCAATTTCAACGGCTGCTTGTAGGCTGTTTGACATATTCCACCCTGATTATTTATTGAAGTTATTGTTTAATGCATTCAGGTCACGATACTGACACATTGACAATCTATGCGTGGCTCGTAACTTTAAATAAACATCGGTATCTATATCTTCCTCAGATAATTTTAATAATGGTGCTAATAAAGCCTGCATTTCTTCATTAATTTCCAATGCATTCTCTAAATAAGATTTATCACCAACTGATATTTTTGTTTTCATATCACTCTGCCTCATTATATTCTTGCTGAATACGTTGATATATTTCCTCACGGTGTACAGGAGTATCTTTTGGTGCCTTAACACCTATTTTAATTTGATTGCCGTTGATGCCTAGTATTACAACTTCGATATCATCACCTATGATGATTTTCTCTTGTCGGCGACGGGTTAGAATTAACATTTTTGTCTCCTTGATCAAATTATGCTGATTCACCTTTTTATTTTACCTTTAAGGTGGTGGTACTCTTGGTAGCCCCTACAACAACCAAGAAGGTATTTATTTATGTCTGTTTATTCGAACTTATTTATAGAGATTCAAAAAGCTATTTTCCCTTCGTATGGCGCCAGCTACACCAGCCAAAACATAATTTCCAAAGGTGATCCTGATAGCGCCAGAATACATTCTTATTTAATTTTATTGCTTGAAATAGTTAGCTATGAATACCGAAAACAGCATGCAACAATATTTGAGCCGCTAAGAGGTGATAAGGCTCTTAAACATTTACTGTTTACTCGGTATCAAGTTTCTCTTCGGGAACTGGAAACCAATCCGCTCGAATGGATTGTCTTTGCTCTTCTGAAAGACCTTGTCCCGGAAAATCTACCTCAGAAAGCCCAAAACTACGTAAATAGTTTAAAGCTGAACAAAGACGCATCTGGCATTGATTGGAATCTAAAAGTAAATTGGATTCTTGGCTCAGGTGAACAGACTCTGAAAAAGGCTGATGAGTCACAAGAGAATTAATTTCAAGCTCCAATGAATCGACTGTTTTCGATATAATGCAAAGTGCTCTTTCACGGCGATTAAGTGCATTAATTTCATTTTGAAGCCACGCAATAAGTTCATAAAGATTTAAGTTAGCAGCATAAATAAAAGGCTTATCGCCACAGGGTAGCGATTGCTGCCCTTTAATTTGGCTATTGTTTATCTCAGTCACCAAAGTATTATTGATATTAGTTACTGATTTTTTCATTTTTATACCCTCAAAATTAATATTATTTATCTTGGTTACAATTAACTATTTGACCCATCCAGCCGTAAATGACATATAAGGGCGCTAATAACCTTCTTGCTTCTTGTTCATCGCGCGCTTGAGCTTTAACACATATAGGGCGTGTTTGTTCCATATTGGAACGCTCAATTGCGCCGAAGATAAATGTTTTCATGGTTTTCTATTTATGAACCAACTAGATATATCGGTACTAAGTTCGCTGGCCAGATCTATCAAGACAGCTACATCCACAGGCTCCATTGTTTTGTTGTATTTGGAAAGCATTGCAAGTATGGTGCTAGATTGAGTCACTTTTTTTTCGATTTCATTCATTTCAGTAGACATAAGTATCCCTAAAGAGTTGGTGCTGTGTATTTTTGGTGTGTATAAATAATACGTTATGTATTTTTCACGATCAACATGTATTTATGTTGAAGATAAAATAAAAATTTTAACATATTGATTAATAATGATATGTTGTTTTTTTGAGTTGTAAAAATGCGGGCAATATCACAGTATGTCAGCGACAGCTAATACAAAAAAACCCTCACATAGAGGGTTGGAGTTGGCGGGTGTGGATATGGGTTATAGAGCATTTAGTAATACATCACTGAGTACCAAAATAGCTTTCCAATAATATTCACGCTGCTTTGATCGGCCATCTCGTCATCATGCTCATCACGATTGTAGCTACGAATAAGCAACTTTCCTCCTGGTTTTCGGTATAGACACTTTATTCGTTTTAATCCATCTTGTTCAATAGCGTAAACCTTTCCGTCTGTAATATTTTTATTTGCTGTATCAATGGCTACAGTGGAGCCGTCTGGTATAATTGGCTCCATGCTGTTCCCTTTCGCAGGGAAGCATAGGATTGTTGATCCATCTGTCGGAGCGCCAATTCTTCTCAATGTTGCCTTTGAGAAGCGCAACTTATAGCCGTTATAATCAATATCCACACAACGCCCGCTACCACAGGCAAATTCTATATCTTTCAAAAACGGTACTTCCACTTCATTATCATCTAATGGGGTACTGCTATCCCATGTGGTAATAGTCCGCCATTCGTTTTTAGGGGGAATCTCTGATGCCGGATGATGCCTTGATGTATCACTTAATTTTGGTTCACCAACACCATTCAAAAGCCAGTCAAGGGAGTATCCAAATTTTTCACTGATATTTTGTGCTGCTTCTCTGCTAATAGAGTTCCTACTCAACCAGTTATTTACTGTCTGAGCGCTAACATTTAATAATTCTGCCAGCTCTTTTTGGTTTAGTCCCTCCTTGGACAGGGTGGCTTTCAGGCGATCTCTTAAAGAGTTAACTCTAGTTCCATGGTGAGTACTTAGCGTCGGCTCGCTTTTTTCTGCATGAGTCACTAGGCCTTCGGAATCAAAGCTAACATTATCAAGCCCTATGGCTTTCATTAACTCCATGATCACTCCGACAGAAGGAACTCTCCTTCCATTTAACCAATGCCCAACCGCCCCTTGTGTAACCTCCAAGGATTCAGCCAGTTTTTCTTGGGATATTCCAAGCTCTTTCATTCTGGACTTGGCCAGCTCATACCATATCTCTTTCATGTATTAATTCTCTTTCTGAATTATGAATATTGCAATGTACAATTTGTATTGATTATACACAAAATATTTTATATGCTCTTAGATATGGAGGAATCAATATGAACCTAATCAAAAAATACAGGCAGATGGCGAATCTAAAACAAAAAGATTTAGCCATGTTGGTTGGCTTAACTCCTTCAGCCATTAGCCACTATGAAACAGGGATTAGAGCCCCAGACATAGCTGTTTCTAGAAAGTTAATTAATGCACTAGCGACTCAGGGTATTAAGTGTAGTTTAGATCAACTTTTTGCAAATGAAACTCACGCTCCAGATCCTCAGAGCGCAACACAAGAGCCACCCACGAAGGTAAGCAATGAATAACATTCAGCCGGTGGTTGTTTATGTACTGGTGCTGGTGGTGATCCCAATCTGGGGTGCGTGGGTATTGTCTGTAATCGGGGTCTAGTTATGGGGCACTTTCCTGATTACGTCAAAGTGACCATGCCCGAAATTTATCAGCCAGGTGACGCGGAATTTATTCAGAAGATTCTTTCCGCCATGAACAATTCAAGCATGCGGGAATATGCAAGGGATAAATACGCATATATCTACAAACTTCGGCGGGATGAAGATCCCGTGCCGTATCGACGGGATAACACAGGTGCTAGGGCTGCCAACACATGGCTAAGACTGTTTTTTAAGAAAAATTACAGATCGATGAAAGGTTATACCGAAGAGCCGAAGTTAGTTGTTTAGTTTTAGGTTTGTTTATAGGGGGTAAGTATGTATCAGTTTAGTAGTACAAGCCTTAGGGAAGAGAACCAGGGGGGTAAGGGGGGTTTGGAGAGTTCAGTAAGGTAAAGCACAGCCAAGTAAGAACACATTACTTAAATAGATCTCAGTAGGGAGTACATAAGTTAATTAAGTGCACTAATAGGGTTTCAAAAATCGCCGTACTACCCAAGTGATACAAAATAACCATTGAGGAAACAAAAATGAGCACAGAACTGAAAGAAAAATTAATCACCTTACTGGAAGAGCAATTTCTCACTGTCGCGGACATGCAGAACTTTGAAACGGTACTCACCGCAAAGATCCGTGAGCAAGGCTGGTTCCTGCAAAAGAATTT